>NZ_CP036265.1:822500-1122500 GCF_007743815.1 Alienimonas californiensis
GGACGAATCGCCGCGGCGGTCTCGCCGTGCAGCCGGTCGCAGATCACCGGCCCGCGGCCGGCGTTGCACAGTTCGTCCAGGATCGTGGAGAGCGTGCAGGAGGTCGCGTCCCGTTCCTCGCCCCGGTAGCCGTCGAAGGCCCAGGCCCGGGCGTGGCCGTCGGTGCGGCCGGGGGCGGAGAACCAGCTGCGGCCGGACTCGTCGTTCAACGGCTCGCGGTGCGGGTTCGCGCCCTCGCCCCAGGTGCCGGCTTCGCCGTAGGCGGTGTAGCGGGAACGGCCGTTCTCGGCCCGCTCGGCGCGGGTGACGGCGAAGGCCCGGGAGAGCAGGTCGCGGGCCCGGTCGAAGTCGCGGGCGGCGAGGGCGGCGTCGACCTCGGCGAACAGTTCCGCGGCGGCCCGGCGCTCGACGCCGTGCGGCAGGCGGGCCAGTTCCGCCCGGACCCGCTCGCGGAAGTCGCCCAGCGAGTCACGCTGCGGCTGGGGTTGCGGCGTGCGGTTGAACCGCGGCTGCGGCTTGGGAGCGGGCGCCGCCCTTTCCGGACGAGCCGGCGCCGGTTCGCGGTGCGCCCAGTCGGGCAGCCCGCCCTGACGGGGGGCGGCGCCGAAATCCTTCCCGTGGAAGGCCAGCGAGCGGTGGGCCAACCGCCGCTCGGCGGCGGCGACGCCGTGCACGCGGACGGTCTCGGCGAGGGTTTCGCAGTCGGCGGGGCCGGTCGGTTCGAGCACGTACACCTCCGGGGCGGTGCGGGCCCGCAGGGCGTGGACGAGGCAGTCGCGGACGGCGTCGTGGCGGCCGTCGTCCTCGCGGAAGGCCAGCGTGACGGAGCCGATGCCCAGCCGGGCCAGTTCCTCCCAGCGGCGGGCGACGAAGGCGCTCCCCTCGCCGCCGATCGCCGCGACCGGGCCGAACCCGCGGGCGTTCAGCAGGCAGGCTTCCAGCAGGTCCTCGGTGAGGGTGAGCGTGCCCTTGCGGTCGCCGCGCTGCTCCTGCAGGGCGCTCCGCAGGCCGTAGGCGACCACGCCGCTCTCGTCCGCGCCGCGGACCAGGCCGACCTGCATCACCCGGTGCGGGCCGGGGGTGGGATCGATGACGGCCAGATCCACGCAGCGGCCGGTTTCGTCGTCGATCGGCAGGACCAGACAGCCGGCCCAGTCGGTGCGGCGATCGCCGCGGCGGTCGCGGGTCAGCCCGCTGTTCCGCACGGCCTCCTCGGCGAAGCCGCAGCGCTTCAGGTACTCCTCCACCTCGGCCGGATCCGGGTAGAGGCCGAAGTGGAGCTTGGCGATGTCCTCCGCCTCGAAGCCGAACTGCGTGAGGAAGGCGTGCGCGCGGGCGGCGTCGTTGCGGGCAGTGTCGGTCAGGCGACCGGCGGCGAGGTTCAGGAAGGCCTCGCGGATGTCCCAGGTGTCCGCGGCGCCGCCGGTGCGGTCGCGGGACTGCTCCGCCTGCTCGGCGGCCCGGTCGCGGGAGCTTTGGGGGCGGGGGGTGAAGACGGAGGCGGCAGAAGCGGGCCGGGCCGGGCCGGCGGGGCGGCCGGCGAAGGGCTGGTTCGGGGCGTGCGCGCCGCCGTAGCGGGGGGCGGAGGCGCCGTACCCGCCGCCGTTCGGCCAGAGGTCGACGGAATCGGCGATGCTGCCGGTCACCGGGTCGAGGCCCTCGCCGAACTCCGGGTGGAACTCGTCGGCGGAGCCGTTCCCGGACCCGTCCTGCGACGGGCCCCCGTGGTGGGCGCCGTGGGACGAACCGTTGTGGCTCCCGTGGGCGCCGTGGGAGGAGCCGTTGGCGGCGGGACCGTGGGTCGGGGCGGAGGTGGTCATCGTGAGCGGCGTCCGTGCCGGGGGATGAGGTGCGGGGTGTCGGAACCGGGCGTCGAACGAGGGATTGTCGAATCGACAGGATCCGGGGTCGGCGAGGGTCGTTCTTACAACGCTCGCCGCCGGGCCGGACGGGGGGCCGCGGGGTCCTGAGAAACCCCGCGTCCGGTCGGTCCGACGCGTCGCCCCCCATGCAGGCGCCGTGCCGGTCGGCGAAGAAATGCCCCGCGGGGGCCGGTAGGCTCGGGGGCGTGTCCCGCGGCGCCCGCTGCGTCGCTCGTTCCCTCCGTCGTTCGCCTCGCCCGGAGTTCGCCCCCGTGCCCGTTCCGCTCGCCGCCCCGCTCGCCGTTCTGCTGCTGACCGCCCCGGCGGCCGACGCCCCGCCGGAGTCCGCCGCCGCCCCGTCCGTCGGCTGGTCGACGCGGCACCTGACGGACACCTTCTACGCCGAGGGCGGCACCGCCGCGGACGTCGATCAGGACGGGCACGTCGACGTGATCGTCGGCCCGATGGTCTACTTCGGCCCGGACTGGACGAAGCACCGGCAGATCCACGCCGGCCAGCCGGTCAGCCCGACGGGATACAGCGAGGAGTTCCTCACCTTCGCCGCCGACCTGACCGACGACGGCTACCCGGACGTGATCTCGATCGGCTTCCCCGGCAAGGCGGCCCTGTGGCACGAGAACCCCGGCAAGGCGGGGGGAAACGACGAAGCCCACGGCCGCGACTGGCGCAACGACGGGCAGTGGAAGACCCACCTGCTCACCCCCGTGGTGGACAACGAATCGCCCGGCTTCGCGGACGTCGTCGGCGACGAGACGCCGGAGGTGATCGGCCAGCGGGACATGATGTACGGCTACTTCACCGCCCCGGAGGACCCCCGCCGGCCGTGGGCCTTCCACCCGATCAGCCAGCCGAAGCAGGGCCTCCAGCGGTACACCCACGGCCTGGGCGTCGGCGACGTGGACGGCGACGGCCGCCAGGACTTCCTCACCAAGGACGGCTGGCTCCGCCAGCCGGAGAATCTGGAGGGCGACCCGCTGTGGGAGGAACACCCGCACCCGTTCGCCGGCGAGGCCGCCCAGCTGTACGCCTTCGACGTGGACGGCGACGGCGACAACGACGTGGTCGCCAGCCGGCACGCCCACGGCTACGGCCTGGACTGGTTCGAGCAGACCAAAGGGGACGCCGGCCAGGTGGAATGGACGAAGCATGAAATCATGGGCGACGACCAGAACAACGCCGCCGCCGACGCCGACGGGGAGCCCGTCCTCTTCTCCCAGCTGCACGCCCTCGCCGTCGCCGACATGAACGGCGACGGCCTGACGGACCTCGTCACCGGCAAACGCTTCTGGGCCCACGGCCCGAAGGGCGATAAGGACCCCGGCGGCGATCCGGTGCTGTACTGGTTCGAACTGACCCGCCCCTCCGGCTCCGCCAAATCGGGCGAGGCGAAGTTCGTCCCGCACCGGATCGACGCGAACAGTGGCGTCGGCACGCAGGTGCACGTCGCCGACGTGAACGGCGACGGCAAGCCGGACGTGGTCGTCGGCAACAAACGCGGGGCGTTCGTCTCTGTTCAGCCGTAGCGCGTTCCCGTGAGCCGCTCTCTTGAAAAGAGCGGCTCACCGCCGGGGGTGTATTCCGCCGCCGCGGCGGGAAGAATGCCCCCATGAGCTACGACCTGTTCCTCAAGCCAAGCGACGCGTCCTCCGACGGGGAGCCGCCGCGCGTCGAGACGCTGCGGTCGTACCTCGCCGCCCGGGGGCCGTATCTGTTCGGGAAGGCGGCCGGCGTCGGTTCCCCGACCGGCGTGCGGTACGGGCACGGCGACACCGGCGTGACGTTCACCCTCGATCTGGCCCCGGCCGGCGAGGGGGGCACGAACCCGGAGGACCCCACGGTGGCGGCCTTCGCGATCGATCTGCTCGTGCCGCGGTTCTTCGCCCGCACCGCCGCGGCGGAGTTGGCCGCCCTGTGCGCGCGATTCGACCTGATCGCCGAGGACCCCCAGACCGGCGACGCCGGTCCGTTCGATCCGACGGCGTTTCTCGACGGGTGGGAACGGGTCGCGGAGATGGCGGCCCGGCAGGTCGCCGGCCGCGGGCAGGCGCCCCCCGCCCTGCCCGCCGCGGCGCTGGACGCCGCCCACGACTGGAACGCCCACCGGGCCGAGTGGCGGGACCGCATGCCGCCGGACGGCCCGGGCATCCCCCGGATGCAGTTGCGGCTGGCCCGAGCGGCGGCCCTGCCGAACCCCCGCAAGGGCGATCCCGGCGAGCCGGCCACGGCCCGTACCTGGTGCGCCTGGGTGGACGCCGCCCCGATCGTGTTGCCGCCCTGCGACGACGTGTTGCTGGTCCGCGACAAACTGCGGCCGCGTCGGTTCGGGCTGTTCAAGGCGGCGGAGGCGAGCCTCTGCCTGATGCCGCGGAGTTCCGTCGTCGGCCTGCGGGGGGCGGAGTCCGCCGGACCGAAGGGCGCCCCCGGGTTCGGCCCGGCGCCGGAACGCTTCCCGCCGGGCAGCCGTCAGTTGCTGGACGCGACCAAGGAGGCGGTCGCCTGGTTCCGGGCTCCGCCGGCCGACGCCGCCCCGCCCCACGCCGTCCCCCCCCGGGCGGTGATCGAAAGCGAGCGGGTCGCCGCCGCCCTCGCCCGGTCGTAATCTAGGTCCGTCGTCCCTTCGCCCACGGCAACACCCCCTTCCCCACCCGGCGACCCGATCGAAAGCCCCCGCGATGGACGCCAGCCAGCGCGCCGAGATGTACGTTGATTCTCTGGAGGAGGAGGGCTACCGGGCGGAGATCGACGACGACGGCGACGTCTTCTTCCGCCACGAGGGCGGCACCTACATCATCACCGTGGAGGAGGACGAGGAGTTCTTCCGGCTGATCTTCGCCAATTTCTGGAGCCTGGACGACCTGCCGGAGAAGGCCCAGGCGGTGCGGGTGGCCCACGACGTCACCCGGGCGGTGAAGGCGGCGAAGGTGTTCCGGGTGAAGGACAACATGTGGTGCACCGTGGAGGCGTTCCACGACCCGCCGGAGAACTTTAAATCGGTGCTGCTGCGTTCGATCCGGGCGATCCAGGCCGCCGTCGCCCGCTTCGCGGAAGAGATGCGGAAGGATTAGAGCCGTATTTTTCGTGAGCCCGAAGCGCAAGTGAGGGTCGGAGCAGTCGAACCTCGCTTGCGCTTCGGGCTCACAACATCTCCTCCAGCCGTCCTCACCGCGGGCGGCGGAAGTCCAGTAGGGAGCGGCGCAGCCCCATCATGCGGGTCAGCGCCAGGATGGCCCCGGTGTTGAGGAACGTGCGGGCGGCGTAGTACGTGCGGTCCTCCGCCCCGCGGAAGCGGCGTTTATATTCCGCGTGATTCGCCAGGGCGTATTTTTTATTGTTGATCCAGCCGGCCCGGAACCCGAAGCCGAAGGTCGTCGCCAGCAGTTTGTTCTCCCGGTGGGGGTTGTTCGCCCGCCCGCCCGATTCGTCGCCGGCCAGCGGGGACAGGCCCAGCCGCAGGACCTCGCGGTCCTCCTCTTTGAACGCCTCGATGGCGTGCTTCATGATCGCCGCCTCGCCCAGCGAGGGGGCCTCCGGCCGGCGCCGCTTGATGCAGGTCACGTAGCCGATCGTCCGCTCGTCGCGGTACAGCGGGTCGAAGAAGACGTAGTTCTGCACCGTCCCGTCGCCGTCCCGCAGCACGAACCGCCGCACGTCCGGCTCCGGTTCGTCTACCAGCGGGCGGTTCAGGAAGGTCACCTCGTGCGTGCCCAGCGGCAGCGTCGACCGCCACGCCTCGGAGACCTCCCGCACCTCCTCCGGCGTCAGTTCGTCCGCCGCGGACTCCTCCGCGACCGTGTAGTCCCGCCGGGCGCACCAGTTCGCCGCGTACCGCAGCCATTCCTTCGGCTTGCCGGACAGCGAATAGTCCGGCAGGTCCAGCCGGTGGTCGGGTCCCATATCGGTGACGAAATAGTTCAGGTCGCTCAGGGCCCGGGCGGTGCGGTCGCCGACCTGCACGAACACCGGCTTGCGCTGCTCCTCCGTGAAGGCCCGCACCAGCTCCGGCAGCCGGTCCGCCCCGGCGAGCGGGTCGCCCAGCACGAAGGCGTACGGCCCGACGGTGCGATACGCGAGGAACCCGTCCGCCAGGTCCCCGCCGGCGGTGAAATACTGCATCCCGGGATGGGTCGCGGCGTTGTAGGCCAGCGTGAAGTCGCCGTACCGGCGCAATGCGGTCGCCCGGCCCGTCTCGGCCGGTTCGCAGCGGAGGGCGGGGGCTTCGAGAAGGGTATTCACATCCGCTCGGGGGGTTCTCAGTTCGGGTCCGCGGGACCGGGGGTCGGCGGCGGCCTGGTGGGGGGGCGATCCGGCCGGCGGGCGACGACCGTTTCGAAGAAAATCGGCCCCGCGCCCGCCCAGCGGAACGGAATCGTTCCCTCCGCCTGGAGTCCGACAGCCCGGCATTCCGCGGCGTAATGATAGTTCGGTCGCCAGGGGGCCAAACGCAACGCGAGAAACGCCGCCGTCGCCGCTTTGGAATAGGCGTGATTGAGCAACCGGCGCAGCCGGCCCCCGCGGGGCGGGGCGAGGTCGGCGACGATCAGCCGTCCGCCCGGCCGGAGCAGCGCCGCCGCCTGCCGCAGCGCCGCCCGCATCGCCTCCGGTTCGAACAAATTGAAGAAGTAATGGGCGACGACGGCGTCGTACTGCCCGCTCCGCCGATGGGCGAGGGCGTCGCCGAGGATCAGCTCCGCGTCCAGCCCCCGCGCGTCCAGCCGGCGCCGCAGCCGGGCGAGCATCTTCGGGGAGAGATCCACCGCGGTGACCGCCGCCCCGTTCGCACAGGCCTCCACGGCCTCGGCCCCGGTTCCGACGCCGAGATACAGCACCCGGTCCCCGGCGGACACGAACCGCAGGTGCGCCCGCTTGGACGCCGCGATCGCCCCGCCGCTATAGACGTGACAGCCGAGGTCGTAGACGCCCGCGACGAGGTCGTAGTTCCGCAGCGGGCGAGCCGGGCGTTGCGGAGCCGGGCGTTGCGGAGCCGCGGGCGGCGACCCGGCCACGCTCAGCGTTGGTAGATCGGCAGGAAGCCGTTGTCGAGCTGCAGGATGGTGCAGTTCATCGCGGTGACGTACGCGGGGCCGATCTGACCGTCGACGAAGGCGCCGTCGTTGGGGCCGCCGGTGGTCTGCTTGGGGCGGATCTGACCGGCGAGGAAGTCGCGGTACTGCGGCCAGCGCTCCGGGTCGCGGTACATGACCTGGGCGTAATAAAAGTGCTTGTAATGCCAGTAGCCGCCGTAGCCGGCGCTGGCGCCGCCGTCGGCGGGCCAGATGTTCTTCTCGCAGTATTCCATCAGCTTTTGGGCCATGGGATCGTCCTGCTCGCCGGCGCTGAACAGGCAGGCGATCGCCGCCCCGCTAATGGCCGGCCTCGCCCCGCCGCCCTTGATGCTGTACTGCACGCCGCCCTCGGGGGTCATGCAGTCGCGGATATATTTATTGGCCCGGTCGATCACGTCCTTGGGCACGGGGATGCCGGCGTTGCGGCAGGCCCTCAGGCCCTGCACCTGGGTCACGCAGGTGCTGCCCTCGTCGAAGTCGTTGCCCTCCTTCGCGGAGACGTATCCCCAACCGCCGCGGCTGGTCTGGGCGGCGATGGTGAACTTCACGGCCCGGTTCAACACGCCCTTCAATTCGGTGCGGCGCTCCTGATCCTCCTCCTCGCCGTACACCTGGGCGAGGAACAGCATGCCGAAGCCGTGGCCGTAGGTGTAATGGCTGTCGGACTCCGACCCGATCAGCCCGTTCTCGCGGGAGACGCTCAACAGGTAGTCGACTGCCCGCCGCACGTTCGGGGCGTAGCGGCCGCGGGTGGTGGTGGACCCTTCCGCCAGCAGGGCGGTGCCCGCGAGGGCCGTCATCGCGGCCCGGTAGCCGCCGTTGCCCGCCGCCCAGTAGCCCTGTTGGCTCTGGGTGCGGGCGAGGTAGTCCAGTCCCCGCCGCACGACGGCCTTGGTGGCGGCGTCCGGCTGCTGGGCGGCGACGTTCGCGACCGCGGGCGCCGGGGAGGCCGCCGCGGCGAACGCGACTCCGCACAGGACGGCGGAGGATACGATGCGAAACACCGGCGACGTCCGTTCGGGCGGGGGACTCGGGACCGTTACAGTAGAATGCGGTCGCCGGGGCGGCAAGAAGGGGCCAGCGCAACGAAAAGCGTTCCGGCTCCCATGAGGGGCACCGGAGCGTCAACTTCGCCCGTCCGGACCAGCGGCTGAAAACGTCACGATCGAGGGCCAGCGATGTTGCGGGAAGTACCGAAGCCCGGCCCATCGACGGGACAGCCCGACGAAGAAAGGGTCTCGCAGCGACGGAACCTTTAGAACCGGACAGAGAACCGTTATATGGGATTTGCGCGACAAGGGCTGAATCCAGCTCTTGAGGACCCGCCATGGCCCAGCGCCGCCTGCCCGAGGAATTCGCCGCCGTCGCCGTCCACCACCTGCCCCCGGATCGTCCGCCCGGCCCCGACGGCGGACGGCCCCGCACGCCTAACCGCGTCGTGTTGAAGGTTCTGTGGTACGTGCTGACGACCGGCTGCCGCTGGCGGGACGTGCCCCCCGACATGGGCTGCTCCGGCGAAACCGCCCGCTGTCGGCTGATCGAGTGGGAGGAGTTGGGCGTGTGGGCCCGCGTGCACCTCGACTTCCTGCGGCTGCTCCGCCGCGACGGCGAGCTGGAGCACGAGACGGCGATCGTCGACTCGGCGCTGGTCCGTGTCGATGGTGCCGGCGAAAAGACCGGCCCCTGCCCCGTCGACCGCGGCCGACTGGGCTGCAAATACAGTCGGACGGTCGGCCGCGACGGGGCCGCGTTGGGAGTGAAGGTCGCCGGCACCAACGCCAGCGACCACACATAAATCCTCTTGGCGTTCTAAACTTCGGGGGTTGTTAACAACCGTCCCGTGCGTCGAGGACGACTACTCCGTTTCGCTTATCGCAGGGGTGACGACGTTCCCCTCCGCATCGACCTCCTCTGTGACCGCTCCCCCGCTCCCCACAGCCCCGCCCTCATCTTCCGCGGCGTCGCAGCCGACGAACAACATCACGCTGCCCAACAGAACGAAGGAGGAAACGATGCCGGGCAGCCGGCGGGAACGGAGCGTGGTCAACATGCGAGGATTGGGGAGAGTTAGTGAACCGGGGAAATGTCAGACTAAACCGGTCCGTCAGGGATCCGTTCATGCGAATCTCTCACGACGGTCGTCCTGGCATGGATCCGGATTCCATACTATGAGGGGCATCGGCCGCCGCTGCAACGATTTTACAATCGGTCAACGCGGAGACGCTGACGAACGGACGGTCACTCGCCGGGGGCCAGCGGGGCGCTGTCGTACTCGTTCACGCCAGGCTGCTCGGGCGTGGAGTCGTTCAGACGGCTCTCGCCCATCTCGCCGTCGTCCTCGCCCATGCCGATGGGCAGTTCATTGGGATCGGCCTCGTCGAGGTCGGTCTCGTTCATCTGCATCTGACCGTCCACGGCGCTGACGTCCTCGGCGCCCTCCTCGCAACCGACCAGGATCACCGCGGCGCCCAGCAGGGCGGCGGAGGAGGCGTTGTGCAGTCGGGCGTAGTGGCGGGGCATGGGAAGCTCCGGGAGCGGCAAAGGAGGGAGGCGTCGGGGCGACGCGTCGAACGGCGGGATTGTGGGGCGGGCGGGCGAGGCGACCCAGAGGGAAGTCGCCCGGACCCCGGATAGGGGCCGGACCCGGCCGTCCTGTCGCAGGTTCGGGCGCGAGTTCGGGCGCAGGTTCGGGCGCGGAGTCTCCCCTCGACTGCCGAGAACGGATTCAGGCCGCCGACCGGGTCAGCGCCGCGTCGATCCGTTCCAAACACCGCTCCCGGCCGACCAGCGCCAGCACGTCGTACACTCCCGGGCCGACCGGCTGCCCCGTGGCGGCGATGCGGCAGGCGTGGATCAGCGTACCCACCCCCTGCCCGCGAGCCTCGGAGAAGCTTTGCAGCTCCGCCTCCAACCGCTCCGGCGTCCAGTTCTCCGCCGTCAGCGGTTCGAGCCGTTCGGTTTTGAAGTCCCGCAGCAACTCCGGCACCCCCTCCTTGGCGATCCGTTTCTGGAAGGCCTTGTCGTCGTAAGTCACGTCCGGCTCGAACAGGTACGTGACGTCCAGGACGTCCGTGTAGAGCTTCAGCCGGTCCCCCAAAGCGTCCACCACCCGGCCGACGTACTCCACGTCGACGTTCGCGTAGCCGGCCCGGTGCAGGATCGCCGTGCAGGTCCGTACCTTGTCCTCCCGCGGGCGGCGGCTCATCCATTCGGACTGGAAGGAGAACAGCTTGTCCGGGTCCAGCCCCGCCGGGTTCTTGACGACGCGGTCGAGGGTGAAGTTCTCCGCGACGGTGTCGCGGGACATGATCTCCGTGTGGTCGTCCAGGCTCCACCCCAGCCGGGCCAGGGCGTTGGTGAGGGCTTCGGGCAGGTAGCCCATCTCCTCGTAGAACCGCACCATGACCGGGTTCAGGTCCTCGCCCAGCTCCAGGCCGAGCTTCGGCAGGCGATCGGCGGCGCTGTCGAACAGTTTGCGGAAGGACTTGTTGTCGCGGTACTTCGCCAGGTCCCGCTTGCTCAGCTTGCGGTTGGTGCCCGGGGCGGTGACGAACGGGATATGGGCGAACGTGGGAACCGGCTCGCCCAGCGCCTCGAACAGCAACGTCTGGATCGGCACGTTGGAGAGGTGCTCCTCCGCCCGGACGACGTGGGTGATCTGCATCGCCGCGTCGTCGACGACGCTGGCAAAATTGTACAGCGGGCTGCCGTCCGCCCGGGCCAGCACGGGGTCCGGCAGCAGGGCGCCGTCCCAGCTCACCTCGCCGCGGACTGCGTCCGTGACCGTGATCGTGCGGTCGCGGGGGACCTTCAACCGGACGACGTGCGACTGCCCCGCCTCGACCAGCCCCGCGACCTCGTTCTCGGACAGTTCCAGCGACCGCCGGTTGGTCACGTACGGTTTGCCCGCCGCTTGGGCCGCCTCGCGGTCGGCGGCGACCTCCTCGGGGGAGCTGAAGTCCCGGTAGGCGGCGCCGCTGTCCAGCAGCTTTTTGAGGGCCAGCTCGTAGAACTCGCCCCGCTGCGACTGGAAGTACGGCCCGAACGGCCCGCCGACCTCCGGCCCCTCGTCCCATGCCAGCCCCAGCCAGCGGAAGGCGTCGAGAATCGGGGCGAGGGCGGCGTCGAGGTTGCGGGCCCGGTCGGTGTCGTCGACCCGCAGCACGAAGGTGCCCCCCTGCCCGCTCCGCTTGGCGTGTTCGGCCAGCAGCCAGCAGAACAGGGCGGTCCGCATGCCCCCAATATGCATGTAGCCGGTGGGGCTGGGGGCGAATCGCGTGCGGACGGCGGGCATCGGGGACGGAACGTGCGAAGGAAACGGGGGCGGGAACCGTAGCGATCCGCCGGACGCGGTTCGAGGGGCGGGGGCCGCTTGCGGTTTCGCGGCGTTCAGAAAGAACCGGCGCCGCGAAACCGCAAGCGACGACCGGACTGCCCACGGAGACCCGGCCGCTCCGGGGCGGACTCACGTCCTACTCGTGCCGCAGGGCTTCGATCGGGTCCAGCCGGGCGGCGTTGCGGGCGGGGAGGATGCCGAAGATCACCCCGATCCCCACGCTGATCAAAAACGACACCGGCAAACTCCACAGGGCGAGCTGCGGTTCGAGGTCGGTCAACATCCCGCCCAGCGGGCCGCCGCCGGCGTTCTCCCGGTCGCCGGGGCTGCTCTCCAGCACGAAGGTCTGCACCGCCCACTTCACGCCGCGGAAGGCCAGCGGCGTGGACATCCCCAATAAAATACCCGCCACCCCGCCGGCCCCGCTGAGCACGATCGTCTCCGTGAGGAACTGCTGCAAAATGTCCCCCTGCCGGGCGCCCAGGGCCCGACGGATGCCGATCTCCCGGGTCCGCTCCGTCACGGTCGCCAGCATGATGTTCATGATGCCGATCCCGCCCACCACCAGACTGATCGCCGCGATGCTGCCGAGCACGATATTGAAGATATCTTTAATTTGCTCGGCCTGTTCCAACAATTCCTGCGGCACGACGACGGCGTAGTCCCGCTGCGGGTGGGACAGGGCCAGCGTTTCCCGGACGACGGCGGCGGTGGGCATCACGTGCTCCGCCCCGTTCACCTGCAGGGTGATCTGGTTCAATTCGACCCGCTCGTAGGTGCTGCCGCCCTGGTTGCGCTGGATGATCAGGTCGCCGATGCGGGTCTCGAAGGTGTCGATGGGGATATAGATGTCCTTGTCGAACTCCTGCCCGGACAGGCTCCCGCCGACGGCCCCGGTGGCGCCGCGAGGCTGGGCGATGCCGACGACCTTATAAAACACCTCGCCGACGCGGACGCGGTCGCCCAGCGGGTCGTCCAGCCCGAACAGTTGCTCCCGGGCGCCGGCCGAGAGCACGCAGACGGTTTCGGAACCGGCGCGATCCCGGTCGGCGATGAACCGACCGCGGGCGATGTTCAGGCCGGTCAGCGCCGCGTAGTCCGGCGTGACGCCGACCAGGCGACCGTTCATCTTTTCCTGCAGGCGGCGGAACTCCTGGGCGGCCTCACGGATGGGCACGGCCCGCATCACGTTGTCCAGTGCCTCGAGCCGGCGGAAGTCGATTCGCCTCAGCCCGTAATCGGCCACCCGGCCGCCGCCGCTCTCCTGGGCCTGCGGCGGCGGTTTGACGGTGCGGACGATCACGTTGGTGGCGCCCAGCGCGATCACCTGCCGCTGCGCCTGGGCGCTGGCCCCCTCCCCGATCGCCAGCATCGCGATCACGCTGCAAACCCCCAGCACGATGCCCAGCATCGTCAGCCCGCTGCGCAACTTGTGCAGCATCAGGCTCTTGAGGGCGAACTTGACGGCGCGGATCAGACCTACGGGCGACATGCGCTCATCTTACTGACCCGCCCGCCCCCGGGCGAACGCCGGTCCGGCGGCGCCCGTCATCCGTCCACGTCCTGCGGGGCCTCCTCCGGCCCGTCGCCGTCGTCTCGCATTTCCGGCTCCTCCTTCGGGCCCGTGAACCGGACCTCCGTCGGCACGGTCCGCCAGTCGTCCGGGTAGGTGATCGCCTCGTACACGTCCGGCCGATACCCCTCCAGGTCGACCGCGCGTGTCAGCACGTCCCGGACCGGCATGTCGGTCACGTCGACGGACACGGGGGAAGTGTTGTCGTCAGGCGGGACGGGGATAGGGAACATGATGACGTCGCCGACCGCACCGCCGGTCGTCTTCTTGAGCTGCTCCATGAACCCGTGGACCTTCCCCTCATATTTGATCGTGACCTTTTGCGTGAGCGGGTAGTCCTTCCGTGTCATCAGGGAGGTTTCGACCAGGTGGACGACGGGCATGGCCGGCCCGCCGTCCGGGGCGGGCACGGAACTCTGGAGGACCGTGACGCCGGGCAGTTCGGCCTTCAACTTCTTCACCAGTTCGTCGACCGTCCGCACCGCCCCCGGCGTGACCATCGGGAGGCTCAAAAGAGACCGGAACTCCCGGGTGTCCGCCCGCCGTTCGATCGTCACGCGAACGCGGAGCGTCTCCGGCAGGTCGTGCAGGTACCCGATGAGACCGACTGTGGCCCGCTCCCCGCCGGCGTCGGCGGCAGGCGGCGGGAGGACGGCCAAGGCGGCGACGGCGAGCGGGAGCATGGTGCGACGGCGGGCAGGCGAGGACCAGGGCGGGCGCCGCGACGGGGCAGAACATCGGACCTCTCCGAAACGGGCGGCAGCGTCCCGGACGCTCAACGCGTCCGAGACGCACGGCCGCCAGGGTACCGCCCCCTCACGTCGGTTGCAGGCCGGGGCGGCCGCTTTCGACGGTGAAGGAGGCCCGCGTCGTCGCCGGGCTGCCGGGCTGGGTGACATATTCCAGCACGCGGTAGTCCGTGGTCCATTTCTCCGGCGTGACCTCGCAGCGAACGTAGCCGCGTTCGTCGTTATAGAACTTCACGAACGGGTTCTCCGCGAGCAGCTCCTCCCCGCCGCGGGGCAGTTGCGAACCGTTCCCGCCGGAGGTGATCGAGGTGCCGACGAACTCCGTGGCGACAGTGGGCGAGTCCGGGTCGCCGTGGTCCAACTTCAATTCGTTGGCGAAGTTCTTGTGGATGTCCCCGGTCAGCACGACGGGGTTGGGGATCTTGCGTTCGTGCAGGAAGTCCGCGATGCCCTGCCGTTCGCTGTCGTAGCCGGGCCACTGGTCCATCGACTGCTTGACCCCCTCGCCGGGTTCCCGGTCCACCGGGGCCATCATCACCTGCTGGGCGAGGACGTTCCAATGGGAGACCGACGTCAGCAGCCCCTCGGCGAGCCAGCCGTGCTGCTGCTTGCCCAGCAGGGTGCCGGCGGGGTCGGCGGACTCGTCGCCGGGGGCCTTCAATCCGTCTCCGGCCGGCTGGTCGCTGCGGTACTGGCGGGTGTCCAGCACGAAGAACTCCGCCAGCCGCCCAAACGGCACGCGGCGATACAGCTGCATGTCCGGCCCGCGGGGCACGGCGCTCCGCCGCAGCGGCATGTGTTCGTAATACGCCTGATAGGACGCCGCCCGCCGGGTGAGGAAGCGGTACGGGTCGATCCCGTCTTCCTCGGAGATGCCGCCGGCGTAGTTATTGTCGAACTCGTGGTCGTCCCAGGTCACCAGCCAGGGACAGGCGGCGTGCATCGCCTGGAGGTCCGGGTCGGTCTTATAGAGCGCGTGCCGGGTGCGGTAATCGTCCAACGATTCGATTTCGCCGCCGACGTGAATCCGGGCCCGGTTCGGGGCCGCGGCGTACTCGTAGAAGTAATCGCCCAGATGCACCACGGCGTCCAGATCGTCCTTCAGCATGTGCTGATAGGCCGTGAAATAGCCGGTCTCGTAGTGCTGGCAGGAGGCGAAGGCGAACCGGAACTTGTCCGGCAGCGCGGTCGCCGCCGGGAAGGTGCGGGCCCGGCCGACGGGGCTGACGGCGTCGCCGACGGTGAAGCGATAGAAGTACCAGCGGTCCGGCGGGAGCCCCTCGACCTCCACGTGCACGCTGTGCCCGAGCTGCGGCGTGGCGATCGCCGTGCCCTTTTGAACCGGCTTCGAGAAGGCTTCGTCCTCGGCGATTTCCCAGCGGACCTCGACGAGTTCCGGCGGCATCCCCCCGCCCTCCAGCGGCTGCGGGGCGAGCCGCGTCCAGATCACGAACCCGTCCGCCGCCGGATCGCCGGAGGCCACGCCCAGCGTGAACGGGTCGTCGGCGAAGGCCAGCCGCCGCCGCACGGCGCCCTCCGCCGTCCGCCCCCACCCGGGGACCAACAACGCGGAGCCGCCCGCGGCGCTCACCCATTTGACGAAGGAACGACGATCGTGGGGATGAGACATGGGACGACGTCCGAGGGAGGCGCGGGAGAGGGAGTGACAACGCCCTGAGTGTTGCCGGAGAGGGCTGCGGAGCACCACCGGGCGCGGCAGCCCGTCGCCTGTCCTGCGGGAGCGGTCGCCACCAGCAGACTGCCGACCTACCATCGTCGCGGGGGCCGCTCCGCCCCAGTCCAACCTTCACCAGATCGTTCGACAGGTCGCTCAATCCATGTCCCACGTCACCTCCCGCCCGATTGCCCCTTTCGCGGCTCTGCCGCTGTTGTTCGTCTGCACCATTCCCGCCCTCGTCGGCTGTGAGGGCGAGGCGGAAGACGGCCAAGCCATCCAGACGAGGACCCCCGCGGAAAATGCGGAGCGAGCTCAGGAGATGAATCGCAAGGCGCTGCAGGAAGCGAATTAAACCGCTGACGAGCCGACGACGCGGCATGACGAGGGAGACTCGTCCGTGGCGCTCGGAGGTCTTGAGCCGACCCTCGAACGATTCCAGCGGCCCGCGAATCGGCCAACGAAAAAAGCCCCCCGTCTCAGGACGTGGGGGCTTCTCTCTCGACGATCGCCGCCTGATGCCGACGGCGAAGCGGGATCTCGCAACTCGTGGACGATCAGAAATCGCCCATCACTTCGCCGCCCGCCCGAGTTCCCAAGGCGCCCCAGACGCCGTACGGACTGGGCCCGCTCGTCGGCAGCTCCGACGTTTGCGTTCCCGCTTCGATCGTTTCGGAGATGAACCGGACCGAGCCGTCGCCCAGGCAGATCTGGAGCCCGCCGGTGTGATAACTGGTCGCCGTCAGCATGCCGGCCCCCTTGTGGTGGGTGCCGTTCTGGCAACTCGGGCCGTTCGGGGGGACGGCCGTGATGAATCCGGTACTCGGCGCGTCGCCGCTGTGCCAGTTCTCGCCGCGGGGGTTGGTGTTCGTCCCGCTTGGGTAGTAACCGGGGTTGGCGTCGTCGGTGGCGCTCGACACGCATTCCGCCGGGTCGCGAATCTCAGGACCCCCGAACACGCCGACGCGGCCGAGGTGAGACAACGTCTGCTCGGAACGGGCGATCTCGCCGACCAGCACCGTATTGGTGGTCCCGTCGCGCAAAGACCTCATTCCCCGCCATTCGTAATGACCAAACACGCCGCGGTTACTGGCGTACGAATTGCCGGACGCCCCCGGGTCCAGGTTGGTCGAGTTGTAGTTGCGGGCGCCTTGGGCGTTGTCGCCCCAGCAGGCGGCGTAGTTGGTGTCGCCCGCGTCCAGCGACTGCTTCCCGTCGGACGGACAAAGGATGGCGCCGATTTGCGCCTGGTACGGTTTGTAGTTGAACGTCCAGAACGGCGGCCCCATCGCGGGCCAGACGTCCGGTTCGCCGGACTGCACGTCCTCGTTGACCAGCGGCCGGCTGATCTGGTTCCACAACGCCGTCTGATCGAGGTAAGGCAGGATGAAGACGAGCCAACCCGCCCGGTGAGCGTTCCCGGTGCTGCCGTCCGGGTTCTTACTGAGGCTGGTCCCCGAGTTTCCGGCGGGAAACAGCTTGTAGGTGCTGTGATAGTTGTGCATCGCCAACCCAATCTGCTTCAGATTGTTCTGGCACTGGGCCCGCCGCGCCGCCTCGCGCGCCTGCTGCACCGCCGGGAGCAACAGCGAAACGAGAATGGCGATGATCGCGATCACGACCAACAGTTCAATCAGCGTGAAGCCGACGCGTGACGAACGTCTACGGGAGCGGGACATGTTGGAAAGGGGGATTAGGAAGAGACGGGAACGCTCTGCGTGGAGAGTGAAAGGCGTAATGCCTTCGGAGATCTCGCTACCGTTCGAGGCTATGCGCGTCGCCGCTCCGAGTCAATTGGAGCGTTCGTTCACGTTGATGCGTCTCCCGTCGGAGCCGCCGGCCCAAAGCAAGGCCGTAGCGAAGCTCCCTCAGCCCGGGAAGATGCCCTCGCCGGCGATCTGGCCGTCGCGCATATAGATGCTGCGTTTCGCCCGCTCCGCGACGTTCGGCTCGTGGGTGACCATGATGATCGTGCGACCCTCGTCGCGGTTCAATTCGTCGAACAACGCGAGGATCTCCTCCTCCGTTTTGCTGTCCAGGTTCCCGGTGGGTTCGTCGGCGAGGATAATCTCCGGGTCGTTGACCAGCGCCCGGGCGATGGCGACGCGCTGCTGCTGGCCGCCGGAGAGCTGGAACGGCTTGTGGTCCAACCGCCCGCCCAAGCCCACGCGGTCGGCGAGGGCTTCGATCCGCACATGGTCCGCGGGGGTGATCTCCCGGCCGCCGGACTCCTCGCTGCGGTAGTGCAGCGGGACCTCGATATTCTCCAGCACGGAGTACTGGGGGATCAGGTTGTAGCTCTGAAAGATGAACCCGATCAGCCGGTTGCGGGCCTCGGAGAGGGCGTCGTCGTCCAGTTGGGCGACGTCGTCGCCGCCCAGGAAATACTGGCCGCCGGTGGGGCGGTCGAGGGCGCCGAGCAGGTTCAGCATCGTGCTCTTGCCGGAGCCGCTGGTGCCCATGATCGCCAGAAAATCCCCGCGGGGGATCTCCAGCGAAACGCCCCGCAGGGCGTGCACGGTGATCTCGCCGAGATAGTAGTGCTTATGCAGATCGACGATCTCGGCGGCGAGTTCCGACTTCACGGCGTCTCGCTCTCCGTCGCCCCGTCGTTCCCCGACTCCCGGTCGCTCTCCGTCGCCCCGTCGGTCTCCGTCGCGTCGGTCTCCGTCGCGTCGGTCTCCGTGTCCTCGGACGCGGTCACGCCGAGGCTCTGCGGGGCCTCGGCGTTCCCGGGTTCGGGCGGGGTCTCGGCGGCGGCGGCCTCGCGTTCTTCCCGCAATCCGGTCGCCTTGGCGCCGAGGCGCTGTTCGAGGTCGCTCAGTTGATCGGCGAAGTGGGTGCGGGGGCTCATGACGACCTGCTCGCCGGCCTCCAGCCCGCTGAGGATCTCCACGGCGGTCTCGTTGGCGACCCCGATGGTCACTTCCCGGCGCTCCGGGCTGCGGGGGGCGAGGACGAAGGCGAACCGCTTCCCGCCGACGCTCACGATGCTTTGCATCGGGGCCTGGAGCACGTCGCTGCGACTCTCGACCAGAATCTCCAGTTCGCAGGTCAGCCCCGGCTTGAGCTTGGGATCGCCGGGGCCGAGCGGGTCCAGTTCGACCGTCGCCTCGTATTCCTTCAGATCGCTGCGGAGCCAGCTGCCGCTGACCGGCACGCTGGAGACGGCCGTCACCACGCCGCGGAACTCGCGGTCCGGGTAGGCGTCCACCCGGGCGATCGCCGGCAGGCCGGTATTAATCTGGGAAATCTGGGACTCGTGAATCTTGGCGTTCACCTTGATCCGCGAGAGGTCCGGCAATTTGACGAGGTCCTGCCGGGGGAAGACGGTGGCGCCCTTCTCGACGGACTGATCCTCCCCGCGGCGGCTCTCCTGGGAGACGTACACCACTTCCCCGGCCTGCGGGGCGTAGATGCTGGTGGCGTCCAACTGGCGCTTCGTGCGGGCGAAGTTCGCCTCCTCCACCTCGAGCGTCAGCCGAGCGGCCTCCAGTTCCGCCTGGGCCTGGGCGAGGGCGGCTTTCGTCTGGGCCTTGACGCGTTCGACGTTCCGGTCGGTCTCCGTCTTGTTTTCCCGCAGCTCCGCGAGCGTGCGGGGCTTGGTGTACTGCTCCAAGACGCGGAGGCCCTCCCGGGCGGCGTTCACGTCGATCTGGGCCTGGTTGACGGCGATCCGCTTCGTCTCGACTTCGTTGAGGGCCTGATAGCCCTTCTTCGCCATCCGCTTGCTGAACTCGTAGTCTTCCTCTGCCTGGGAGAGCGTTTCCCGGGCGACGGACAGCTCGCCCTCCAATTTCTGCCGCTCCTGTTCGTACTCCCCGTCCTCGTACTTGGACAGGTCGAGCGCGGCGAGGGTTTTCGCCAGCGCGGCGGTGGCGACGTCGGATTCGTTCTGCTTCAGAACGATCTCGAGGTTCTGCGTCGCCGTCTCGAAGGCGGCCCGGGCCTGCGTGACCTTCAACTGGTCCTCCTGAAGCTCTTCCTCGACCGGCACCGCGTCGAGCTGCAGGATCAGATCGCCCTCCTCGACCATCGTGCCGGCCGGCAGCAGGGAGACGATCGTGGTGCTCTCGCCGGTCTCGTTGGAGAGCACGACGCTGTTGACCGCGTCCAGTTCGCCCTTCTCGCGGACGGTCACCCGGAACGGCCCCCCCACCACCGTCTGCGGGGCGTAGCGGGTCATGTCCTCCTCCGCCCCCACGAAGCCGGCGAACAGCCCGCTGTACGCCAGCGCCGCCAACGCCGCGCAGGTTCCCAACCCGATCAGCAGCGCCTTATTCAACGAGCCCCGCCTGGTTGACGAAGCCCGCAGCGAACAGCCCCGGGTCAGAGTGGCACGGCGGGTCACGTCGGGCGCCTTGGGCGTGGGGAGGGGGCGTGGGACGGCAGGCGGCGGCGAGGAACGCCGCGGGCGGGGAGCACAGTCTAACCGCCGCCGCGGATGCGGGGAGGGGAACGCGGGGGCGCCGTCCGATCTTTTCAACCCCGAACGGTCCGGGTCGTTCCGCTCAAACAGGTCGACCCCCGGCTCATTTTCCCGTCGACGGGGCGGAGGCCGTGCCGCGGGGCGGCACAGGCGGCTCCCGTCACCAACCGCCCCCGGGTCGGAACGTTCACCCGCCGCTCACCCGCGGAGCACCATCGCCACGCCGCCGACCATCAGCGTGACGCCGACCAGCCGCGCCCAGGTTGCCGGCCGCACGTCGTAGCCGGCCAGGCCCCAGTGATCGAGGAGCACGGCGCCGGCGAGTTGGGCGACGATCATGATCCCCAGCCAAGACCCGGCGCCGACCTTGGGGGCGAAGATCAGGCTGGCGGTGACGAGGAACGCCCCGAACGCCCCGCCGCAGAGCGTCCACCACGGGGCGCCGGCGTAGTCGGCCGGCTTCGGCAGCGACCGGGCGATCGCCAGGCAGGCCACGGCCGTGCAGGTCAGACCGACGATGTAGCTGGTCAGCGAGGCGTGCAGCTTGTGGCTGAGGATCTTGCCCAGCTCGCCGTTGATCCCGGGCTGGCAGGCCAGGGCGAATCCGGAGATCGACCCGGCGACGATCGCCGCCGCCAACACGCCCACCCCCGGCCCCGAAGCGACGGCAAGGAGCGGGGAGGACATGGGCATCGGGCGGACTTTCGGCGGGGGGCGGTGCAATCGGGCGGCGCCGCAGCCTAGGCGCGAGGCGCCCGACCGTCGCCGGAACCCCGCCCGCCGCCGGCCGGACCGCGGCTTCACCGTTTGTTCACGAGAACCTCGCCAGACCTCCATTCGAAGAACCGATCGTCCCCACCCGAGGCCTTTTCGTCCCTCCCTCTTCGGTCCGTTTTTGCCATGCGTCGCCCCTCAAACCGTTCACCCGCGCTGATGCTTCGGCGTCGATCCGGGTTCACCCTCATCGAACTGCTGGTGGTGATCGCGATCATCGCGATCCTGGTCAGCCTGCTGCTCCCCGCCGTGCAGCAGGCCCGGGAGGCCGCCCGCCGCAGCCAGTGCCAGAACAACCTGAAAAACATCGGGTTGGCGATGCACAACTATCAGAGCACCCACAAGAAGTTCCCGTTTGCGTGGAACAGCCACGGGACCGGCTGGTCGGCGATGATTCTGCCGCAGCTTGATCAGCAGGCGATCTACGACACGCTCACGTTCCAGGAGAGCGGCGCCGGCAACTACGGCTCGGGTCCTGACAACGAGAGGATGTGCGGGACCCTGATCCCCACCTTCCGCTGTCCCTCGATGACGGCGGACGAGCATATCTCCTCCAACAGCGGCATCCCCGGCCGCGTGCCGTCGGCCTACTCGGCGAACATCTCCAGCGTCAGCTGGTTCGATAACTCCAACGGCGCCACGAAGACCCCCGAGGATTATTACTGGGACCCGAATTGGACCGACCCGAACCCCGACGAAGACATCTTCCCGACCTTCGCGTTCAGCAAGCCCCACGACGGCATGTTCTGGGAGGACAGCGCGACCTCCTTCAAGGACGTGAAGGACGGCGCCGGACAGACGATCCTCATCGGCGAGGTCTGGACCGACCCGGAGTTCGGGCAGGACGGCCAGGGGATGGACCACTGGTACATCGGCTCCCCGCAGATCGACGCCCCGGACACCAACGAGTGCACGGAGTTCGTCGCCTCCACCGCCGTGCCGCTGAACACCTGGCTGGACCCGATGTCCACCGGCTTCATGAAGGAAGCGGCCTTCGGCAGCGAGCACACCGGCGGAGCCTTCCTGGGCATGGTCGACGGGTCCGTGCAGTTCGTCTCAGACACGATCGACTTCGACACCTATCAGGCCCTCGGCAGCCGCAACGGCGGCGAGGTGATCGACGGCGCCTTCTGAGCGCCGCCGCTCCGCTTTGACCCACGACGCCGAACCGGCCGCCGCCTCTTCGTTCCAACGCGGCGGCCGGGGTCGGCTCTTTCCGACTCTCCCGCGAGCGGCCCCCGCCCCGGTCCCCGCGGCCGCGGCGCCGCCGCCCGCGCCCGTTTCCCACCTTCTTGTCATTTTAATGTCCGTACTCGCTTCGTCGCTCCGGCCGCTCGGCCGGGTCGTTCCCCTGTTTGCGCTGGCCCTGACGATCGGGTGCGGCGGGCCGAGCCCGGACTACCGGTCCGTCGGGCTGGCCGACGTCTCCGGCGTCGTCACGCTGGACGGCGCCCCGCTGGAGAACGCCGTCGTCCGTTTCTACGAGGCTGGCCGGCGCGTCCGCTACAGCTACGGCCAGACCGACGCCGACGGCCGGTACTCGTTGCAATTGAACACCCGGCAGGACGGCGTTCTGCCCGGCGAGAAGGAGGTGGTGATCTCCACCGCCGCGACCGGGTTCGAAGTCAAGAACGGCGGCGGGCCGGAACGCGTCCCCGCCCGCTACAACCGCGACACCGAACTGACCCGCACCGTGGAGCGGGACGGCTCGCACAGTTTCGATTTCGACCTCACCTCCGACGGCGAGATCGCCGAACCGAGTTCGTGGAGCGGAGCCGCCAGCGACGAGGACGAAGTCGTTAACGAGGGCTGAGCCGACGCCGACGGGCGTTCTTCTGAAGCCGGACCGGCGGCCGGGGCGGAGCGATCCGTCCCGGCCGCGTCGTGCGCCGCGGCCCGGCCGCGGGGTCGGTCAGTTCCCGCCCCGCTGCAGGGCCTCGCGCCGGGCGGCCCGCATCTCCTTGGCGAGGTCGCGGTCCCGTTCGATCCGGGCGGCGTCCGACAGGCTGTCGGCGACGGCGACGGTGCCGACTTCCGCCAGCAGCGTCGTCGCGGCCCGCCGCACTTCGAGCGTCTCCGACCCCAGCAGCGCCGCCGCCGCCGCTTCCGCGGGGGCGCCCGGCTGGCGGAGCGCCGCGACGACGCGGTCGCCCGCCCCGGTCACGTCCGCCAGCGGCGTCAGGGCGGCGGCGGCGGCGGGGTCGTCGTGGATTCGCTCCAGCACGGTCGTCACCGTCGACGTCTGCGGCGAGCCGGCCCCCGCCGCGGCCTTCCCGGCGGCGGCGTAGTGCTCCGGCGTCGAGGACCACCGCAGCAGGGCGCCCAGCAGCGCCGGTTCGAACCCGCCGCCGGAGCCCTCGTAGTCGCTCCCCACAAACTCGCCGCCGCCCTCGGAGGGGCTGCCGCCGAACGGGCTCTCCGACCCGGACGGCGGCCCCTCGGCCGGCGGCTCGTCCTCCGGCGGGGCGGGCATCGCGGCGAGCAACGCCGTCCGCACCTCCTCGGCCCCCTCCGGCGCCGGGGCGTCCGACACTTCGGAACGGGGCGCCGGGGCGACCGCGGAGAGGAACCGGGCCGCCGTCCGCTGCGCCTGGGGGGAACCGCTCTCAATCGCCCGCAGCGCCCAGACGCGGGGCTCTTCGCCGGGGGCCGGGGCGGCGTCGGCCGCTCCGTCGCCGGAGGCGTTCTGACGGGCGGTTAGATCGAACGCCCACCCCACCGCGTCCCCGTCCGCCGGCGCCGGCAGGGTCCGCGGCCCCGCGGCCGTCTCGGCGGTCGCCGCCAGCACGTTCGGCAATCCGGCGTCGCCGCTCGGCGGCTGGGGGAAGGTCGCGGCGGCGGCCCTCTGCGGCAGATGGGTGCGGGCCGCCGACAGCCACGCGGCGGGGTCCTCCACCGGCCCCGCGACGATCAGAAAGGCGGTCGGCCCCTCCTCCGCCGCGGCGTCCACGGCGTCCGCGAGGTCGGGGCTTCGCTCCGGGCGCCGGTTGGGGCGGTCCGAGCCGTCCGCGTCCCGGGCCGCGGGGGCCTCGTCCGGCCGCGGCAGAACCAGAACGGTCCAGCCCGCGGTGCGGGTGTCCGGCGTGCCGGGGTCGCCGTCCGGGCCGAGGGCGAAGGCGTCCCGCCGCACGGCCTCGGCGGTCGTCGCCGGGCTCGGCGGCGCCGGGGTCGGCCGGTCGTTCTCGCTGTTGTCGTAGGGGTTGCCGCCGAACGGGTTGTCGCTGCCCCCTGTCGAGCTGGCCATGCTCGCCAGCCGCTCGCGCTCCTCGTCGCTCATTCCCCCGTCCCCGTTCCCAGACGACCCGGCGGAGGGCGTGCGGAGGGTGAGGACGGCGGCGGGGGTCGGGGCGTTCGCCTCGGTCAGCCATCCCTCCAGCAGCGCCGCGGCGTCGAGCCGCACGGCGCCGGTGCGGGAGATTTCAAAGTCCTCCGGCTCCGGCCCGGCGACGGGCTCGGCGGGGGCGAGGAACTCCGCGGCGCCGGCGGCGTCGGCGGGATTCGGCAGATCGCCCAGCAGCACGACCGGCGGGGCGTTCGGCGCGGCGCCGGCCAATAACCGCGGGGGCGTGTCCGAGGGGAACGCCTCCGCCATCGCGTCCCGGGCCAGCGCCGCCAGCCCCGGCAGCGGCACGTCCGTCCCGAGCACCTGCACGGCGGCGGTGCGATCCGGATTCGGCGAGGGGCTGGCCGCCAACCCCAGCGCCACCCGGCGATCGCGGACCGCCCGCCGGGCCGTCACCTCCGCCGAATCCGCCCGTCCGCCGGCGGCCATGGCCCGCGGGGTCGGCCGCGGCGTCGCCGTGCGATCGGGCGTCGGATTGCGGGCCGGCGCGACCGTCCGGGCCGGGGCGGCGGGGGCCGCGGCGGCCGGAGTCGCGGGGGCGGCGGCATTCGCGGCGGGCAGCCCCACGGCGGGCCGCGTTTCACCGACGACCGTCGCCTCCCCGCCGCACCCGGCCGACAACAGACTGACGGACAATAGACCCGCAAACGCAAGACGCATGGAGGTGTCGCCCGGGGAGGGAGCGCCGGCGGCGCGGGGGAGCGGGAACAGGTCGCTCATGGATAAACCGCAATGAGGGAGGAAAGTGTCGATGCTAACTCCTTTCCCCCGCGGACGCCGCAGGGACCTCGGGAGTTCCCGCGTTCTCGCCCTTCGCAAACGCCCTCGGATACGCTGCGACCATGGTTCAGTCCCCCTGCCCTGCGCGTCGCCCCCCCGTCCGCGGCTCGAACGTGGCGGGGGGCGGAAATCCGCCCCCCAAAGTCGGCGCCGATTCACGCGGATTCACGGCGCTGGAACTTGCCTCCGTGCTGGCCCTGATCGCCGTGTTGGTGAGCCTGTTGCTCCCGGCGGTGCAGCAATCCCGGGAGCGGGCCCGGGCGATGCAGTGCGTCAACAGCCTGACGAACCTCGGCGCCGCGATGCACCACTACCACGCGGTGCACCGCGGCTTTCCCATCGCCCAGGGCGGCACCGACGGCGGGGGCGACCCGACCGTCGAAAGCAACGCCGGCCGGCTCAGCACGTTCGTCCCGCTGACGCCCTACCTCGACGCCCCGCCGCTGTGGGAGGCGATTCGCACCTCCCAGGCCCGCCCAAAACTCAACGAGGGCGGATGGGACGACCCGGGCGGCGATCCCTATGCAGACGAACTGTATGAAGAGGTGGCCGACGACACGGAGGACGACGGCCGTCCGCAGGTCGCCGGGCCCTTCCCCCCGTTCGGCCCGCACCCCGACGAGGGCTCCTATGAACCGTGGGCGACGCAGCTCCCGATTCTGCTCTGCCCCTCCGACGGCGCCCCCGGCCCCGCCGCGGGGGAGGTCGCGGACACGAATTACGTCCTCAACTGGGGCGACCACGGCCTCTATAACGGCCGGTCGGACAACCCCCGCGGCGTGGCGAAGGCGGGCGGGGTCGTCACGCTGGACGAAATCACGGACGGCCTCGGCAACACCCTATTAATGTCGGAGACGCGGCGGGGCGAGGGGGGCTGGGCGTTTTCCGCGAACGTGGCCGTCGGGCTGCCGGCGACCATTTTTGACGATCCGCAGACGAACTGCGTCGCGGCAGTCGGCGACCCGGTGGAACCGGGCTTCTACGGGCAAACCGCCGCGGCCGTCGTCACGGCGCCGCTCCGCGGCGATCGCTGGACGGACGGGGCCGTGGCCTACACCGGGTTCAACACGATCCTGCCGCCGGGCGGGCCTTCCTGCGTCGTCGGCGGAACCCGGACGGACGAGGCCGGGGGGACGGTGGTCAACCCCGCCGCCGACTTCGCCGGCGGCGGGATTCTCTCCGCGGGGTCACATCATCTCAACGGCGTGAACGTCCTGCTGGCGGACGGGTCGGTGCGGTGGATCGCGAACGAGATCGACGCCGGCGATCCCCACGCCGGCCAACCGACCGACCCCGCGGCGCTGGCGGCCGGCGACCTCGGCGAAAGCCCCTACGGCCTGTGGGGCGCCCTGGGCACCCGGGCCGCCGGCGAACTGACCGGCGGCTTCTAGCAGGCTCGGCGGTGAGTCCGGAGCGTAAGCTCCGGCCGGGCGTTTCGACGCCGGCTGCGCCGACAGTCGGAGCTTGTGCTCCGGGCTCACGGCTTCACCCCGCGACGACGGGATGCAGTTTGCGATAGCACGCCGGCGGCGGCGGGCCGGGCGAACGTGGCGGATCGGGGGAGAAAACCCGGCCGGCTGACCGGGCGGACCCGGTCGTGCGGGCCAAGAGGGCATTCCGGCCGCCCGCGGCGCCGGCAGGCCCTTGCGAGAGCGCCCTCGCCACGCGATCCTCCTATCTTACGCAGTCGCCCCGGGCGGCGCGGGCTTCAGGATCAGCGTCGTTCGATCCGGGGCTTGGCGGTTCTCACTCATCCCTCGATTTTCATCTGGTCGGAGACGATTCCCATGGTACGGCGGGCACTCGGAGTTTTGGCGGCGGCCGCGGTGTTCGCCGTGGCCGTCCCGGCTGACGCCGGGCTGTTCGGTCTGTTCGGCGGCCACGGCCAGGGCAGTTCCGGCGGCTACGGCTCGTACGGCTCCTCCGGCGGGAGCTACTACGGCGGGTCCAGCGGCGGCGGTTCCTACGGCGGATCGAGCGGCGGGAGCTACTACGGCGGATCGAGCGGCGGCTCCAGCGGCGGCTACTACGGCGCCACGAGCTACTACGGCGGGTCCAGCGGCGGCTCCTCCTCCGGTGGCGGCGGGCTGTTCGGCGGCGGCGGGCTGCTCAGCGGCCTGTTCGGCCACCACCGCAGCGGCGGCGGCTCCTCCGGCGGGTACGGCTCCTACGGGAGCTCCGGCGGGTCCTCCGGCGGCTACGCCACCTACTACGGCGGCGGTTCCTCCGGCGGGTTCGGCTCCTCCGGCGGCTACGGCTACGGCTCCGGCGCCTATTACGGCGGCGGCCTCGGCTCCTCCGGCTACTACAGCGGGTACGGGGCCGTCGACGGGCCGTCCTACGGCGGCAGCTACGGCTCCTACTACGGCGGGTCGTTCGGCTCCTACGGCGGCGGCTACGGCACCTACTACGGCGGCGGATACGGCGGGTCCTACGGCGGCGGATACGGCTACGGCAGCCACGGTCTGTTCGGCGCCGCCGCCCCGGTCGCCTCGCCGGCCGTCGCCTCCCCGTTCGTGCCCGGCGCCCTGCCGGCCGGCGTGGCCGGTCCGATCGCCCCGGGCGTGGAACTCGCCGCGAACGAGCGGGCCGCCGGCAACCTCCGCACCGCCGCGAAGGTCGTGCAGCGGAACGAAACCCGCGCCCAGATCGTGATGAACCTGCCGGACGCGGCGACCGTCACGCTGGTCGACCAGCCGATGGGCGGCGAAGGCCCGGTGCGGATGTTCGAGAGCCCGGACCTCGAAGCCGGCCAGGCGTACGCCTACCCGATCACCGTCACCCTGCCGGTCGAAGGCTCCGCCGCCCCGCTGAGCGTCGAAGCCGTGCAGGTGGTGCGGGCCGGCGTGCGGGTCGAACTGACCGCGACCGTCGTCGACGGCGTGCTGACCCTCGTCCAGTCCCCCGGCCAGGCCGGCGCCCCGCCGCTCAAGACCGCCACGGACAGCCCGAGCGATCTGAACGCCCCGGAGTCCGCCGAGCCCGCCGCCGGGGAACCGGCCGTGGCCGACGACCGCGTCGCCCTGCGGTAACGGCCCCCGGCGCGACAGGGCGCCGGAGAGACATTGAGAACGCCGACGCCGGCCGGCTCCGTCCCACGGAGCCGGCCGGCTTTTTTGCTTGGACCCGGTC
Source organism: Alienimonas californiensis (assembly GCF_007743815.1). Lineage (GTDB taxonomy): Bacteria > Planctomycetota > Planctomycetia > Planctomycetales > Planctomycetaceae > Alienimonas > Alienimonas californiensis. Next base: position 850,238 of record NZ_CP036265.1, read on the forward strand.
GCTCCGAGACGACTTCGCCCTCCGAGACCGGATCGAACGGGGGCCGTTCGCCCGGGACTGGTCTCAAACCGCTTGTCAGTGAGAAACAGAATTTTCGGAACTGGCCTTGCCTCCGCCGCCACATTAATCCCCAGAGGCTTGCAGCACCCCCCGGTCTCCGTCACCCTTACAGCTTACCCAGCCGACCCTGGCGGCGCAGGCGCCGCAACTGGTCGACGCCTGTTCGGCGTGCGACGGTTTCGGCCCTCCCCCCTGACTCACCCCCCTGCCGGAGAAGGTTCCTATGTTGAAACGGGCATTCGGAGTTCTCACTATCGCTGCGGCGTTCGCCCTGGCCATCCCGGCGAACGCCGGCCTGTTCGGGCACGGCTCCAACGGCGGCTCCAACGGCGGCGGTCTGTTCGATCACGGCGGCTCCAACGGCGGCGGCCTGTTCAGCGGCGGCCTGTTCAAGAAGCACGGCGGCTCCAACGGCGGCGGCCTGTTCGATCACGGCGGCTCCAACGGCGGCGGCCTGTTCGATCACGGCGGCTCCAACGGCGGCGGCCTGTTCGATCACCACAAGTCCAATGGCTCCAACGGCGGCGGGCTGTTCGACCACTTCAAGTCGCACGGCTCCTCCGGCGGCGGCGGCCTGTTCAGCGGCGGCCTGTTCAAGAAGCACCACGGCTCCAACGGCGGCGGCCTGTTCAGCGGCGGCCTGTTCAAGAAGCATCACGGCTCCAACGGCGGCGGCTACGGCAGCTACGGCTCCTACTGAGCCGAACCCAGTCGACGACACGGGCCTGCGGCGTTGGCGCCGCGGCCCGGACCGTTTCATGATCCACCGGTCGGTTCCGCACGTGCGGGGCCGGCCGGTCGTTTCGTTATCCGCGCCCAAATCGGCGCGGTCCCCCCGGTCCCGCGGCGGTTTCGGCCCGCTCCGCTCGCCATCGGCCGCGACTCGCCCCACGCTGGTCCCGTGCCCGAGCCTTACGTCCCCGCCGTCGATTCCGTCGCCGAGCCCGTCGCCGAGCCCGTCGTGGACGCGCCCGCCGAACCCCCGGCGCCGCGGCCGCGGTGGTGGACGCGGTGCCTGTGGGCGGCGGCTCATCTGGCGCTGGCGTATCACCTGATCAGCCTGGCGATCGGCCCGGCGGCGATGATGCCGCCCTCCTCCGAGGTGCAGCGCACGATCCTCGCGGGCTCGCAACGGTATCTGAGGGCCCTGTACCTGGAGCACGGCTATCACTATTTCGCCCCCGAGCCCGGACCGAGCACGCTGCTCAAATATGAGGGAACCCGGCCCGACGGCAGCCGCGTGGCGGGCGTGATCCCGGACGTCGACGGACACTTCCCCCGCCTGCTGTATCACCGGCATTTCATGCTGACGGAACGCCTCGCCGGCCCGGTCGGGCGAAGCCCGGACTACCAGGCGGCGCTGGCCCGGGGGCTGGGCCTCGAAACGGGAGCGGAGGAGTTGAGCCTCACCGTCGTCACCCATCGCCTGCCGGAGATCCGCGAAGTGCGGGCCGGGTTCGGCCTGGACGACCCGGCGACCTATTCGGAGCGTCCGCTGGGCCGGTTCGACGCCCGCCCGCTCACGCCGACGGAGGTGGAGCCGTGAGGGGTTATATTCACGCCGTCGCCGCGTTCGTGCTGAACCTGCCGCGGCGACTGGCGACGGACGCCGCGGATCTCGCCGCGGCCTATCACCGGTTCTGGTTCGCCCCGTCGGCGCCGTACACGCTGGGCGTGGTCCGCATGCTTGCGGGCGGGATGGCGCTGTATAGCACGGCGATCTGGGGCCTCGAGTTCGACGCGTTCTTCACGAACGGCGGCTTTCAGCCGTTGGAGATGGTGAACGTCCCGGGGACGATGTCCTTCTGGTTCTTCGTGCCGGACGCCTGGGCGTGGCCGGCGCACCTGCTCTGCCTGGGCGCGCTGGCGCTGTATACGGTCGGGCTGGGCACGATCGTGACGAAGTGGCTGGCGTTCGTCATCGTCGCCTCCTACGCCCAGCGGGCGCCGATGGCGACCTTCGGGCTGGATCAAATTGAAACCTTCCTCACCCTGTATCTGGCGCTGGCGCCCTGCGGGGCGGCGTATTCCGTCGACGCCCTGCTGCGGAAGCGCCGGGGGGGCGGTTCGTCCCGCAATGAAGTGTCACCCCGCACCACCGTGGCGACGCGGCTGATTCAGGTGCACCTCTGTGTGCTCTATACCTTCGCCGGGCTGGCGAAACTGAAGGGGGAGGCCTGGTGGGACGGCACGGCGATCTGGAAGGCGATCTCCAACCTCGAATATCAAACCGCGGACCTCACCTGGCTGGCGGCCGCGGAGCCGGTGGGGCACCTCATCACCCATGTGACGGTCGTGTGGGAGCTCACGTTCTGGGCGCTGGTCTGGCGGCCGCGGCTGCGGCCCTACGTGCTGGCGATCGGCACGGGGATGCACCTGGGGATCGGGGCGTTTCTGGGAATGTGGACGTTCGGTCTGGTGATGACCTTCGCCTACGTCGCCTTCGTCCCGCCGGAGACCTTTCGCCCCCGTCTCTCCCGGCCTACTCCCCAGTCCTGACGCGTCGCTTGCGGTTTCGCGGGCGACGGAGACTCTTCAGCCCCCGCGAAACCGCAAGCGATCGTCGGTCCGTGAGCGTACAGATCGCGTCCCTATTCACTGATTGATTCCGATGCGCGTCCCCTTCCTCACGGCCCTGTGCTCGCTCGCCCTGATCGGCTGCGGGGCGAACGAGGCGAGTGCCCCCACCACGCCCGCGGCGCTGGTGGAACGCGCCCGCGTGCTGCGGGAGCGGGACGACCTCGCCGGGGCCGAGGAGGCCCTCACCCAGGCTCTCGCCGCGATTCCGGAGGCGGCGTCCGGGGCGACGACGGACGACGACGCCCTGCGGGCCGAGGCCCTCTTGGAACGCGGCATCACCCGGGAGCAGCGGGACCGCCCGGAAGACGCGGAGGCGGACTACACCGCGGCGCTGGCGCTGGACGGCACGCTCTCCCGGGCCTGGAACAACCGGGCCGCGGTGCGGGCCAGCGGGGGGCGCCTGGAGGAGGCGCTGGAAGACTGGGATGCCGCCCTCGCCGCCGATCCGGGGGACGAACTGGCGCTGGCCAACCGGGCGCTGGCCCGGCAGGAAGCGGGCGATTTTGAAGGCGCCCTAAAAGACGCGGCCGCCTGGGAGCGGCTGGCCGCGGGGACCTTCGGGCCGGCTTACCGCAAGGGCACGATCCTGCTGGCGCAGGGGGAGAACGCCGCCGCGGTCGAGGCCCTGACCGAAGCGACCCGCCGGGCCGCCGCGGTGCAGACGGACGATCCCGCCTCCTTCGCCGTCGCCTGGCGGGAGTTGGCGACGGCGCTGCGGCGGGTCGGCCAGCCGCGGGAATCGGCGCAGGCGTGGGCGGAGGCCGTCGGCCGCGACCCCCGCCTGGCCTCCAGCGCCGAGGCGATTGCCGCCCAGTTCGTCTCCGCCGCCGTGGACGCCCTGGAGAAACGCGGCTTCGCCCCCGCCGGCCGACCGGCCCCGGAAGGCTTCGACCTGCTGATGAACCGGGAGGACGGCGCGCCCGTCCCCGTGCTGCTGGCCGAACCGGCCGCGGGCGGGGCGTTCGTGCTCTCCCTCGAACAACTCGGCCGGCTGGAGGCCGCCCCGGAGGCCTGGATCGCGGTGCCGGAGGAGGACACCTCCGAGGGCGCCCGCGTCACGCTGCACCGGGCCGGCGAGGCGTTGCGGCGCGGCCCGCGGCCGGTGCGGTTCCTGATCCCGGCGGACGCTCCGCCGACGGTCGAAGCGACCCCGGCGCCCGCCCCCGAGCCGGTGCCGGTTCCCGCCGAGGAGTGACGATTCCGCAGCTTCGGCAGGTCGCACCGGGGAGATCCCGGGGCGGCAGCGGCGGTTTCTCCGCCGCTCGGGTCGGGGGGGCGACGCCTACGATCGGGCTCCCGTTCGCCCTTAGCCGCTCGCCCGATCGCTCCCCATGGCCGTGAACCCGAAGCCCGGTTCCACCCCCGCCCGTCCCCCGATGACGGACCGCACCTTCGCGGAGGACACCGTCCCCTCCGCCCCCGGCGGCGAAACGCATCAGATGGCGGGCAAAGGTCACGAAACGCTGACCACCGCCCAGGGCGTCGCGGTGGCGGACGATCAGAACTCGCTGAAGGTCGGCCCCCGCGGACCGGTGACGCTGGAGGACTTCGCCCTCCGCGAGAAGATCTTCCACTTCGACCACGAACGCATTCCCGAGCGCGTGGTGCACGCCCGCGGCTACGGGGCCCGGGGTTATTTCGAGAACTACGAACCGCTGAAGGACCTCACCGCCGCCGACCCCTTCAGCGAGAAGGGGCTGAAGACGCCGGTGTTCGTGCGGTTCTCCACCGTCGCGGGCAATAAGGGCAGCGCCGACGTCGCCCGGGACGTGCGGGGCTTCGCGGTGAAGTTCTATACCCGGGCCGGCAACTGGGACCTGGTGGGGAACAACATCCCCGTGTTCTTCATCCAGGACGCGGTCAAGTTCCCGGACCTGATCCACGCCGCCAAGCCGGAGCCGGACCGGGCCTTCCCGCAGGCTCAAACGGCCCACGACAACTTCTGGGACTTTATGTCCCTGATGCCGGAGGCGACCCACATGGCCCTGTGGATCATGTCCGACCGTGCGATCCCGCGGTCGTTCCGGTTTATGGAAGGGTTCGGCGTGCACACCTTCCGGCTGGTGAACGCCGCCGGGGAATCCACCTTGGTCAAGTTCCATTGGAAGCCGAAGCAGGGCCTGCAATCGGTCGTCTGGAACGAGGCCGTGAAGCTGAACGGTGCCGACCCGGACTTCCACCGCCGCGACCTGTGGGCCGCCATCGAGCAGGGCGACTACCCGGAGTGGGAACTGGGCCTGCAAACCTTCACCGACGCCGACGCCGACCGCTGGATCGAGGAATACGGCTTCGACGTGCTGGACGCGACGAAGATCGTCCCGGAGGAACTCGTCCCCGTGCAGCGGGTGGGCAAACTGGTGCTCAACGAGCGGGTCGATAACTTTTTCGCGGAGACGGAGCAGGTCGCCTTCTGCACGCAGAATGTCGTGCCGGGCATCGACTTCACGAACGACCCGCTGCTGCAGGGCCGGAACTTCAGCTACCTCGACACCCAGACCAAGCGCCTGGGCGGGCCGAACTTCACCCACATCCCGGTGAACGCCCCGAAGTGTCCCTTCCACAACTTCCAGCAGGACGGGCACATGGCGATGCACAACCCCGTCGGCCGGGTCAATTACGAGCCGAACAGCTGGGGCCCCGACCACAATCCGAAGGAAAATCCGAAGGAGGGTTATCAATCCGTCCCGGTCAAGGAGAGCGGCGCCAAGGTACGCGTCCGCAGCGAAACCTTCGCCGACCACTACAGCCAGGCCCGGCAGTTCTATATCAGCCAGACGCCCGAGGAGCAGACGCACATCGCCGACGCCTTCACCTTTGAACTGAGCAAGGTGGAGACCCCGACGATCCGCAAGCGGATGGTCTCGCACCTGATGAACGTCGATGAGACTCTCGCCAAAACCGTGGCGAAGCAGTTGCGATTGGAAGAGATGCCCGCCCCCGCCGACGCCGCCCGTCCGACGCGGATGGATCTCAAGCCGTCCGACGCGCTGAGCATCCTCAAGAACGGCCCGAACTCCTTTAAGGGCCGCAAGGTCGGGGCCTTGGTGACCGACGGCGTGGACGCCGACCTGCTGGCCGGCCTGATGAAGGCCTGCAAGGCCGAGGGGGCGATGCTGGACCTGATCGCCCCGCACATCGGCGGCGTGACGGACTCCGCCGGCAAACATCACGACGCCGACGAGAAGATCGACGGCGGCCCCTCGGTCCTCTACGACGCCGTCGCCCTGCTGCCCTCGATGGACGGGGCCGTCGAGTTGAAGACGATGCCGCCGGCCCGGGACTTCGTCGCGGACGCCTTCGCCCACAAGAAGTTCATCGCCTATACCAAGGCCGCCGTGCCGCTGCTGGGCAAGGCCGGCGTCGTCCCGGACGACCTCGACGCCGGCTGCATCGAAATGAAAGCGGCCGGCGACGCCGACGCGTTCGTCAAACAGTGCCGCGCCCTGCGGTTCTGGGACCGCAAAGCCTGAAGCTGACGACGAACGTCCCGGGCGCCTGAGGCGCCCGGGACGTTTTTCTGCGCGGGATCGATTGTTCGCCGGTCCTATTTCCCGGCGGCGTCTTTCCAGTCCCGCCAGAGCCACTGGAGCCGCTCCTCGAAGCCGGGGGCGGCGTCCTGGCTGCTGTGGCCGCCCTCGCCCCACCAGGTTTCGTAGTCGTACTCTTTATATTTGAGGGCGCTGGCCATCTGCTGGTTCGCCAGCCACCAGTCGCCGTGATCGTTGGACAGGTCGTTGGAGCCGTCCTGCAGCGCCACGCGGATCGGCTTCGGGTCGGTCTTGCGGATCATCACCGGGAACTCGTGCCCGCCCGGCACGCCGGTCCCCCGCCCGCCGCGGATGCCGGTGAAGGAGCCGATGTGCGAAATCACTTTATTAAATCCGCCCTGCTCCCCGGCGGTGAACCAGGCCGCGGTGAAGGCGCAGATCCCGCCGGAGCTGTTCCCGCAGATCGCCCGCAGTTCCGGGTCCTGCGAGACCTTCAGCCCCTTCAGCGCGACCGGCAGCAGTTCCTCGTTGAGGTAGCGGACGTAGTCGTCGGTGACGGTGTCGTATTCAATGCTGCGGTTGCCGGGCCGCAGGGTCTTGCCGTCGATCTTCACCTCCCAGCCGCGGCCCTCCGGCGCCTTCCCGCCCAGTTCCTTCTGGACCTGGGAGGCGGAGTAGCCGGGGTCGACCATCACCGCGATCGTCGGCGGCATCTCGCCGGCGGCGATCAGTCGGTCGAACGTCCCCGGCACGTTAAACGGGCCGCTCTTCGTGACGAAATTATGCCCGTCCTGAAACACCATCAACGCGGCGGGCGTCTTCGGGTCGTATTGAGCCGGGACGTACACGCTGTAGCGCCGCAGCGTGCCGGGGTAGATCGCGGAGTCGGCGAACACGCCGTCCGTCACCTTCCCCTCGGGAACGGCGCCGGCCTCCTGATGAGGAGCGGGAGTCGGCCCGGCGGCGGGCAGCAGGGCGAGTGCCAGAACGGCGGACAGTGGAGCGGCAAGCATCTTCGGCCAAGGAAAGGGACGTGGGGCGAGCCGCCCAAGCGTACCGCCCGCTGCGTTCCCCCCGCCACCGCCCCCGCCTCCGCCGCCGGACACGCCGCGCTCCCCGCCCCCCGGCGGCGGACAGCCCCGGCCCGCGGCGGGGGAAATCACCGGGATCACCCCGGGGACGCCGCCAATCCGGACGGCTACGGTACGCCTTCGTCCCGCTCTCGATCTGCAAAGAACCCCCATGCGTTGGAAAGGTCGCCGCGAAAGCACGAACGTGGAGGACCGCCGCGGCATGCCCGGCAAGGGGATCGCCCTGGGCGGCGGCGGGATCGGGACGCTGCTGATTATCGGCCTCTATCTGCTGTTGGGGGGCAACCCGCAGCAACTCGCCCAAAACGCCCCGCAAGGCGGCGGGGCGGCCCGACCGGCGGGGGAGGACGACGAGACGAAGAACTTCGTGGAGGTCGTGCTCGCCAGTACCGAGGACGCCTGGGACGGCGAGTTCAAGCAGCATGCCGATCGGCCCTATCAAGCCCCCACGCTGACGCTGTTCTCCGCCGGCCAGCAGGTCCGGACCGGCTGCGGCGTCGCCGGCGCCGGCATCGGCCCGTTCTACTGCCCCGCCGATCGCAAAGTCTATTTATCGCCCTCGTTCTTCGAGCAGCTGCGAGACCAACTCAACGCCCCTGGCGACTTCGCCGCCGCGTACGTCATTGCCCATGAAGTCGGCCACCACGTACAAAATCTGCTGGGTTACAGCGAGCGGGTGAACCGCTCCCGCGGCGGCCCTCAGGAGAACGAAATGAGCGTCCGGCTGGAACTGCAGGCCGACTTTTTAGCGGGCGTGTGGGCCTATCACGCCCGCCAGGAGGAAGATTTCCTGGAGCCGGGCGACGTGGAGGAGGCTCTGAACGCCGCCAGCAAAATCGGCGACGACGCGCTCCAGAAACAGGCGACCGGCACGGTGAACCCGGAGAGCTTCACCCACGGCACCAGCGCCCAGCGGGTGCGGTGGTTCCGGCGGGGCTTTGAAACGGGCGACCTGAGCCTGATCGACGAGCCGTTCGAACTCCCCTACGAACGCCTGTAACCCCCGGCGCCCGCGGGCCCGCCAGCCGACTCCCGCGGCTTGCAGCGAACCGCCCGCCGCCGGAGACTGTCGGCGACGTCGGAGCGACGCGTGCCAACGCAACGCCCCACCCGGCCGGGTGGCGGAACGGCAGACGCAGCGGACTTAAAATCCGCCGGACCGGAAGGTCCGTACGGGTTCGAATCCCGTCCCGGCCACTGTTTTCGTAGTGCGAGAGGGGTTGACGGCGGAGAGGGAAAATCGGGGTGTCAGTGGAAATGTCAGTAGGTTTCGCCCCCGAAGCCGCGGACCGCGGTCAGCCCGCCCCCAGCCCGCGCACCGCGGCCGCAACGGCCTCCGCGGTCATCCCGGCGTCGGCCTCGGCGTAATAGGTCAGCGTCGTCTGGACCGCCGTGTGTCGGGCCAGCACGCGGAGTTGCTGGGGGAGGACGCGCTGCGACCAGCGGAAGCAGAAGCTCCGCCGCAGGTCGTGGGCCCGGGCCGGTTCGTCGCCCTTCACCTTCACCCCGCTGGCGGTTCCGATCGCCGCCACCGTGCGGCTGGTCCAGTCCGCGGACAGCCGGTCCGTGCCCTGCACCGGCGCTGGATTAAATACGAAGCCCCGGCGGTCCGCTTCCGGCGTCCCCTGTAGGAACGCGAGGAAGTCCGGGACGATCGGCGTAACGGTGTCCTTCCCGCCCTTCTGCATCCGCCCCGGGATCAGGAACGCCGGGAACGGCCCGCCCAGTCGCACGTGCGGCCCGTCGAGGTCGTCCCACGTCAAAGCCGTCGCCTCGCCCATCCGCAGCCCGCTGAGCCACAGGCCGCGGAGCAGGTGCCGCCAGGACGCCGCCCTGCTCTCCCCGACCACGTCGGGGACGGCGGCGAGCACCTTGGCGAACTCCGCGTCGGTGATCGGTCGCCCTTTCGCGGCGGCCTCGACTTTCGGCATCTCGATCGCCGGCGCCCGGTCGATCATCCCCTGGCGTTCCGCCCATCGCAGCAAGGCCTTCACGTGCCGCAGCTTCGAGGCCACGGTGGCGGGGGCCACGCCGCCGTCCCGCAGGCCGGCCTTGAGCCGCCCGATCGCCTCCGGGGTGATCTCCGTCAACAGCTTGGGTCGCAGATGCCGCTGCACGTCGCCGATGGCGGTGCGGTAGCTGTCGCGGGTCTTCTCCCGCTTGTCCGGCAGGAAGTCCCGCTCCGCCCGTGTGACCAGATCCGCCCAAGTCGCCCGGCCGGCGCCGGCGGCGCCGTCGTTCAGTTCTTTCTCCCATCGTCCTGCCCACCGCTCGGCGTCCCGCTTCACGCGGTGGCCGGTGGACTTCATCTTGGTCTTGCCGCTCAGCGGGTCGGTCCACTGCGCCTCGTAGTTCGTCCGGCCGTCCCGCTTGAACACCGTCACCCGGATCGGCTTGTCGATCATCTCGAAGACCTCCGAAGAAATGTGAGCGGGGCCGCCGGAGGCGGCCCCGCATGTTTATGGAATGGCGGACACCTGGGTGTCCGCGGGAACTGTCGCCGAGCGTCCGGTAGCAACCGGACGCCGGCGTCCGCATCAGTCCGCCGGCAGGGCCCGCACGATATACGCGCTGGGCCCGCGGCCCAGCCCGCCCTTCGACTTCACCTCAACCAGCCCGCGGGCCTCCAGCAGGGGCAGTTGCCGCCGCACGGTGCGGTCGGTGACGCCGCACCGCTCCGCGATCCACTTCTGCGAGGCCCGCGCCACGCCGTTGCGGGCGTCGCGGAACAGCACCAGCCAGATCATCACCTGCGTGTGCGACAGCTGTCGCATGGTCACGTCCACGAAGTTGTTGAACTCCGTGAATCGCGCCGCCGTCCGAGGCGAGGATCGCGATTTGGACGGCGGCGACTTCTTCCTCGGGGCGGAGTCCGACAAGGTCGTACTCCCCCCCGCCTCGCCGGGCGGCGGCAGTGGGGGGAGGGTATTGCTGCCGGAGAGGTCGAAGCTATTCGACATCGCACGGTCCCCCTTCGTCCGCATCCGAGGCCGGCTCCGCCACCTCGAACCGCTCCGCGAGACCGTCGACGTCGCCGAGCTCCACCGTCTTCGCCGTGGGGGCGTGCATGCCGACGCCCGGTGCACGGAACGACTGGTAGGCTCCCTCGAACCGCAGCGGGATGTCACGCGGCTCGCCGTTGCGGCTTTTCAAATGCTTGAGTACGCGGTCCGGGCTGCCGGGCTTGCCCGCGAGAATGAAGGCGTCGTCGGCCCCGTACTCGATCTCGCTGGATTCGCGGAAGCTCGCGAGGTTCAACCCGTCGTAGCTGCTGCCGCGGTCGTTCTTGGCCCGGGCCACCGCCGCGACCGCCACCACCGCCATGCCGGCGTCGGCGAACCGCCGCAGGTAGTCCATCGTCGCCGCCACCGACCCGCGGGAGTCGCCGTGGGTGCCCGGCGGGCGGATCCGCTGGAGGTAGTCCAGCACCACGACGCCGGCGTCCTCGGCGTCCACGCTGCGGGCGATGTTCTCCAAGTCGAACGGCGGGCGCAGGAACGCCGTGCGGTTGACGACGTCCTCGAGAACGGGCCGGACCGCCTCGATCCGCTCACCGTGCTGCTCGTCGAAGACGCGGCCCCGCACGGTGCCGAGATCCACGCCGCTGATGCGGGCCAACTGGCGGTCCAGCAGGGCGGACGGGGGCATCTCCACGTTGGCGATCAGCAGGCGAAGGTTCGGGTCGATCCGCAGAGCGTCCGTCATCAATTGCGAGACCAACGCGGTCTTGCCGGCCCCCGGGCCGCCCCCGAAGAGGGTGACCACGCCGGGGCCGACGTTAACCCCCTCGAACCCTTGACCGAGTTCGAACTGCGGGGGCGGACTGCCGGAGTCCAACTCCTCCCGCCACGCGGCGAAGGCGTCGGCCCCCGCCGTGTAACGGGCGTCCGGCGGGGGGGCGAACTCGGACTCGGACGATCGATAATGCGACATCTTTTTTACTCTTTTGGGTTAAGACCGTCCGCACTGCGGCGGGACGATCGGGAGAGCGCGCTGCGGAGCACCGAGCGCACCTCTTGCGGCGGCAACCCGCACGCGACGGCGGCGGGCGTGAGAACGGCAGTGATTAGGTCGTCTAAGGTCATGTATCCGGCGAGATCTGCGGCGGCGGCGGCGAGCCGAACTTCACGTTCCTCGCGGACGATTTCGTGCCGGAAAAACGCCCCCGTCGCCGGTGCGAGGGGCACGTCGCCCCTCTTCGCCGCGACGGCGTCAGTCACGGCGTCGGTAACTGCGGCTCGAACCCGTCCGGGACGTATGCCCGCCCGCTCCGCCGGCTCGCGGAGTAAGCCGTGGACGAGCGACGCGAGGTCATCGAAGTCCGCGAAGTTCCTCGCGGCGGAATACAGCCGGTTGTTGCGCTCGCCGATCGCCGCGCCCTCCGACAGGAAGTCTTCAGTGCTGCGGGTGAGCCGTCCGTTCTCGGAGCCGCCGGTCGCGTGCCGCCTCCCGAAGACGGGCAGCAGCAGCCCGGACGCGGCTTCGCAGTAGTCGGCGACGGCCAAGGGGTGAGGTCCCACAGCAGGCGGAACGACGGACGGGCGAGGGAATCGAGCGAGAGCCCGAAAATGGTCGGGACCGCCGCGGAGTAGCGTGTCGATGTCCAACGGCACTTTGTGCAGGTCTGTGGCGGGATGCCGGCTGTTCGGGGCTCGAAACAGTCGTGACGGCTCGTAAATGCTCGTATCAATCGCCACCCCGTGCGGCTCGGCGAGCGCCTTCGCCAGTCGACGAAAGGTCGCCGGGAGTCCGGGAGAAGGCGCGGCGTCGAACACGTCGGCCGGCACGCAAACGTGAAAGCCTTTCCGCCCGCTGAAGAAGACCAGCAACTCGTCGTCCAGCCCGTACCGGGCGGCGACGTACGCCGCCAGCCGACCGGCGTCGAACGCGGCGACGGCGAGGTCGGGACGATCGATGTCGATGGGCAGGTACGCGGCCCCGACGTCGCCGTCGAACCCGGCGGTCGATTTAGTCTCGGCGAGGTGGTCGAGGAATTCGTCCCCGAAGGCGAACGCCGAGAGGTAGCCCTCCGCCTCCGGGGACGAAGCCGCGTCCGCCGCCATATAGGCGGAGAACGCGGTCTCGAACCGGACCGGCCGCCGTCGGCCCCATTTGGGACCGACGACGTGAAATCCGTGAGGCGACATTAGGACTCGCCGCTCTCGTCCGCGGCGTCGTCCTTCGCCTTCTTCTCCTCCGCCGAGGCGGGCTTCTTGGTCTTCCCGCCCTTCTTGGCGATGGACCGCTTGCTCTCGTCCTCGTCGCGCTTCGGCGGGAACGGGTTCAGGCTCGCGTCGACCGGGCCGAGGACCGTCACCTTGTCGACCTCGTTGTACTCCGTGCCGCTGTCGCTCTCCCGGAGGGAGACGTTCAGCCGGCAGCGGACCACTTCGGGGGCGGCTTCCAGTTCGGCGGCCGTCTTGACGCAGATCTTCGCCAACCCGGCCTTCGAGTACGGGAGGGCGGGGCCGGAGAGGTAGTAATCCTTATACAGCCGGCGGCCCTTGTGCGGGCCCTCCGCGATCTCGAACACCGTCTTGTAGCTCGGCGTCTTGGTCCGCGGGTGCTGGGCGAGCCCGCCGTCGACGAGGTCGGCGATGTATTCGTCGGCCTCGACCGGCGTGTACTCGGGGGCCGCTTCGGCGGCATCGAAGTCGGCGGCGAAGTCCCGCCGGTCTCCGAAGATGTCGGAGAGTTTGCTCTTCTTGGCGTTGTCGTAGGGGCGCATGGGAACGTTCAGGTTTGGTGTTGGGTGAGGAAGCAAATGAAGTCGGCGCCGAGTACGAAGCCGCGGTTACCGACGTAGCGGACCTTCAGGCCGCTCTTGCGGGCGGTTCGCATCGCGTACTCGCCGAGCCCAGTGCGGGCCCTGAATTCGGCGAGCGGGTAGAGCACGTCGCTCTCGATCGCCGTCGGCGGCACGTCGTCGCGAGGCTTGGGGTATCGGGTGGCTGCGGGCATGAACGGACCTCGCGGTCTTTAAACGGGGGAGGTGAGGGGTTGGGCACCGGGCGGGCCGCGGTTGGCCCGCGGTCGCCGTCGGCCCCCACTTTGCGGGTTCCGCCCGCCCCGAAGACCCCTCCGCCCCCCGCCCAACGCCCTTATGTCCGGCGTTGGCCGGTGTTGGCCGCTCCCGACCCGCCGACGGCGGGCCGCACTCTTCCCCGGGCGCCTCCAGCCCAAGCTCCGACGCGGCAGGCCTTAACGCTCCCCGCCCCCGGGCGGCTTCCCCGCCCCACGGCGGGCCCGCTCCTCGCACCACTGAACCGCCGCGTCGAAAGCGGCCCGATTGAAGTCCGGGTGTTCTTCCAGTTCCGCCGGGTCGAACCTGTACCTATTGAAGCTGCCGGCCTTCTCGACCTCGAACCGAGGGAGCCGCCCCTCTTTTCTCCAGCGACGCAGCGTCCTGTCCGTCAGTGACAGAATGTTCTTGACCTGCGCGGTGTCGAACCACGGCGTCCAGCTCGGCCCTCGGGCGGGCGGGCGGGCCTCGTTCCGGCGCTCGTTGCCGATGCGGAACAGGAGTGACTGGAGTGCCGAGCAGGCGTCCGCGGTCATCCGGATGAGATCGTCGAACGCCAAGTACCACCAGTCCGCCAAATCATGCCGGGCACTCTTCCCTGCATCTAGCGGGTCGAAAAAGCACTCCTCCGTGCCCCACCTTGAGTGATGTCCGTCCTTCTCATATTCGTCCAAATTGCTGAGCCGATAGAGCCAGCGCGGCGATTGTTTAAATGCGTGGTCATCCGGGAGGTTTAGCGACAGGTGAACTACGGCCGGCAGCCACAGTTTGAGCGGCTCCGGGGGTCCGCCCCCGTCCCCGGCCAGGATTTCGTCGGAGCCGTCAGGGAACAGCCGCTGATGCACCTCGGCCGGTGCCGCGGCGAGGTGTTCCCCCGCCCGGCGGAGCAGAGCGAGGTGTGCCCGGACCTTCGATTCCGTCTCCGCGAGCGCGTCACTGGCACCGCCCCGGTGCCCCGGCAGCCGGACCGCCGCGGAGAAGTCGAAGCTCCAGTCACTCGATTCGCCAGTGCCCCACCCGGCCAGAGCGCGACTGACGGTCGAAATGTGTCCCTGCGGCCCCAAGGAATCCCCGAGTGGCCCGTCCCCCGGGTCCTCGGCCGGGTTCAGCCACGCAGTCGCCGGCCGGCCGTCGAATATCCCGGTGGTCAGAATCTGGTGGACTTCCTCGGGACTGGGCAATGGATAGGGGGCGGCCGACGCTTGCCGGAACGGCGGGACCGCCTGCATATATAACACCGGCAGCGGTTCGCCACCGAGCTGCCGCCCGGCCTCGCGGCGGATCAGCTCCAACTGCAGGGCGAGCCGTCGTGTGCCCCTGCCGAGTAGGTCGTCGGCGGGTCCGCGGCTCACCGTACCACCCCGCTAAGCGAACCCGCCGCCGTCCGGGCGATGAGATGCTCCGCAGAGTTCGCACCGGCGGCGCGGGCTTTGCCGCCGGCGATTTTTCCCTTTCTGCGGTCGCGGCGGGGGGCATCGGGTAGCCCGGCCGTCGATTTCGTTTCGGTTACGCAGGACAGCCCGGCGCGGCCGGCGACACCCGGCCGCAGGCCAGCTGACTTTGAGCTGCCCGGCCGTCCGGGCAGGTTTCGCAGACGCAACTGCTCAGAGGGGACCGTCCCCTCTTCCGGGGGATAGCCGATCAAATCCGAGGAGCACTGCGGCCGGTCGGAAAGACCATCGTCCGATCCGCAGCGAACGTAAGACCTGCTCATCAACCCGCCTCCTGACCGGCAACCGCCCCCGAGTCGCGGCGATCGGCCGTCCCGACGCCCCACACCTCCTGCGCCAACCGTGTGAGCACCCGCTGCCTGTGCTCGATCGTCTGCTCGTTCCATTCTTCGTACGCTTTCAGGTCCGCCACGGCCTGGTCGATCTTCGTGTTGACGCCGACGTTGGGCCGCTCCGCGATCGACCGCGTCAGGAGCAACTGCGACTGCTTGTAGGCGTTCCGCTTCTTGGAGAACGGCTTGTTCGAAATCGACGCGTTGATCGATTTCTCGATCAGCGTCAGGTTGCCCAACCGCTGGCCGACCGCGGGGTCGGAGATCGGGCCGAATTCCTCCTTCGCCTCGGCCGCCCCCGTCGGGAAGATGTGCTCGATCTCGTACTCCTTCCCCATGTACTTCTTCAGCCACTTCGTCCCCTCCGTTTCGCCGTAGGCCCGGACCTCGACGTCCTGCGTGAGCTTGGCGAGGAGATATTTGAGGCGGTACTTCTGCAGGGAGCCGTAGGTCATGCGGCCCATCGCGTCGCGGAACCGGGCGGCCAGGGCCTGTCGGTCCGGCTCGACGGTGCCGGCGAGGAACGCGTCCAACTCCGCCCCGGTGCGGACGGCCCGCAGCTTCTTCGTCCACTGGGCGAACCGGCGTTCGAACGTCCGCGTGTGCTCGCGGGTGATCGCGTAGGCGAAGATCAGGCTCTCGACCTCGCGGACCAGCCGGTCGAACAGCCCCTCCGGCAGCTCCCGGCCGGCGAGCAGCAGGATCATATGCTGCCGCGACGCGCTGCCGGCGAGGGTGTTGAGGCTCTCCAGACTCGGACGCTCCACGCCCGCGGCGTTCCGGCCTTCCAGGAACCTGCCGTACGCCTCCGCGGCGGTCAGCAGCTCGTCGGCGAACCCGATCGGGGCGTCGTCGAAGCCGCAGAGGGCGGCGTTCTTGGAGAACCAGCCGTAGATCTGGTCTTCCCGGAGCTTGTCGACCTCGTACCGGCTGAAGACGAAGTACCGCAGGAACCGCAGCGGCTTCTCCCCCGCCCGGTGGATCGTGTCCTGCAGCCGCTTCCAGCGGTCCTTCAGCGCCTCGAAGGAGTCGCGGTCGGACTTCATGAACAGCAGGTTCTTCAGCAGGTCCATCGAGTCCAGCCCGACCCCCCGGTCGTTGATGGTCTCGAAGATCTTCAACGCCTTGGCGACGTCCTCAGTCTCGATCCGGATCAGCTTCACCTTGTTGGTCAGGTAGCCGTAGAAGGCCTTCACCTCGTGCGCCTCGTCGAACTCCCGCCGCAGGAAGCTGCGGACCGTCTGGTAGGCGTTGGCGATGTTCTCCATCGACCGGGTGCCCCGCTTCGCATCGACGGTCGCGTCGCCCGACTCCGCGATGCGGATCAGCACGTCCCCGCTGTCCGCGTACTGCAGGTCCAGGCGGTACCGGAAGGTGTCTTGGCCGGTCTCGTCCGTGGCGGTCGCGGCGATCTGCGGCCCCAGCGAGCCGGGGGCGGGTGCGTCCAGCTCCTTCAGCCGGTCGCGGATGGCGCAGAGCGTCAGGAAGAGCGTCGTCATCCGCTGCTGGCCGTCGATCAGGTCCAGCACGCCGTCCTCGGCCCCGGGGCAGACGACCACGCTGCCGATGAAGTACTCCGGCGCCTGCCCGGCCGGGGCGTCGCTCTGCTCCTCGTAGATGTCGCCGAGCAGCTGTTCGACCTGCTCCGTCTGCCAAACGTACTCCCGCTGATAGTCCGGCACCACGTAGAACGACTGAAAGACGCCGGCGACGCCGATGTCTGCGCTGTGAATGGTCTGTTCGGGCATTCGTCGCTTCAATCAATGGCACGGTGTGGCCTCGGCTTTGACGCCGAGAATCGGGCTGCCGCCGCGTCCTGCTGCGACGGCCGGCAGTCTACTGAAGCAGCGACCGCCAGAGCATCGGCCCTGTGCCGCCTCAGCTAACCGCGTTTACCGCGAGGGGTTGTGTGGTGACGGTCAGTCCGGCGTTCGCAAAACGGGTGTCCGGTCGGCTCGTCACGGGTCCGGCAGTTCGACCGGGCTGATTTGGAGCACTTCGGACCGCAGGCGACCGGAACACCACGGCTACCCACCGCTGGTCGTGCAGCGAGCCTTGGAGAAGACCGTCTCCCTCCCCGCGGACCTTGCCTCGAAGCACGTCGCCATCCATACGTCGCCGAATGCCGAAGGCCCCGACCGTGAAGACCTCCGTGCAGGAACACGGCGACGCGTGCCGCTGGTCCCCGAACCAGCTCCGCCACACCTGCGCCACCCAACTCCGGGCCAAGTACGGCATCGAATTGACCCGCACCGTGCTGGGCCACAGTGACATCGGCACCAGCGAGATCTACGCCGAACGCGACCTCGCCGCCGCCGAGCGGGTGATGCGGGAAGTGAAGATCGCCGTGGATATGATCTTCCAGGTCGCGGTGATCGAACCGAAGTCGAAGGGCTAGGAACTGTTGCTGCGGCGTCGATGTCGAGCGGAAGGACGGCTAGTGTCCTGAGTTGGAAGTTCGCTCGCATCTTCTGCGGACGCGGTCGAGGATTAAATCGGCGTCGGCCGTCCACACGAACGGCTTGGGATCTCGGTTGTGTTGGGCGACGTAGTCGTTGATCGCCCGCTCCAACGCCGGCACGCTTTTGAACACCCCCCGCCGCAGTCGCCTGGTCGTCAGTTCCGCGAAGAACCGCTCGATCTGGTTGATCCACGAGGCCCCGGTCGGCGTGAAGCGCCCGTGAGACCGCGGCCGCCTGGCGAACCACCGCCGCACCCGGTCGGTTTTGTGGGTGGCGTAGTTGTCCATGATCACGTGCAGCTCGACGGCCTCGCCGTCCGCGTCCGTCGCGGGGATCGCCGCGTCGAGCTGATTGAGGAGCCGCACGAACTCCGCGCTGCGGTGCCGCCGCATGCACTTGCCGACGACCTCGCCGGTGGCCACGTTCAACGCCGAGAACAGGCTCGCCGTCCCGTGCCGGACGTAGTCGTGCGTGTGCGACTCCGGCCGTCCGGGCCGTATCGGCTCGACCGGCGCCGAACGCTCGAGCGCCTGACACTGGCTCTTCTCGTCCACCGAGAGCACGATCGCGTGTTGCGGCGGCGCAAGATACAGGCCGACGACGTCGCGGACCTTCTCCACGAACTGCGGGTCCTTGGAGAGCTTAAACGTCTCCGACAGGTGGGGCTTCAGGCCGAACGCCCGCCAGGTCCGCGAGACGGCCGTCTGCGACAGGCCAGACGCCGTCGCCATCCCGCGGGTGCTCCAGTGCGTGGCGTTCTCCGGCGTCGACTCCAGCGTCCGCGTGACGACCGCCTCCACCTGCTCGTCGGTGATTCTGCGGGGGGCCCCGCAGCGGGGTTCGTCGGAGAGGCCGTCGAGCCGGTCGACCTCAAACCGGGTGCGCCATTTGTGGACGGTCGTGTTGGTCACGCCCAGGTCCTTGGCGACGGCGACGTCGGTCTGCCGGCGTCCGGTTCGCCCCGAATCCGAGCAGGCCAGTACGATCCGGCTCCGCAGGGCCAGCGCCTGGGCGGTCTTCGGCCGACGGGCCCAGCGTTCCAACGCCGCCCGTTCCTCCGCGGTGATCTCCATCGGTTCACGCCATGGCATCGCAGCCTCCTTCGGTCTTCGCGAGCGCCCATTATTCGTCCCGGCCGCCGGAAAAGTAGCCGCGAACTTCCAACTCAGGACACTAGCTGGAACGGGAACTTTCGAACACTCTCAAAAGGTTATGAATACACGGCCGTTCCCAAGTCGGCCCTCGTGCAGATCGAAATGATCCAACTCACGCTCCGCCGGATGGATTGGCTCTTCTCGCACGCCTTCTCAGTGGCGTCGCAAAAGAACCAACCCCGACATCTCTAGTTCGAGGTGTCGGCGCCACAGATGCCTTGCCATCAAGCAGCAAGGTTCCATCCGAAGCTGCAACTTGTTCCTTCGAGTTTGTTAGCCACCTCTTCAACCACGCTCATCAACAGTTGGCGCTCTGTTCTTAGCCGGCTGATGCTCTCAGATTTTTCTGACACCTAGCTACTGGTAGCAAGTTGGCGATCCTTTGAATTGTACAGATTCCGATCGTATCTCAGTTTGTCGCGGAAGCGGCGGAGGCGATCGGTGTCGCGGGGGGTGATGCTCCGGCGGAAGTGGAAGACCGTATTTCGCAGGTCGTTGATCTTCTCGAAGTCCATGTTCAGGAGATCTCGAGGCGAGTCGAAGACGGCTTCGAACCGTGGCCAGTTATCGCGGTTGAAGATCACCTCGCGGTACTGGGCAAAGGTGAAGTCTTTCAGATCGGTAACAGGACGAGTCTGACAGGCTCGTTGCAGGAGGTTTGCCGCGAACTGGATAGCCTTCGTCAGCTTCTTATCGCTGATTGCCGGAGAATCGCCTTCGATGAGCTGCTTCAGGCCTGCAGCAGCGGCTTCTTCAGGACCCGCCGATCTCCTCGAGAGCCCTTCGAACACCTCCGAAAGTTCGCCGCCTGGGTATACGTCGACGATCAGGTCGCGGATTTCGTGTTCGATTTCGTAGAGCAGTACGAAAGCTTCGGCGAAGTCGTTGAGGCGGCCGAGAACGTCGGTGATCGTCAAGACGCCCAGCAGGTTCTGTTTATCCCCAACGAGGACGTGGTCGATTTCGCTCCAGTCAGTTTCCGTGTCGATGAAGAGCTCGGGGTCGATGAACTGGGCTCTGGCCAGGTCGGTGTCTTTGACGGCCAGTTTACTCAGGTCCACGTTGAGCGAGTGGATCTCGCTCATGCGTTTGCCGAAGGATTGCCAACTAAAGATGCCGATGATGTCGCCGTCTTCGTTGACGACCGGGATTTGCGAGAAGCCGGTGTCGACCATCCGCTCCAGAGCGGACGCGGTGGTCTCGATGTCCCGGATCGTTTCTATCTTCTGGTCTTCGGGCAGTAGGATGCGAGCCGGCCCGAATGGTCCCGGGCGATGCCGGACCGAAGTATCCCTGTTTGCTGTGCCGCCGTTATTGGGAGTCATATTGTGGCCCCCTGTCGTGGCGGATGGATGTGGGACGGCCAGTCGGATTCAGACCATTTCGACGCGGGGATGAAGCTGCCGTCGGGGTCGGTCGGTGGGCCGGGCGGCGGATCGAGGCGGGCCTGATACGGTTGGCCCGTGTCGATGGCCTGCTGCATTTCGTCGTAGATGGCGAGAATGGTGTCTTTAGTGATGAATGTGCCTGCAGTGTCGACTCCGCCTTCCTCACTCTTGATCTCTGTGCGGGCAATATCATTTGTGCGCACGGTGCTAAATGTTCCCATGATGTAGTCAACAGCGTCGCGAGGGGCGGGGAACATCTCGCGGAGCTGGGGGTTATCCTTGCCCCACTCCGCCAAGGGCCCCAAGTACAGATGGAAGTACGCGGCATCCAGCTCGCACCGTATAAGAAACCGGCGTTCCTCATCCCAACGAAACGGCGGCCCCACGTAGCCGCAGTCCATTGCGAACGACTGCAAGTCCCAAGCCGTGTAGTTCAACTCCAGAATTCTTCCAAGGACCCACTCGCGTACTGCGTCGGAGCTTAGAAATACCGACATCTCTCCATATGCTGCCGGAGGAGCGGCGGGGAGTTGCTTCATTATATAGAAACTAGCGTTTACGCCTCCCAGACACTGTCTGAAGACGAAGTCGAACGAAAACGACCCGAGCTGCGAGAGTAGAAGTGGCGCAAAGTCGCGGCCATTCTCGCAGGCGATCAGATGGATGCTGTCGCTGATGGCTGTAGAAGGCAAAGCGCAGAAGATTCCTGTCCGGACGTCGCCGACTCGAACGCTCTTGCGGAAGGCGATCAGCCAGTCCGCAGATATCGACTTCGTCTCATACGTCGCCTTTACGGTCTCCTCGTCGACCCAAGACTTGGGCTGTGCTGTGAAGTCTGCGTCCGAATGCTCACTGACAGTCGTGCGTCGGCGTGTTTCGCATAGGCCGCCACTCGCGTACTGATGTGTTGAAAAACGATGATCGTGCAAATGGATCATGTTCTGCTCATAAAGAGGCAAAAAACGCCGCGCCTCCGTGATCACGTTGTTCCCCTTGAGAGTGATACCCGATCGATCCAATTCTTGCAGCGACCTGAAATGTTCAGAGTCGTTTCCTGAATGAAAGACGGTCGAAAACCTGACGGACCAAGGGCTTTCATTCTCGCCGGCCTCATTCAACAACACGGGAAGCCGACGGTATATAGACTTCGTGACTTCCGCAGCTTGCCGGTTTGCAAACACGGGACATGTCTGCGTGTTGGGATTGACCAATGCAATGTCCGCAGCACTCAGGCTGAAAGTCCTCCTTGGATCAGACAGCTCCGCGATCGAGCGGATGTCGAAGGCAAACGCAGCGTCATTTGCTGGGCAACCTGTCCCTGTCAGCGTGAGTAAGCAGAACGGGTCGCGACTGTCCGTATCGGGGAAGAAGCGGCGGATCTCCCAGAAACTCAACAGACTTACAATGGAGCCTGCCGCGATGAGGTCTTGAAAAAACAGTTTGTACGTGTCGTCTGTTGCAAGCCCGGAAGGCAACACACAACCTGACCGGCCTACTGATGCAATCAACGTTCGGTTTAGCTCAGCAAACACCGGATAGGTGTTGATGTCGCCTCGCCCACCGAGAGGGAATCTCTTCGAATCTCGAATCAGCGCGGAAGCACCCTCTGCCCTTCGCTTTGCAGACTTAAACTCCGCAAAAAGGCCGGCGTCAGAAGACGCAAGTCCGTCGATCAGTTTCGCCCGGAGTGCGGCAGTACGAGCAGCTGCGATTTCAAGAGCACGTTCTTCAAAGAACTCTCGTTCTTGTACCTTCACGCGTTCCCATGGCGGATTACCAAGTACAACGTCAAATCCGCCACTCGAATCGATCGCCTCAGGCTTCGCATCGCGTTCCGGTTGTCTGAAGATATCTGGGAAGGCAAGGTGCCAGTGAAAAAACTGGTATCCACCGTACTCTGGTGGACCGGCCAGACGCTGGACCTCGGACTTCACGTGCGGCAGGATGCTGTGCGGGTTGTTTTCGATCCGGCGGAAGTCGTTCTCGGTGGGGCACAGCTTGCCCAGATCGGACGTGTCCTTCTGCCACACGAACACGGCGCACCACGTGTCGGCCAGCAGGCGGGCGTTCCGGTAGTCGGCCCCGCTGACCAACTCGACGTACCGCCGCTCTTTCTCGGCGACGTGGGCGACCGAATCGTCGCCGGCGCTGGACAGACTCGCGAACTCGCTCGGCAGATTGCCCAGTTTGATGAAAGGCTCGAATTCCAGCTGGTTCTGTTTCGCTTCGCGATCCTTACGTTCCTTCCTGTTCTGCTTTTTCAGGCCGCTCGCAGCCGTCTTTTCGTCTCCTTCGACGGGCTTGAACGCGTCGTCAGGGATACCGTCGGCAAGCAACCTTGGCGTCGTTCCCAATAGGCTGTTGCCGCAGCGAATGTGGTGATCAAGAAATGACAACGGCTTGCCCGGCTCGATCGCTTCGATCCAGAGGCTGACTTTGCACAGTTCGACCGCCATGGGGTTGATGTCGACGCCGTATACGCAGCGGCCGATGACATCGCGTAGGGCGTGCTGGTGGTCTTCAGGACTCGGTTCGGCTTCCCCGGTGCGGACCCGGGCCAAGTGACGCGCCAGACGGTGGGCGGCGGCAATGAGGAAATGTCCGCTGCCGCAGGCTGGGTCGCAGACGGTCATTTTGAGTATGGCATCTTCGGCGTCCTCACCTTTCTTCCCCTTCAGACGGTCTTCCACCACCGGATCGAGCGCTGAATCGAGCAGGCACTGCACCAGCGAATCAGGCGTGTAGTAACTGCCGGTCAATTTACGTTCGTTGCCGGCGGCCGTTCGCAGGTCGAAATGACGGGCTTCGACATGCATATCGGGACGCAGTTCCAGCAGCGACTCATAGACGCTTCCCAACTCTTCGCTGCCCAGGTTCCGGTAGTCGACGCTGCGGAGCACTTTGTCCTGTTCGACGTAGGCAAGTGCTCGAACGGCGGTCAGCAGGTCGTCGTTGGCGATCTGGACCGGAACGCTGTTTTCCTCAGCTTCATGCGGCCCGGCCAACTCGGCCACGCTCTTCGTGCTCCACAGGAACGACCCGAGACCAGGCAGCCCCAATCGTGGGCAGCCGTCGTTCTGGCCCAGCGATGAAAAGACCAGCGAAAGAGAATGCCACAGATCCCCGTGCTTCGAGCCGCGAAGCTTCAGCGACAGATCGCGGAGTCGACTCGTCGAGTAGTACTCGCGGTACAACTCGCGAGCCTTTTCGTCCACGTCCGGCGGATGTAGCAGTTCACGATCTTCCGCTACAAACAGAAATAACAGCCGGTACACGATCCGCAGCAGCTGCCGATAAAGATCATCTTTGCTGAGGCTGCCCGACTCCTGCAGCTTGCGTCGTAGCTCGTCGTTCTGGGGATGAGCGAGGAACCCGCGACCTAGAGCTTCGATCGCGTCTGCCACTCCGGTTCTCAGGTCTTTGAGAACACGGGTGCCTTCCTCTCGAGCCAGCTTGCTCCATTTCTCCAGCCAGCAATCCTCAGTTTTCTCCGCTTCAACACGTGACTGGTGACAGAGCATCCACAGCAGGGCAAAGTCTGAATAGACTTCGCCTTCCATCATGGCTTCGAGATCAAACTCCACATAAGCCTGCCGCGACAAAGCCACGTTGTCACGGAGCAACCGCAACTGGCGTCCGTTACTGACAAATGCCCACAGGTGAGCCTCGCTGCGATTCAGGTATTCCTGAACCATCGAGTGCGGACTGGAGGTGGCTGCTCCGCGGGCCCCCTTGGTGCGACGATCGAGAGGTAAGTTCCAGCCAATCAGGTGAACGGGCGTTTTGTTGTAGAAGCGTTCGATCGGATAGGTACGTTCCTCGATGACCGGCGCGGCCTCAGTGGTCAGGCGGCCGTAGTCGAGTTCCCGGAACAGCGGCAGAAGCCATCGCTCGTTCGTCACCGAGGTGCCGGTGTCGGTGTCGGCGAATCGCTCTTTCGCTTCCTGAAACGACTTCCAGTGTTTTTTGAGCAGATCCCACGACTGCGTGATGGCTTCCGTCGTTTTGAAGCCGTCTGGCAGGTGGTAATCGGCAGGACGAATCCCTTCGACCTTCTGCGAAACGATCCGTTGCAGAATGTCGGGCGGAAGCAGGGCTCCCTCCGTGCGAATGGTCGTGAATTGCTGGTTACTTCGGGCCATTTCGGTACGTCTTTTCGGCAGCCGGATGGATCTTAGAGGTCTACAGGCTTCGCAAGTCGTCAGACGGTTTGCGGCAGCAGGATGAAGCAGCCGAGGAAGTCGACAGGAAAAACCGGCTCGGCGGCGAACCGCCCCCGCATCTTGGCCGACTTTCGGACTCGTCGGTGAGCGTCTTCCAGCATGCGAGCACGTTCGTCGGCGAAACGATCCACCGCGGCACGAAGCAGCGTTTCGTGCTGCAACAACCTTCGTAGTTGCTGCTTCACCAGTGACTCGGGCAGATTGCCCGAGGGCGATGCCTCAAGCAGCAATTGGACGGCCTCCTCGTCGAGCCAAGTCGGCGACTCTGCTGTCCCGGTGAACGCCAACGTCACGACTTCCTCAGCCAGCAGGGGATCTTCGTTGCCACTGCGACGCACGACATTCAGGTGATACCGGAAGCGGGTCAGCAGCAACGTGGTCGCCTGCGAAACCGCATCGGTGACGGCGACTCCGGTGCGTCTGGCAATAGCGCGTTCATCCGCGGCCTGCACATCGTCCAATGCCGTATCAAGCACCCAAGATGCGAGCCCTTCGACCACCGGATGAGTACGGCTGAGGTATTCAACGCCTCGATCGACCGGCAGGTCGAAGCGCCCCAGAAACGGCGTCTCCCGTCCGATCGCATGTTTCAGCGAACGATTCGTGTTGTTGTCGATAGGGATCTTTAACACGTTTCCAACTTTGTCCGTCGCCGGGACGCCGCTGAGGTGCAGCACGTCCCGCATGAAGCGTTCCACTGTGGGGCCCGCCCCAATCGCCTTGCGGACAGCTTCCCATTCCTTGCGCACTTCCTCCGTCTTGATGCTGTGTTGAGCGAATCGAGAACGAGACCGCTTTTCCTTCTCGCGGGCATCCTCCCACTGGGCGTGGAGTTCGCTCTTGCGTTCTTCGAGTTCAGGGAAGAGCAAGCGGTGCTGCGTATCATGAGCACCTCCACGAAGCTCCAGACCCTCGAACAACGCTTTGATGACGTCTTCGCTGCCGCCTGGGACCGCGATCGCGATGCCTAAATCGCTCTTGATGGCCTTGTGCTTTCGCAACAGTACGTCGAGGACGACCCCGTCGATTTTGTTATCGACGCCGAACAGCGTGACGACACGCACGTTTTCACTGGACTGGCCAAAGCGGTCGACGCGACCCTCGCGTTGATCGTGTCGAGTCGGATTCCAGGAAAGGTCGTAATGAATGACGGAGTCGAAATAGGTCTGCAGATTGACGCCTTCGCTCAGGCAGTCGGTACAAACCAGAACTCGCTTCTCGTTCTCGGCTAGCTCGGCGATCCGGTTTTCGCGCTCCTTCGGTGGCAGAGTCCCCGTGACGGAAGCAACTTCCACGCCTTTGAGTGCGTTTCGCAACTCGGCTGCCACGTAATCGGCGGTATCGATAAAGCGGCAGAAGATGATCGGGGCATAGCCGTCTTTGATCAGCGACTTGGTCAGCTTGACGAGTTTCTGCAGCTTGTTGTCAGCCGCCCCGTAGAGCTGTTCTGCTTCCTTGGCCAGGCGTTTGAGTCGTGCCGCGGAGGGGCTGTCTTCGCCGAAGATGTCGGAGCCGGGAGTTCCGTCGAACAATTCGGCGGATTCGTCTTCGCTTTCATCCAGAATGGTTTGACGACCGATCTCTTCGATATCCGCTAGATCGGTATCGTCTGCTCCCGCGTTCGCCGTATCGGCTCGTTTGCGAAGTGTGGCGGCAGCGGCGGCAGGGCTCGACGCCATGGCACGCAGCAGAGCCAAGGCTGACCACCAACGGACCCGTCGAGATCGTTTGGTGCCGGATTCGTCCCTGACCATTTCGTTGGCGAAATCTAGCGCCCGATCGAAGAGTGTTCGGTACTCTTTGGAAAGCTGGTAACTTTCTTCGGCATCTTCGCGGTCTGGAAAGTTCGTGGTGACGTTCAGCTCCTTGTCCTGGTCGATGACGTTGCCACGCAGTCTCTGGACCAGATGGCAGGCCAACTCCGCTCGGATCGCAGATCGAGAGTCGGCGTCGATGTCATAAGGAAGGTTGGCGAACTTTTCGTCCAGCAGTGACAACAGCGACCGAAACGCATCTTCGTTTCCACTATGCGGCGTCGCTGTCACGAGAATGACGTGACGTTCCGGATCGTCAGCCACCCGTTTGATCAGTTCAAAGCGAGCCTGTCTGCTACGTCCGACGCCGCCGCTCAGCGTGCAGGTATGGGCTTCGTCGACGATCACCAGTTCCGGACACTCGCGGATGAAGTCTTCACGGTGCCGAACCGACTTGATGTAGTCGGTCGAAACGATGACGAACGGATGTCGCTGGAAGAGGGACTCTCCAGGGCGAAGTCCGCGTTCGAGTCGCCTGACGGTAGAACTGAGGACCAGTTCAGCCCCAATGTGAAATTTCTCCTCCAGCTCGCGTTGCCACTGTTCAGCCAACTGCGGCGGACATAGCACAGCCATTCTTGAGACTTCGCCGCGTTCCAGCAACTCTTTCGCAATCAGGGCGGCTTCAACCGTCTTGCCAATACCGACGTCGTCGGCAATCAGCAGCCGAACGGTTTCCAGCTTGAGAGCCATCATCAGTGGAACTAACTGGTAAGGCCGTGGCTCGACGGCGACTTTGCCAAAGGAACGAAACGGACCGGCGGCGGCTCGAGTCGAGAGCCGAGCTGCGTCGCGGAGCAGTCGACAGGAATTGAAGTTCCCGGGCTTATCTGGATCTGGCAGACTGAAGTTGGCTGATCGGACTTCCTCCAGGGCGGTGCAGATCCCGACCACTTCGTCATCCAATCCGCCCATCGGGCGAACCATCAGGACGTCGTCGTCCGAGTCAGGCAGGACAATCCATTGCCGACCGCGGACACTGACGATATTTCCGGTTGCGAATGTTGTAGTCATGACGGCGTGTTAGCCTCCGGCTCCGAAGATGTCGGGGAAATCATTGAGCTTGGCGTTCCAGTCTTCGCTGTGATGGAAGCGAATAAACATGATGCCTGCGGATGACAGCCGATCTTCAATCTGCCGGTCGTCCGTTGCGGTGTCGTCCTGATCGTGAACCGGCCCGTCGATGTAAACGGCCGTCCGCTTGTCTTGATAAAAGAAGTCCGGTCGGGTGACGCAGGAATCAATCAGGTGCTGGGCGTGGGTAGGTAGTGCTCGATTGCTGTCGTACACCAATTGCAGCCATTTCCGCTCGAGCTCAGTGTCACACTGACGCATCATTTCGTCGAGGTGGTCGACTCGCGAAGAACTGTTGCTGGACGATTCGGTTCGAGAGCTTGAAAGCGAGATCAACAGGTCCTTGATCAGACTGCGGTCGATGTAGTTGTGATCCGGCTGGTTGCCGTATTCGAGCAGGCAGTCGTAGCAGGCGGCCTCGCACTCGATTCCGTCATCTGAAGAGCGGTCCTCGCCAGTTTCTGGATCGAAGTGGCAAATGACGCTGGCCGCCCGAGCCACGCGTGCCATCGCCGATGGGTCTTCGACCAACTGACGAAGTACTCCGGCTCCTCCTTCAGCGGATTCGTAGATAAACAGCAATTGACGGTCTTCATTGGTCGGCAGTGCCTGGGCAGCCAACTCTCCGGGCTCCAACTGGTACTCCTGCTGGATCGCCTGCTTCAGAGCAGCCTGAATGGAAGCCATCACATTGAGTTCGTGCTGCTGAGCAAATTTAATCGTCAGAACGTTGCGGTGGTCTTCCACGTAGGGAACGACTTTCCGCACTCGTTTGGAGAGCGGGTCTTCGCGGTCGGCTTCGTCGGCGTCTTTGTTGGTGGCCCAGTAGCCGCGTTCAACGTCCAGATGAAACCCTTGATCATTGGGATTGCTGCGGCGTCTCCACCCCAGATTGATCCGCCAGATCTGTGCGGCATCGCCGTATCGCATCGTCGCCAGCAGGTGGCCGTCGAGTGTGACCTCCGCCTTGCGTACGTCAATCGTTCCAGCGACTTCAGAGAAGCGATACGTAGTTTGAATCTCGTATCCGACTCGCTGTCGTTCCTCTTCGTCTGAGGTAATCTGGTCAGATCGCTTCACGGAGACGTTTTGAAGCCGGACCATGCTGCGGATCTCATCCACAGGGCGAAGGGGGTACATGCAGTTCGAACAGGTATCCGGACCGGGGCCGGACGTAACCATATGACCGTAGCCACATGAAGAACACATCTTGAGAACGTACTCAGTGAGCTCGTGGGTGTTCTCGTCGAACGCCAAGCTCACTTTGTTGACCCGATATCGAGCACCTTCGTGATACACGACTGCTCGCGGACCGAACTCAGAGATTGCGAGGAACCGTGGTCTTGAGAGAAACTCGTTGCGACCCCTGCGTCCGCGGCGGGCCGGGATGAAGGCTGAGAGCGGCAATCGCGGAAAGTTGTAACCGGGCAGAAAACCCTCGCTTGCGAAATAGCGATAACTGTAGAAATCACCTTCAAGGGCGCTCTGCGAATCAGCCAACAAATTAATCTGGTCTTCCGCCTGTCCCCGAAGTCGCTTGGCACGGTCCCGATCAATTTGGCTTCGAGTGTGATCGCCAATGATCTTGTTCTGCAGGATTCGTTGCTGCACGGCCGCACGATAAAGAGATCGCCAGCGTTCGCATGCAGCGTCGAATTCTTGCGGAACCCGTCGCAGTACGTCCTCTAACCAAGTCTCTCGATACCAGTGAGCGTTGAGAAGTTCCTGTCCGATGCTGCGGATCAGTGACTGAGCACGAACGAGTGCCTTCCCACGGATGGAAGCGTCCTCGAGCTTCTCGCGGATGTCGTCTTTGACTGAGAGAGAAAGCTCTTCTTCCGAGACAACTAGTACATCGGAAAGCGTCTTTCCGAGTTTCAGCCCAGCGGTTGTCAACCAGATCGCGTGAACGTGGGACTTGATGAGATCCTGGTTGTGCAGGTCGACCCGCGGAGCAGCGACTGACCCGGCGACCATTCTTTCGGGGCGTCTAAAGTAATACTGATCGTGGGGGCTGTACCCTGAGCAATACGTATAGACGAAGGCGGCCTGGCCAGATCGACCTGCCCGACCGCTTCGCTGGGCGTAATTAGCGGGTGTCGGGGGGACGTTCCGCATATTGACGACGTTAAGCTGAGAAATATCCACACCCAACTCCATGGTGGGTGAACAGAAGAGGATATCAAGTTCGCCTGCACGAAAACGCTGTTCACGTTCCTCTCGGATCTCGGATGGAACTTGGGCCGTATGCTCGCGTGCCTCGAGTCCAGTCCCTTGCGCGGCGAATGACTTGTAAAGCTCGATGAAGTACTGGTTTGTCTGGTCCTCGGCGGCACTTGCCTGAGTCGTGCGAAGATGGTCCACGGCGGGCTCCTTGCCTTCGCCCGCTTTCCATAACATGACTGACGACGGAAGCTGGTAGCCGCAGACCATCGAGCCCGCGATCGGACTGCGAACTTCTTCGATCAAACCCCATGGCCGTAATCGCTTAAATAAGTCCTCGATCACGGCCCGCGTATCTTCGGTGTTCAAGGGAACTGGAAGTACATCAGGGCGTCGCAGAAAAAGGCCAAAGTTACTCTGTGGGGAAAGGAAAACGTCGGCGGAATCTCTATCCGTTCCGCGACTTCGAGGCCAGGCGATTCCAGCGGTTACCATGTCTCGCGAGTCTTCGATCGTCCATGGGTCGCAAAGCCGCTGCCGACTTTGTTCGCTAATCCGCTCCTGATAGCTGGCGGTCAATGCGTCCTCTTTAAGGATCAGGCTACGTCGCAGGTGGTCCAACAGAACTCGAATGACATGTTCTCGTTGTCGCGGGCTTGCCGTGACAAGTGCCCGGTGAGCCGATTCATTAGCTTTCGTATGAGCGTTCTTGAGGGGGCCGTTCCAGAATTGGTCGTCAGCGGCGAGTTCGTCGATGCTGATGTAATCGACGTCCAACAGCCCGCACTGCTCAAGGTTGGGCGACGTGATCCGCCACCCACGTTCGAGATCGCGGTATAGGTAATAGGATAATACCGACCGCAACGCTCGGCGGGTCTCATCAAGAGCCGCTCCGCGAAGTTCCGGGTCGTTAGAGTAGAACTCTAGAGCCAAGTCCATCGCGGCTTCGACGTGGTGCACCAATTCGTCGTAGCGAATCCCCTGACCACCGATTCGCGACATCGCTCGCAAAAGAGCAGAACGAACCAGTGAGACTTCAACAAAGTCGTTGAAGTGACCTGCTTGCAACGATGCATCCTGCCGATTGTCTGTAAAACTCAGCAGCTTGCGAGCTTCCCGACGATCGCGAAGTTCCGGGTCGGACTTAATCTTCAGAATCGTGGAAAGTGCCAGAACCGATGTTGCCGTACTTCGACCGTCAGTTCCAATCGTGGCCAGCTTGCCAATATCCGAGCGTTGCCTGGCGTTGTGAGCCACCTGGCAGAGCGGGTTCAAGCAAAAGCGGAATGGTGCCGGAACAAAAGCCGCTGCGATCCCCTCGGTGCCGATCACACCGGCAGGAGTTACGCGGATCGGTTCTGGCAACGGAACTCTCCGCTTGACCCTGACGGATCCTCGATGCTCTTCAAGCCAGTCTTCCGGGACGCGACTGAGGACGGCATCTTCGTCCTCGGTCCAGGAGTGTCGTTCAGAAACGTAAAGGTACCCTGACTCGTAGCCGTCGGCCTTGTTGACGGCGAAATCTTCGCGGCGTTTGATAAAACCATCTCGCGTTCGATCGACACGGTAGTACTCCTGGCCGCAACTACGGCAGAATACCAACGGGTACAGCAACTTGGAGCGGTCACCGGGAACGAACTTCTGGCCGCGGAGATGAATCACGCGATCTGCCGGTTCTTCCAGAGAAGCCCAAGCTGTATCTCCGCGGGTAATAAACTGGTGCAACCGAAACGCGAAGAAGGGAAAGTGCGTCTCGGGATGACGGATCCTGCTTCCCGCTTCCAGCCATTTCCGAATCGCGAGCGTTGCATCTTCGACATCGCAGCCAACCAGATCCGCCAGCTCCCGGGCTGCACCATTGTCGCCGGTAATTGGTGAAGGAATCTGCCTGACCTGCTTCCCTGTTTCGTCTTCCAAACGAATTCCAAAACGCCGTTCTATCCAGGCCGCCAGCGGGTCGCTCGCGAAATTCTCGAACTCCTCCGCAGGTTCAACCTGGCCGTCGACGATATTTCGCAGCTTGTTGCGAACGTTCTCAGAATCGAAGTCCTGGTTGGATGCATTGGGCCGTAACGTCTCGCCGATGACGTCCTGCTCCTGGATCTCCTGCCCAAAGATCCGTGTTGCGACCTGTGCGACGAGTCGCGTCTGCTCGACCGTGGTGCCTTCAGTCGCCATCGTGGCCGACGTACCCACACAAAGCAGATCCTCACTGTCGAACGCTTCCCGACAGCGGCGAATCAGCATGGCGACGTCCGCCCCCTGACGCCCCCGGTAGGTGTGAAGCTCATCGAACACGAGGAACTTGAGTCCCTGAGCCTGCTCCACCATTTGCCGCTCGTCGATGCGTGTGAGCATCAATTCCAGCATGACGTAGTTGGTCAGCAAGATGTCGGGCGGGTTCTTGCGAATCTTCTCGCGGGTCTCTTCGTTATCCTGGCCGGTATAGCGGTGATAGCTGACGAGAGGCTCGTCTTTGCCAAATCCACGGTTCAAGAACTTGTCGAGTTCTTCCTGTTGGCTGTTGGCCAAGGCATTCATCGGATAAACGACGATCGCCTGGATCCCCCGCCCTGTTCCCCGTTTCAGGACATGATCGACGATCGGAATCATATAGGCCAGGCTCTTTCCCGATCCGGTTCCCGTAGTCAACACATACGGTCGGTTCTGACGAGCGATTTCGATCGCTCGATCTTGATGCTGATGCAACCTTAGACCGCGTCCCAGATCATTCGCGTGAGACTTTGCCCGGAAAATTCGCGAGCAGTCCTCGTGCAAAATCTTCTCCTCAGCCATCTGGTCGACGGATCTCCCCGGCTCGAACGCGGGATTCAGTTGAAGCAACGGTTCGGGCCAGAGCAGGCCTTGCTGTAATTCCTGCTCAACACGAGTGCGAACTCGCTCGTCCGCGATCCTCACGAAGCTCTTTGTATAGTTCGCGTAGTCAGAGATGACATGCCGATGAAGTTCAAATGCGTCCATGGTGCCTGCCGAAGTCGATTATGTTCACAAGTGTTTCAGCTGCTCTCTCAAGCGAGCTGTCGGGGCAGCCACGCCTGCTCCTAGAGCTCACGGTCTTTATTCAGCTCAACGTAGTTTCGGCTCCGCCGAGTCAAGCAATTTCTGCAGATCCTTCCGCCCGAAGAACCGGCATTTATTCGCCGGACCAAACCGGACCTACCCTTTCCCCCTGCTTAATCCAAATTCGCAGCGTGTTCTGCGAGACGCCCAGGAACTCCTCCGTCTTAGTCATCAACAGGCAATCGCTTGACATCTCGCTCATCTCTTTACCTGCATATCGCAGTGAGACTGCCATGGTTGCTATCCGCCAATGAGTAACGAGGTCTGCATGAGAATGCAGCAGGGCTGTGTCTCAAGAACTCTACCTGGGTAGCACCGCTTTTCTCAAGGAGCGAAGCGGTGAGGAGGTTCAAACCGACGGACGGCCAGTGGGGTTTGGTGAGGGAGGCATTGCCGGAGAACGGCTGGCGAGGAGGGCAGCTGCGGGAGGTCCCTGAGCGGTGCGGGACGTGGAAGAGCGCCCATGGCCGCTTCGACCGCCGGGCGAAGGGCGGCGCGCTGCTGAAGATCCTTGGATCTCTGCGGCTGAAGCTCCACCATCGCGGGCGGATCGACTCCGACCTGTGGTGCTTCGACACCACGGTCGTACGGGCCTCGGGAACGGCCGCGAGCACCGAGCGGGGAACAGCCGACGGGCGAAGCGACAGCTGACCCGACTAATCACGCCGGGCGGCATGGCTCACGCCGGCCGAGTCGCTCCCTTCATGGGGTGAAGACGGGAATGCCGTCCCACGTTACAGGCTGTCCTTCCGGCACGAAGGCCTCGGCGTTCCTACGATCCTGCGATCGGGTAACCGGGTTGGCAGGCCTCGCCCGCAAGATGCTTAGCTCGGTCGCCGCGGCGACTCCGAAGAGACCTGAAATCCACAGCCACCGCGTGCATGCGTCGCCGGCCCCAAGCTAACAGGGGCCCGCCCCTAAACAGCACCGCGATCCGCGGCACTGTCAGGCGAACCCGCCGGTCTTACCCGCCGGCCCATTCCCCAGTCGGAAGACGCCATGCCCGACCCGCCGCCCTTCGCGGCCCTGCTCGCCGCCGCCGCGAACGCCGCCGATCCCGCCGCCGCCCCGCCAACCTCCGGCCCGTGGGCGAACGACCTGTTCCCCGCCGTCCTGCTGCTCGCCCTCGGGGCGGCGTTGGTCGCGCTGGGGGCGTGGATCGTCAAGCCCCCGCCCCGCCCGCCGCAGCCGCCTGACAGGCCGACGCGAAGCCGCGGCGGTCGCCGCCGCAACCGCGGCCAGCCGCTTGGCCCGAACTCGCAGTACGCCAGCCCCCCGCCCGATCCGATCCGCCGCCCGCTCCGCTGGCCGTGAGGCCGGAGGCTTTCGATTCGCCCTGAGCGAACGCCCCCGTCTCCTCCCGCGCGAGTGCCCCCGTCTCTGTCTCGGTCGTCCCCGTCAGCGGGGGGACCGAGACACCCGCCCGCGAGTGCGGGCGATCTTCTTCTTCCCCCGCGCCCAGCCGCCCCGGCCGGCGTGCGGCGGGGGCGGCGCGTGCCCTCATCAGGAGCCCCGCCGATGCCGACCGCACTTGCCGTTCAGTCCGTTCACCGACCTGTTCAAGAAACGTTCCGGCGCGACCAAGTCTCGCCCGCCTGGCACGCTGAGCTGGTCCGCTCGCTGCCCGCGGTGCGGGGGCGGGCGGGGAAGTCCTTCCGCCGCCTATCCCCTGCCGACCGCGAGGAGGCGGTGGCCGACGTTACCGCCGGGGTGGCCTGCGCCCTCGCCCGTCTCCACGACCGCGGCCGGTACCGGCCGTGGTACCTGCCGGCGGCCACCGCGTTCGCCGTCCGCCGCCATCGCTCCGGCTGTCGTGTTGGAACCCCCGACAACCGCCGCGACGCCCTTAGCCCCGTCCCGCGACGGGAGTGCCGAGTGCAGTCCGACGGCCACACCGCCCTCGCCTCGGCCGAAGACCGCTGGGGCGCCGACCCGGCAGAGCGGGCCGCGCTGCGGGTCGACTTCGCCGCTTGGCGGGACACGCTGGGCGGGCGGGACCGCACGCTGGTGGACCTTCTCGGCCTGGGCCACCGCCCCTCGGAGGTCGCCGACCGGCTGGGGCTCAGCCGTGGCCGCGTCAGCCAGCTGCGGGCCGACCTGCGGGCTCGCTGGCACGCCTTCACCGGCGAGGCGGCCCCGGCGGCGGCGTGGCCGCGGTCGATCGCGAAAAGCCGCCGGACCGGGGATTGATGCGGTCCGCCGAAGGGCCGCACGCCCCGGGTGTTGATAAGGATGAAGGCCCTCCACCAAAGGCCGCGATGAAGGCGATCGGGCCGCCCTGCGGGGCGGCCCGGCCGTCATTTTTTAGATGCCAGCCAAACGCGTCGGACGTCTGCTCTCGCGGAAGCCGCCAGTGCGGTTCGGCCGTCGGTGTGCACCGGCCGGAATCGAACCTGAAGAAATCTTGGCGAAGCCGGGAGCGGAGACTGGAAACCCTCAGAGGTAGCTAACGGGCAGACGGACGACGATCGGCGTGAACAGGTCGGGAAGGTTGCTCGTCCGTTGCAGAAGCACTCGCAAGCCCGACTCCGGTGCGACCCACGGCTATCCCCGGCGTCGAATGGCGGCAACAACTTCGGAATAGCGGTCGAGATTTCTTGGAGACAACGCGACGTTCCGCGGGTTGGCGAGGCGGCAGACGCGTTCATGCGAACGAAGCTGAGGAACCAGGGACGACCATCGTGTGGCAGATCGCATTTGGACGATCAGTTTCCCGCCGCGTATCGCGTCGGCAACGAGATGGGCCGCGTAATCAGACGACTCCGGCAGTCCGTTGGGCGAAAGCGTTCGCGGAAGGGGTTTGTATTTGCGTGAGTGATAGGGGAAGAGCTCAACGCAAAAGAGGTTCCGCGAGAGCGCCTCGATGCCGCAGTCGTCGATCAACCATCGGCACTTCCGTCGCCACCAGCGGGCCCCCGGAGAATCGGCGAAGCCCGGATCGAGGTAGTAGTGCGGTCGATCGCGACGTTCGTGGGCATGGCTCTGCCGGATGGCGTTCACGAACCCGACGTTCCGATGCCACGAATCGTCGCCGGGCGAGTAGCCGGGATTCAGGCAAAGGGCGTAGACCGCAGCGTCGGGGTCGCCGAAGAACGGTTCGGGCAACAATTGCGTTTGGACCTGCAGGTCAGGCGAACCGGCGTTTAGCGCGTTAAACCGGCCAATCTGTTCTCGTTCGCCGTCAAGCAAAAAGGGTTCGGCGTCACGAAGTTTGAGCCAAGGATTGTCCATTGTTGGTTTAGCAGGCTGCTGCAAAACCGGGTTCCTCGGACGCCGATCCGATTTATTGGACGCGGTCCGGCGCGGGGGCGGGGCGTTTCCGGTTTGGGCGTCGGTGGTCGGCGACGACGGTCGCTCGAAGTACCGTTAAGCCGGCAGCAGCGTTCGCAGCCGGATCAGGTTGAACGCCGCGGCCGCCGTCTCCATCTGCTGCTTGAGCTTCCACCGTCCCGCGAATCGGCCGCGGGCCAGGCCGCCGATCGTCTTCATCCAGCCGAACGGCTCCTCCGCCTTCTTTCTCACCCGCTGGCTGATCGCATACGTCTCGCCCTCCATCCGCGCCAGCATTCTGAGGCGGGCTGCGTGCGCCGCCCGCTGCGACGGCGGGACCGTGGCGGGATCGCGGGCGGTTCGCCTCGTCGCCACGTGCGGCTCGATCCCCCGCCGTTCCAACTCCAAACAGAACGGCCCGCTGTCGTAGCCCCTGTCGGCCCCCAGCGTGCCGGATCGCACGCCGCGGGGGCCGCCGATCCGGACCCGGTCGAGCATCGCCAAAGCGGCCTCCCGCTCGGCCGTGCCGTTGGCCTCGGTGACTTCCACCGCGACGACCAGTCCGTGACGGTTCTCGCAGAGCGAATGACCCAGGTGGGCCAGCTTCGTCTCCTGTCCGGCGGCCTTGCGGTACAGCCGGGCCTCGGGATCGGTCGCGCTGCGGTGCGTTCTGTTCGACCGCTTCTGACCGCGGAAGTCGACCAGCGGATTGCGGGATTTGAAGCCGCCCCCGCCGGGCCGGTCGCCGCCGGGCCGGTCGCCGCCGGGCCGGTCGCCGCCGGGCCGGTCGCCGCCGGGCCGGTCGCCGCCGGGCCGGTCGCCGCCGGGCCGGTCGCCGCCGGGCCGGTCGCCGCCGGGCCGGTCGCCGCCGGGCCGGTCGCCGCCGGGCCGGTCGCCGCCGGGCCGGTCGCCGCCGGAATCCGCGGGGCGTTCGTCGATCGGTCGCAGGCTTTTGATCGAGGCGCAGCTCTCGATCAGCGTGCCGTCGACGGTGAAATGCGCGTCGCTGACCAGCCCGGCGTCGACGGCCAATTCCACCACGGCCTCGAAGAACGCAGCGGTCAGCCCGTGCTCGTCCAGGCGGCTTCGGTTGTGCGTGAAGGCGGTGGCGTCGAAGACCTCCTCGGCCGGGTCCATGTCCAGGAACCAGCGGAACAGCAGATCGGTGTCGATCCGCTCGACCAGTTGCCGCTCGCTGCGAACGGAGTAGATCGCCATGAGCAACAGAGCCTTCAGCAACCGTTCGGGCGGCACGCCGGGACGCCCGGTGCGGCTGTAGGCGGCGGCGAAACGTTCGCTCATCCCGGCCAGGATGCGGTCCACGACCTGCTTGAGGGGCCGCAGCGGGTGGTCAGCCCGGATTCGGCTCTCCAGGTCGATCGAGAAAAACATCTTCGGCTGGCGGTCGGCTCGTCCACGCATCGCATGGCCTCGGCTTGGGGGACAAGAGCCCCCAAGCTAGCGCGGCCAAACCGTCGCCGCGAGCGAGTTTTGCAGCAGCCTGCTAGACCTCCCGGTCGGCGGCCGGCTCGCAGCCTCGTAGATTCTGGCAAGCGGCATCCTTCGGATAGCTCGACCTCGCAACTGCTCGACATCGGTGTGGCATTCAGAAACCCATAAAGCTACCGAGCGGTTCTCCGAGCTTCCGAAACGGATAGGTAGAGAACACGCTGGCGGGAACACCCCTCTGCGTCCATGCGGGCTCGACGTTGGCGGGGGATACGCAGAAGTTGATGCCCAGCAGCTTTCCACCGCTCACGCTGCCAGACATCCTCTTTCCGTCGCGTCTAATGCGCACACGCACCTTCCGGTCAGGTGACGCAGCAGCTACGGCGGGTCCAAGCACATCCTTTGTCATGGTCTCTCCGGTCAACGATTTGCCGTTGTACGATATGAGCACGTCACCGACTTCCAGCTTGATGGAAGATCCGAGGCCGTTAGGCTTGACCAATGTGATGACCGGACACCCGTCGTCAACCAGAGGCAGATCGACCCCCAGTTGCTGTGAGATTCTCGCCCGCACCTCGTACTTCTCCCGAGCGATCTCTCGCCGCAACTTCAGCAGCGCGTCCTGGGTCGCGCGGTAGTCGTTGATCTGCCCCGCTAACGACGCCATCACTCCCGCGACAACGTTCTCTTCGAGCGACGAGCGAGGGTCGTAGTTTTCAATGAACTTGTCCGCGTTGTCGCCGTAGAAACTGACGAACCCGAGAGGGTCATGCACATACCTCATCCACTCCGACCCCCGACGGAGTCTCTGCTGTGCCTGAAGTTCCAAGACTAAGCAGGCTTTCAGGTTCCACTCAACCAGGTCGGGATGAACGCCAGCCGCGCTCAGCACTCGGAGTTTCTGAGCGCGATCGCTCAAGGCGACGGCGTGCTCCTTGAACTGGTCAATGTGAATCTCGCCGCGAATTGCGTCTCTCGAGATAAGGCACTGATCGTCGCCGAGTGCTTCGATGATGTTGGGGGTAAGGTGGACCTTCTCCCAGTAGTTTGTGGTGCGGTCAGCGTCGACGTTCGGCTGTGCCCCAGGCGTAGTCCGACCAGCGGCGGCCGGGTCAGCGGCGACTGTTTCGTCGCCCCCCCCACACAACAGTGCGAATGTGGTAAGAGCGAGCGGGAGCGGCCCAGGCAACCAAGAAAACATAATGCCTGCCGGAATGTGAGTGTGGCGGAGACCATTCCAGACTACCCGGTGGCGGGCGAAAAATCAGGCTGGCTTGCCCTGTCCGCGGGCGTCGCCGGCACGTCCGCACAGAGGAACCCGCGGCCGACGCCCATGTCCGCGATCCCGTCCAGATCGACCCGCTCCAGCTTCCGCTCCGGCGGATAGCCCGGACGGTCGTTGCCGTCGGTCCCCCGGTCGAACTCCACGGCGTTCCTCAGCGGGTACCGGGAGAGGATCGCCACCTCCAGGCTGCTGTACTGGGCGTCGTCGTTCGGGTTGAAGTCGCTCACGACGACGTACTCCGGCCCGGTCGGCAGCCCCATCGCCTCGGCGACCTCCCACGAGGTCACCTCGTCCAGAAACAGCACGTACGGCTGCACGCCAGCGGCGAGGGGAGCAAGGTGAGCACGAGGCGGATGTCTGCGGATGTCTACAGCGAACTCCATGCCCCCGGGAGATCCCGGCAAGTACGTCGCCTGCGCCGCCGTGACGCCGGCGCCAGTCACTCCAGCCCCAGCGCCGCCAGCCCCCTCCGCAGGTACTCCGACAGCGGCCACTTGCCGACGAGGTAGTCCACCTCGGCGCACCCCGCCCGCCCGTCGCGAAACGCCCGCACTGTCGCGGCCATCGTCTCGGTCGAGCCGCCGAGCATCCCGATCGCCATCACCGCCGACAGCTCCCGGCGTTTGGGGCGGGTGAGGGTCTTCAGGGCCGTGAGCGTGGCGTCGAGCCGGGTGCTCTCCGACGGCGCCCACGCGACGGGGTCGGGGACCAGAACGAAATGGTCCAGCTCCCCGATCGGCGGCGGATTCCAGCCGTCGTCCAGGTGCGCGTGCGTGTCGGGGTCGGCCGCGTCGGCGACGGCCGCGATCTCGGCGGGGGTGATGTGATTGAGGAGCGTGGAGTAGTTCATCGTGCTGGGGTTCAAGCAGGGGAGGGGGCGGCGACCAGCGTGGTGGCCTTAGCGAGAGTAGTTGGATCTCCGGCGCACTGGCGGACGCCGAAGCGGAGACCGCCTAGCCGGGTTTCGCTCGAATTCGCCAGCTTGCGGAGAGAACGACTTTCGCACTGACTGCGGCAGTGCTGCTGTTTGGTGGACGTCGCGAAAAACGAGTTACCGTTACGCTCGAGGGGTCAGTGCAGGTTCTCCGTGTTCTTTCGCTGCTGCTACCAGCCGCTTCCGAGACTCAGCTGCGCCCCGGCGACACCTGGAGCCGCCGAACTCCCTCCAGAAGAACAAGACCGGCGACGCCACGGCGTGTCCCTCGTCGCGGCCGTCAGGTGCTTCAGCCCCATCACGTCGACGCTGCCCATGAACCCCCGCTCACGATTGGGTAAGGGACGTACTCCACGTACCGCCCCTTCGCCGGCAAACCCGTCCCGGCCTGGAACAAGCCGTCGGCGGCCGACGGCATCAGCACCACCTACAGGCCGCTCTCCGTAACGCCGACGACGGAGATTGCGTCGGCGAAGACCAACGCGATGTGAGCGGGGCGGCCGGCAACGCGGGCGCACACAACAAGGATAGCTTTGGGGGGCGATCTCGGTGTCAGTGGATTTGTCAGTGACTCCCGCACCCGTGGGCCTTCCAGGGGGCGACCCCGGGTCGACCGCAGGATTGCCCCGCCCTACGGGAGAAGGATCAATCCCTCGGACGGCCCGCGGCCGCCCTGCGGGCGGCTGCTTTCGCTCCGACTTAAAATCCGCCGGGGCGGAAGCCCCGTACGGGTTCGAATCCCGTCCCGGCCAATTGAGAGGACTTGGATCATCGGTTGAAACGTTCCATTCGCGTGACGCTCGCGGCGGCGGTTTGTTCAGGCGGTTGAGGGTCGCCGCGCGGGAGCCCGGCGGACGTGCCGCGGGCCTTCTCGATCGCGGCGCCGCGAAGCCATCGTTCGGGATGTTGTAGCCGGGACTACGGGAGCGGCGGCGGGGCGGCGGGTAGATTGCCGGGTCATGTCCGAGCGCCCCGCCCCCGCACCGACGGCCGACGTCCGCACGCCGACGGCCGAGCCGCGTTCGCCGACGG
Source organism: Alienimonas californiensis (assembly GCF_007743815.1). GTDB lineage: Bacteria > Planctomycetota > Planctomycetia > Planctomycetales > Planctomycetaceae > Alienimonas > Alienimonas californiensis. The sequence continues at coordinate 890,591 of NZ_CP036265.1, forward strand.
CCGAGCCGCATCGCCATCGGCGGACCCGGAAGGATCACGCCACCGAGGTCGCCGAGGATTACGTCGAGGCGATCGCCGAACTGATTCGCCACCGCGGCGAGTGCCGGGTCTCGCATCTGGCGGAGCGGTTCTCCGTCAGCCACGTCACCGTGACCCGCACCGTCGGGCGGCTGGTGCGGGACGGCCTGGCGGAGACCGAGCCGCGGGCGCCGATCACCCTCACCCCGACCGGGGCCGAACTGGCCGCCGCCTGCCGCGAACGACACGCCGCGGTGCTGCGGTTCCTGCTCGCCCTCGGGGTGCCGGAGGCCGTCGCCCAGGTCGACGCGGAGGGCATCGAACACCACGTCAGCCCGGAAACGCTGGCCGCGATGCGGGGCTTCGCGGCGGCGGCGGCCGTGAAGTAACGCGGCCTCAGGCGGGCGGTTCCGGCGGGATCGGGGCGCCGTGGGGGTCCGTCGCGGGGGCGTCGGTGGCGGCGTCGAGGGCGTCCCGCAGGCGGCGGTCGGTGAAGTGCTCCAGCCGGTGGGCCGTGGCGTGCACGCCCTCCGGCGGGCGGTCGGCTTGCGTGGCGAGGTACTCCTCCCACAGCCGATGGGACCGCACGACCCCGCCGGCGCTCTCCGCCCCCGCGGGGGTCAGCGTCACGCCGGCGGCGGTCTTCTTGACCAGTCTTCGACGCCGCAGGTCACGGAGCGTCCGCCGGAACGAGGCGCGGCTCGTCCCCAACACCTTCCGCAGCGTGCGGGGGTCGGCAGGGCCGGCGTCTTCCCGCTCCCGCAGGCGGTAGAGCAGCCCCAGCAGGTCGTCGCCGAGCATGCTGCGGGAGAGCCGGCGGCGGCGCCAGGCCCGCGTCAGCAGGCCGTGCCGGGGGCTGAGCGTCACGCAGAGCACCAGCAGCGCCCCGGCGGCGACTGCCATCATCCCCGCGGTCGTGGCGCTGCGGTACCCGAACCAGGCGGGAACCTCCAGCGCCGCGACGTGCCCCAGCGCCGCGGAGAGCGCCCCCAACAGCACGCTGAGGCCCACCATCGGGGCGAGCCGGTCGGTCAGCAGGAGGGCGGAGGCCGGCGGGACGACGAACATCGCCACCACCAGGACGCTGCCGACGCTCTCGAAACTGGCCACCGCCGTCACGGCCACCAGGATCATCAGGGCGAGGTGCATGACCCCGGCCGGGAAGCCGGCGGTGGTGGACAGCGCCGGGTCGAACGAACTGATCTTCAACTCCTTGAAGAACAGCAGGACGAACAGCCCGTTGACCAGCGTGACGGCCCCCAGCGTCAGCACGGCCCGGGGGATCTCGAACCCGAGGACGGGCAGCGTGTCCAACGGGGTGAACTCGATCGCCCCGTACAGCACGCAGCCGGGGTCGAGGTCCACCCGGTCCGCCGCCTGCACGATCATCACCAGGCCCAGGGCGAACAGCGAGGTGAACACCACGCCCATCGAGGCCCCCTCGTCCACCCGGCCGTAACGGCGGATCCACTCCGTGAACACGGTCGTCAACACGCCGGCGACGACGGCCCCCACGAACATCGGCAGGCTGCTGCGGGACTCGCTGAGGAAGAAGGCCACCGCCAGCCCGGGCAGCACGGCGTGGGTGATCGCGTCGCCCAGCAGCGTCATCCGACGGAGCACGAGGAAGTTGCCCAGCAGGGCAGACGCCGCCGCGCACAACGCCCCGGCGAGCACGATCCAGCCGTCGAGAGCCCAGCTCCAGTCGCTCACCGTGCGGCCCCCGGTTCGCGGTTCAGGTGGGTCAAATCGGGCGCCGCGTCCGGGGCGTGGGCGACGCTGCCGTCCAGCAGCGATTCGAGTTCGGCGACGACCTCCGGCTCCAGCACGTCGCCGATCGCGTCGGCGGCCCGGTCGACGCGGCCCGGGGCGGCGTCGGCCTGCGTTTCGAGGTACAGCTCCCACAGCCGGCGCTGGCGGAGCACGCGGGCGGCCTCGGTTTCGCCCGGCTTCGTCAGCCGGACGCGGCCGTCGGTTCGTTCAGCAAAGCCCGCCGCCACGGCCCGGCCTAGCGCCCGCCCCAACCGGCCGGAGGTCCAGTCGAGGTCCCGTTCCAACTGGTCCTCCCCCGCCCCGCCGGCGCCGGCGGAGTGCAGGGCGAACAGCAGGCGTTGGCGGTCGACGGAGCGGTTCAGCGCGCGCCGTTTGCGAACCCGCACCAGTGCCCCGCGGGAGGCGCCGAACAGCAGGCTGAACAGGAAGATCGCGGTGCCGGCCAGTACGATCATCGGGCCGGAGGGCAGCCGGGAGAACAGGGCGCTGACGATCGCCCCCAGCCCGCCGCTGGCGGCCCCGATCGCCGCGGAGGCGACGAACATCGGCCCCAGTCGGTTCGTCCAGAACCGGGCCGCGGCGGGCGGGGTGATCAGCAGGGCGACCATCAAAATCAGGCCCACGGCCTGCAAGCCGACGATCGTGACGACCACGACCGCCGCCATCAGAGCCATATCGAGCGCCGCCGTCGGATAGCCCCGGGCACCGGCGAAGCCGTCGTCGAAGCAGAGCAGCTTGAACTCCTTGAACAGGGCCAGGCAGGCGAGCGCACACAGGGCCCCGGCGCCGACGATGAACTGCACGTCGGTGCGGCCCATGGAGGCGGTTTTGCCGTAGATGAAGGACTCCAGCCCCGCCGCGTTGCCGCCGCCGGTCTGCTGGGCGACGCTCAGCAGGGCGACGCCGGCGCCGAAGAAGACGCTCAGCACGATGCACAGGGCGGCGTCCTCCTTTAGCCGCGTGGTGCGGACGAGCAGCAGGATCGCCCCGACCCCCAGCAGCCCGCTGACCGTCGCCCCGGCGAGCAGCACGGCCAGCGACTTCCCCTCCCCGCCCCACGCCGCCGCCGCGAGGAACGCCGCCGCGATCCCCGGCAGGGCGGCGTGGCTGAGGGCGTCGCCCATCAGGGCCCGCTTCCGCAGCAGGGTGAAGCTGCCCACCATCCCCGCGGCCAACCCCAGCAGCGTCGCCCCGAACACGACCACGCGGACGTTGTAGTCCTCCAACAAAACCACCCGCCGCACGGTCTCCCAGGACGGCCACGCCAGCGACCGCCCGGACAGCGACCCTTGCACCGCCCCCCCCGGCAGCGGCTCGGCCGCGACCGCCGCCGGGGCGAACGCCGCCGCGAGCAGAACGACCGCGAGCCAGCGCCCGAGGCGTGACGGGGCGGTGCTCACAGCGAGGCCTCCCGGCGCCGCATGGTGACGGCGACGTCGTCCAGCAGGGTCAGCCGCCCGCCGTAGGTCTTCTGCAGGTTCTCCGGAGTGAAGGCCGTTTCGACCGACCCCTGAGCGACCACCCGCATATTTAAAAGGACGACATAATCAAAATACTCCGGCACCGTTTGCAGGTCGTGGTGCACGGCGACGACGGTGCGGCCGCGGGCCTTCATCTCGTTCAGCAGGGCGACGACGGCCCGTTCCGTGGCGGCATCGACGGCGGCGAAGGGTTCGTCCATCAGGTACAGCTCCGCGTCCTGCACCAGCGCCCGGGCCAGGAAGGTGCGCTGCTGTTGGCCGCCGGAGAGCTGGCTGATCTGCCGGTCGGCCAATTCCACGATGCCCACCCGCTCCAGCGCCGCCCGGGCCTTCTCCCGGTGCTTCTTCCGCACCGGCAGGCACCAACCGATCTCCCGGTACAGGCCCATCGTGACGACGTCCAGGGCATTGACGGGGAAGTCCCAGTCGACGCTCTCCCGCTGAGGCACGTAGCCCACCCGGCCGCGGACTTTTCGATACGGCTGCCCGAAGAACTCCACCCGGCCGGAGGCCCGCGGGATCAGGCCCATCGCGGCCTTTAATAACGTGCTCTTGCCGGCCCCGTTGGGGCCGACGATCGCCACCAGCGAACCCGCCGGCGCCTCCATCCGCACGTCCCAAATCACCGGCTTGCGATCGTAGGCAACCGTTAGATCGTGGATCGCCAGCGGCGCCGGGCCGCCGGGGGCGGATTCCTCGGACGGGGGAACGGCGGTCATTCCGACAGCTCGCCGCCGAACCCGCCGGCCGGGGCCTCACCGCCGAGGGCGCGGGCGACGGTGGTGAGGTTGTGGTCCAGCATGCCGACGTAGGTGCCCTCGTAGGAGCCCGCCGGCCCCATCGCGTCGGAGAACAGTTCCCCGCCGATCGTCACCGCGTGCCCCCGCGCCCGGGCGCCCTCCACCAGCGACTCCACGCTTTTGCGGGGCACGCTGCTCTCGACGAACACCGCCCGCACGTTCTGTTCGGCCAGCAGGTCCACCAGCGCCGAGACCCGCTGCAGGCCGGCTTCGGACTCCGTGGAAATTCCCTGCACCCCCTGAACGTCCAGCCCGTAGGCCCGGCCCATGTAGTTGAAGGCGTCGTGCGAAGTGACCAGCACGCGGCTGCCCGCGGGGATCGAGCCGATCACCTGCTTGCCGTAGGCGTCCAGATCCGCGAGGCGTTTTTGATAGGCGGCGGCGTTGGCGGCGTAGTCGTCGGCGTGGGCGGGGTCGTGCTCCGCCAGCGCCGCCGCAACGACGTCCACGCACTGCGACCAGGCGGCGACGTCCATCCAGACATGTGGGTCCGCGTGCCCGGCGAGGTCGTCCGGCTCCAGCAGGAAGGATTCGTCGATCGCCTCCGTCACGGCCACGACCGGGCGGGAGCGGGCCATCCGCACCAGCACGTCGGTCATCTTTCCCTCCAGCATCAGGCCGGAATAGAAGATCATGTCCGCGGTTCCCAACTGCCGCACGTCGTCCCGCGTGGCCTTGTAGAGGTGCGGATCGACGCCGGCGCCGAACATCTGGGCGACCTCGACATGCTCCCCGCCGACGTTCCGGACGAGGTCCGCGACCATCCCCGTGGTCGCCACCGCCTTGATCGGGCCGTCGCCGTCATGCGTCCCCCCGCCGGCGGCCGAGTCGCCGTCCGCGGCGCCGCCGCACCCGACCGTCGCCCCCAGAACGAGGGCCGCGAGAACCGGGAGGAGACGTGTTGTCGTCGCGGTCACCGGCGGCGGGATCGGAGAACGGGGGCGGGGCGAATAGTCCGCAAATCGTAGCAGCGGCTACATATCCCGACCAGCCGGCCCCGCCATCCATCTTGCCGCAGGCGAGATGGCGGTCGTGCTCCCCTCTCCTCCTTTTGGGGGAGAGGGGAGACGGGCGAACCGGGAGTTCTCCGATCGTGCCGCGTTCGCCCTACTCGTCCGCCGGCAGGGGCACCGGCATCGGGGCCGGGTCGAACTGCGGCGTCGGGATCAGGGTCGGCTGGGCCGCGGGGGAGGCGGCGGTGGCGGCGGCGAGGTCCGCGACGGCGATCCAGTAGGCGTACCGGGCCGCGACCAACGACTCGGCGGCGGAGGCGGCGGCGGCTTCGCGGAGGTTCAACCGCAGCAGGTCGCTCTCGCCCAGGCCGAACGCGCTCTCCTCGGCCGCCCGCAGCCGCTCGGCCAGGTCCACGCCGATCTCCGCCTGCTCGATCTGCCGGCGGGCGGCGTCGAGGGCGGCGACGGCCAGTTGCACCTCCACCGCCGCCTTGTCCGCGGCGAACCGCTGCTTGACGGACAGTTGCGCGAGCTTCGCTTCCACCTGGGCCGCCTTGCCGCGGGCCTTCCGCCGTTGGAGCGGCACGCTGAACATCACCGCGGTGTCCAGTTCCAGCGGCTGCTTGTCGCCCTTGGAACTGCTCAGTTCGCCCACGTCCTGGCTGACGACCATCCCGGCGTCCAGCTCCGGCAGCAGGTCGTTGCGGGCCTCGGCGAGGGCGACGACCTGCTGTTCCCGGGCCAGCCGCAGCTGCGCCAACTCCGGCCGCCGCCCCAGGGCCTCGTTCACCAGCGCCTCGACCGGCGGCAGTTCGCCGGCGGCGTCGGGGAACTGGGCCGGCAGCAGGGCGTCGTCCGGCGTCAGCGGGGCGCCGGACGGGTCGCGAAGGTACAGCGAGAGCTTGGCGGAGGCCTGCCGGAACTTGCGTTCGGCGTCGATCACCTTGCTGCGTCGGTCGGCGATCAGGCGGTCGTTGTCCCGCAGGGTGATCGCCGCCGTCTCGCCGGTGCGCACCTGGGCCTCCAGTCCCTCGGTGCGGTCCAGGGAAAGGGCCAGCAGTCGCTCCGCGACCGTCAGCAGACGGCCGGCGAGCACCCAGTCCCAGTAGGCCGCGGAGCCGTTCCGCACCGCGTCGAGCTGGGCGGCGGCGACGGCGGGGTCGGCGGCGGCCCGTTCCAGGGCGGCGGTCCGCAGGGCAGCCCGCCGGGCGTCGATGCGGCGGTCCTGCAGCAGCGGCACGGTGAAGCCCGCCTTGAACTCGCCGCCGTCGTTCGTCTGCCGTTCCTGATACCACGGCTCGAACGACCCGCGGCCGATCCGGTAGCCGGCGAACAGGTCCGCCCCGTTCATCAGCGGTTGCTCCACGCCAACGGCGTGGCGGTAGTTTTCGTAGTAGCCCAGTGGTTCCAGCTCCTGGGACGCTTTCAGCTTGGAGTCGAAGGCGCCGGCCGCCTCCAGCGCCAGGCCGGCGGCCAGCGGGCGGCCTAGGGCGGCCTCCTCCAACAACGGATAGGTCGCCAGCACCGAGGCCGTCACGTCGTCCAGCCGCAGTTCCGGCCCCGGCTCCGGGGAGGGACGGTCGAGGTCCGGCAGGCTCTCGTCGGCCCCCGCCCCGCCCGGCCGCCCGCCGAGCAGCGGGGTCCGCCCGTTCGCATCCCTCCCGACGCCCGTGCCCCCGACGCCCGTGCCCGGAGCGGAAAGCGGATCCGACAGATCGACGTCCGGCGCCTCCGTCGAGCCGGGGGCCGAACCGAGATCACCCGGTTCCTGCCCGATCTGGCCGCCGTCCGACTGGAGCGGCCCGGCAGAGGGCGCCGCGGAGGGATCGAACCCGTCGCCGGACCCGTCGGCGCCGGCGCCGGCGTCCCCGACGCCGCCCTCGGGGCCGGCGCCAAACTCCTGCGGGACGTACGCGGCCGGGGCGACGCGGCCGGCGGGCGCGTCGGCGTCGGTCTGTGCGAGCGCCGGACGAACCGAATCGCGGCGGTTCGCGGGAGCGTTCGGTCCCGCGGCGGCCTTCGGTCCCGGAATCGACAGGGTCGGGGGGCCGTAGGTGGTGAGCAGTCGTCCGCCGCCGCAGCCGGCGGACAGGCCGGCGGCGCCCAACACGGCCAGGGCGACCCCGCGGCGCAGACGACGGGCGGCGGGGGGCGGAACGGTCACCCCGTCCGGTTCGGCGCCGGCGGGCGCCGGGCCGCACCCGGCCCCTCGCCGCAGGGCGCGTCGCCCGTCGTTCGCCCCGTCTGCCGAAAGCCCCCGGTCACTTCCCCTTACCCATATTGACAGGCTTGAGACCGCCTCCGCCCTTGCCGCCCGCCTTCTCGGCGGGGGCGTCGGTCAGGACGGGGGGGAAGCCGTTCATACGGCGCCACATCTCGTAGCCGAGGGCGACTTCGTTCAGCAGCACCCAGCCGTTGGCCCGCACGCCCTGCCGCAGGAAGCGGTCCTCCGGCCAGGGGTCGTCCTCGGGGTCGGGCGTGACGAGCACGCGGAACCGGCCCATGCCGTCGTCGACGGCGTCCACGCTGGCGACCTCCCCGCCGAAGGTGCCCACGGCGACGCTCGGCCAGCCGGCGAACTGCACCGCCGGCCAGCCCTCGAACTGCAAACGCACCTTGCGGCCGGGGTTCACCAGCGGGGCGTCGTTGCCGTCCAGCCAGATCTGCACCGCCCGCTCCCCGCCGTCGGGGACCAGCACGAACAGCGGGTCGCCCTTCTTGACGATCCCGCTGCCGCCGTCGGAGATCAGTTGGGTCACGATCCCGGACCGCGGGGCGTACACCTCCTGGCGCCGCTGCTTGGCGAGCTTCGATTCGGCGTCCAGCAGGTAGCTGTTCGCCTTGGCGATCTCGGACGAGGCCTTCTGGAGGTCGCTCTCGGCCTTGGCGACGTCCGATTCGCTCTTACGGACTTTGGCCCGCACCTCGTCGATCTTGGCCTGCAACTCCCGCTCCTTGGCGGGGCGGAGGCTCTGCTTGGCCTGCACGGCGAGCCTGGCGTCTTCGAGGTAGGCCTCGTGCTTCGCCACGTCCGCGGTCGCCCCGAGGTATTTTTGTTCGGCTTCTTGAAACTTGGCCTGGGCGGCGAAGCCTTCTTTGAACAGGGCGAGTTGCCGGTCGTGATCGGCCCGCGCCTGAACCAACGTGGCCTGCGCCTTGGCGAGGGCCTGCTCCTCGGCTTTCACCTTCTGCTGGGAGCCCTCGATCTCGCGGTCGAGGGCGTCGAGGGTGTCCCGCAGCGCCTCCTGCAGGAAGACGAGCTGGCTGTTGTTGCTCTCCACGACGCTCTGGGAGGCGATCACGCCCCGCTGCGCCGCCTCCCGGGCGGACTCGGCGAGCTGCACCTGGTCGGCGGCCTGGCTGCGTTGGCGGCTGAGCCGGCTGAGCAGTTCCGGGTCCACGTCGGCCAGCTCGACGACGAAGTCGCCCTCCTCCACGAAGGCGTTCTCGCGGATGCCCTCCGCCCAGCGGGCGATGTTGCCCTCGATCGGCGCCTGCACGACCTGCTGGCGGTTCTGCGGGTCGTAGGCCACCACCGACCCGCTGCCGGCGACCGTCTGGATCCAGGGGGCCAGCAGCATCGCCGCGAAGGCCAGCGCCAGCCCGCCCAGCAGAAGGCGGCCGAACAGCCGCACCCGCCGACTCGACCGGGCCAACCGCAGGCCCGGCAGGGCGCGGTCCCGCAGGGCGGGGTCGGCGAGGTGGAACGCGGAGTGCGTGCGGTCGTTGAGCATGAACGAAGCGTCGGGGCGGACCGAGGCGAACGGGGCGGACGCGGGAATATCAGGCCGCGGGAATCTTAGGCGGCGGGATCGAGCGGGGCGCCGTCCGGGCGGAGGGCCCGGTCGCAGACGGCGGCGATCTCGGCCCGCCGGGTGAGCACCAGCGTGGCGTGCGCCCGGCCCCCGATCGGGCGGACCGCGGCGGCGAGCAACTCCGCGGCGGTCTCCGCGGCGCAGCCGTCCAGCAGCGAATCGATCACCAGCAACCGCGGCCTGCCGGCGAGGGCCCGGGCCAGCGTCAGCCGGCGGGCGTGGATCTCCCCCAGCGGCGCCCCGCCGAACCCCAGCGTCGCGTCCACGCCGCCCGGCAGGGCGTCGACCCGCTCCGCCAGGCCGACCCGCTTCAACACGGCCCGCACGTCCGCGGCGGTCACGTCCGGCCGGCCGAGGTGCACGTTCTCCGCCACCGTGCCGGCGAAGACCTCCGCCCCGCCCCCCGGGGACGCCCCCGCCAGCGCCACCCGCCGCCGCAGCGCGTCCGGCCGGTAATCGCCCGGCGCCAGCCCGTCCAACTCGATTCGCCCCCCCAGCGGCGCCCGGCGACCGAACAGCGCCTCCGCCAGCGCCGTCTTCCCCGCCCCCGGCGGAGCCAGCAGGCCGACGCTCTCCCCCGGCGCCAGCGCGAGGTCGAACCGCGTCCCGCCGCGGACCGTCGCGTTCTCCAACCGGAGGATCGGCTCCGCGATCTCGGACGTCCCGGCGCCCGGGTTCGCCCAGTCGTCCCGTCGGTCGATGCCGGTCAGGGCGCCGTCAGTGCGTTCGGTCGGCAGGGCGAACAGCACGCCCAGCTTGTCGCCGGCGGCGACGAGGTCGTACCAGGCCTCCAGGTGCTTGCCGAGTTTCGAGAAGGAGCTGAGCACGAGGGTCACGATCAGTTCCGCGGCGACCAACTGCCCCAGCGTGAGCCGCTGGTTGATGACCAGCCAGCCGCCGAGGCTCAGCAGGGCGGTCGCCGCGACCGCCTGCAGTCCCAGCGCGAAGGCCACCTGCCGGACCAGCACCCGGAAGTGATTGCGGCGGGCCTTGAGATAGTCCGCGGCGAGACCGTCGGCCCGATCGACGGCGAACGCAACCCCGTCGCCGTGCCGGAACGCCGTCGGGTTGGCCGCCAGTTCCTCCAGCCACGCCGCCGTGCGGTACTTCTGCTTCGACTCGTAGATCGCCGTTTTCACCGCCCCGCGACCCAGCAGGTAAGTCACGACGGTCATCGCGGCGAGCAGCACGAGGTCGAAGCCCAGCAGATAGGGGTGATAGAAGGCCAGGATCCCCAGCCCGATCACCGCCCCCAGCACGAGGTTCAACCCCTCCAGCAGCAGGCCGGCGGCGACCTTCTGCACCGTCACCACGTCGAAAAATCGGTTCACCAGTTCCGGCGGGCTGTGCCCCGCCATGCCGTCCGCCGTCACCCGGGGCAGGCGCCGGGCGAGGTCTCCGGCGACCCGGACGAAGGTCCGCCGCTGGATCAGTTCCGCCACCCAGACCTGTAACAGCCGCAGCGCCGCCTGGAAGGCCAGGAAGCCGAACAGCACCGTCGCCAGCACCACGACCGGCTGGAGCAGCCGCCCGAACGCCACCGTGCCGACGAGGCTCTCGACCGCGATGGGCGTGGCGAGGTTCAGCAGGGCCACGAACAGGGCGAACACCGCGATCGCCCGGATGTCGCCCGACTCCGGCGCGAACAGCGCCCGCAGCGTGGCGTAGGGCGAGGCATGGCCGTGGGCGTCGATGTGCTGGGTCAGGTCCGCCCCGGCCCGGCCGGCGACCAGCCACCGCACCTCTCCGCGGTCGGTCTCGGCGGGGTCGGCCGCCGCGGACGCCTCGGCGGCGGCGACCATCCGGGCGACGGACTGCTCCTCCGCCCCCGTGCCGGAGAGCCGCAGCGTCCGCTTCCCGTCGGCCCCGGCGACCCACCACGCCCCCCCGTCCCCGTCGCCGTCCCCGTCGCGGCCGACGCCGTCGCGGCCCACGCCGTCGCGGCCGTCGCGAAAGTCGTCGCCGTCGTGGGGGAGGAACGTCAGGGCGGCGCCGCCGTCGTGCACCAGGGCGACGACGTCCCTCGGCCGGGCGTCCACGACCCGCACCGGCACGTCCAGCGACCGGGCCGCCTCCCGCGTCCAGCGCCACCAGTTCCGCCGCGGGCCTCCGGGGAACGCGCGGACCGCCTCCGCCGCCGCCCGACGGGCGGCGGCGGCGTCGTAGCCCCGGCCGCACAGCTCCACGAACGTGGCGAGGGCCTCCCCGCACTGCGCCGACGCGACGCCCGCCCCGCGATCGGTCGGCAACTCGCTCCCGTTCGGACCGACGGTCGCCTCAATCACGGCCGGCATCGGGGGGAGACTCCGGCGGGAACGGCGAACGGGGCGAATCGAGCGAGGCGAGCCGGGGGCAGTCTAGCCCCCGCCCGTCCCCGCGGCACGGCGGCGTCCCGACGCAGTTCCGGCTCCCGCACGCCCCGCCGCGACGGCTGCGGGTCCGGTTGATAGGGTCGGGCGTCCCGCCGATCGCCCCCGCCGATCGGGCGACGGCTCCGCTCCCCGACGATCCCCCCGACGATCATGCAACACCGGCGCTCCGCTGTTTCTTCCCTCCCCGCGGGCTTGGCGGCCCTGCTCGTCGCGGCGTTCGCCCCCCCCGCCCCGGCGGACGAAACGGCCGGGGGCGAGGCCGCGTGGGTCGTCGACTCGCCGGAGCAGTGGGAACGGGCCGCGGGGAAGACAACCGCCGTGACCCTCGCCGACGGCCTGGCGACCTCCACGGCGCCGGACAGCCGCTTCGCCAGCGTCCTGCAGACGTATCAAACGCCGCGGAAGCCGCAGACGCTGACGTTCACGCAGTCGCCCGTCTGGGACAACTGGCAGGAGATCCCCAACGTCGGCACGTCGGAGATGGCCGACGCCCCGGTGTTCGTGCCCGTCAAACCCGGGGACTACTGGCTGCTCGCCCGTCATCAGAAGTTCAACGGGGAGAAGGACGGCGGCTATCACGCCTGGCACAGCGGGGACATGAAAACCTGGACGCACCACGGCCCCGTCTGCGGCAAGCGGGAACGCTGGGTGACGACCGCCGAGTACGTCGACGGCGCCTTCTATATTTATTACGACTTCCCCAACGACGAAGACCCGCACCTGATCGTCGATCGAGACCTCCGCGACGGCCAGATGGGCGAGGACCGCGGGATGGCCTTCAACGACCCGTCGCACGGCTCCGACGCCGGCGTGCTGCGTGAGGAGGACGGAACCTTCCACCTGTTCTACGAAAACTGGGACCCCATCAACGCCAAGACCCACGCGTGGGACTCCCCGCTGGCCGGCCGCGCCGTCAGCCCGGACGGCGTGCAGCCGTTCCGTCACGCCAACAACGTCGTGGACGAACGCACCACGCCGACCGGCAAAAAGGGCGAATATCGGCACCCCCACGGCACGTACGAGTACGAGATCCACGAGCCGGAGCAGAACGCCTACGGCGACTGGACGGCGATCAAAATCGGCGCCCGCTACTATCTGTTCTGCGACTTCGACCCCGTCGGCGAGCACATGCGCGTCGGCCGCTGGACCAGCGACGCCTTGAATCAGGAGTTCACGTTCTGCGGCTCCTTCGGCAAGGGCCACCCGGACCCGACCGTCGGCTTCGCCGAGGGGCAGTTCTATCTCATCCAACAGCGGGCGGACGTCGATTTTGTCAGCCCCGGCCCGTGGGTCGGCGACGTGCAGGCCCGGGCCGGCGTGGACGCCGACGGCGACGGCCGCGCCGATCAATGGACCGACTGGCAGACCGTCCGCGAGACCTATCGCCAGAAGCCCGGCTTCGTGCGGATTATTGAAAAGACCCCGGCCACGCTGGACCTCTCCGCCCTGCCCGCCGGCGTGGGATTTCAATTCGAGTATCGCACCGTCGGCGTGGACGGCCAGACCGTTCGCCCGGCGATGGATCGGGTCGAGTGGACGTTTGAATGAGCCCCGACGGGAGCGCCCCCGGCCGCGGCCGGGGGCGCTCCCGTCGTGCCGCGTTCCTCAGGCGCTCAGGCCGGTCAGCGTGCTCGTGCCGCTGGAGAACTCGTCCACTTCCAACTGAAGATGCTGGAGCATCGAGACCAGTAGGTTGCACATCGGCGGCGGGCTGTCCGGGTCGAAGGCCAGGTGCTGGCCGTGCCGGAACCGCCCCCCGGCGACGATCGCCGGCAGGTTCGTGTTGTTGTGGCTGGACGCGTTCCCCAGGCTGGAGCCCATTAAGACGGCGGTCTGATCCAGCACGGTCCGCTCGCCGTCGGGGAAGGAGTCCAGCTGTTTGAGGAACTCGCCGAACAGCCGCATTTCCTCCCGCTCGATAATCGCCAATTGGGCGATCTTCTCCTCGGAGCGGCCGTGGTGGCTGAGGTTGTGCCAACCGTCCTCCACCCCCTTCAAATCGACCACCTCGGCGCCGCCGGGGCCCATCAGGGTGATCAGGCGGGTGGAGTCCGTTTGCAGGGCCAGGGCGATCAGATCGAGCAGCAGTTTAAAGCGGCCGCTGAAGTTCGCCCGGTCGTCGATATCCTCCGGGGCCTCGCCGTCAACGGTCGGCTTGGGCAGTTTCGCCCACTCCTCGGCCCGCACGAGCCGCTGCTCCAACTCCCGCACGCTGGTGAAGTATTGATCCAGGGTCTCCAGGTCCTGACCGCCGGTGCGGCGCTGGATCGCTTTCGTCTGGGCGCCGACGAGGTCGAGGATGCTCTGCCCGTCCTTCACCCGCCGCAAGTGAGCGGCCTTCTCGCTCTCGGAGCCTTCCAAGAAGAGTTGCTGGAAGACGCGGGAGGGCCGCGACTCCGCGGGGATCAGCACGCCGCTGCGGGTGTAGGACATCCCGCCGTTGCCGCCGGTCAGGGAGAGCGAGGGGAACCGGGTCAGGTGGCCGATCCGCTCCGCGGCGTATTGATCGACGGAGATCGTATTCCGGAAACTCGGCTGCCCCGGGTGGGCGGCGCCGGTCAGGAAGCTTTTCTCCGCGGCGTGCCCGCCGTCGACCATCGGGTGGTTCAACCCGGAAATCACCGTGAACTTCTCCCGAACCTCCTGCAACGGCTCCAGATAGGGCGTCGGCGGATAATCCTTCCCCGCCTGCTCCGGGAACAGGTTGGGCGTGTGGATGCCCAGCGGGGCGCAGATCGCGACCATGCGGCGGGCCTCCCTCTCCGCCGCCGGGGCGGCGCCGAGGGCCCCCGGCAACATGCCGTGCAACAACGGCAGCCCCAGGGCCACGCCGGAGGACCGGAGGAACGTGCGGCGGGGTACGAGCGTGCGGGGCATCGGAGTTGTCCGGGAGCGGTTGGACGGGCGGGCGGGCGGCGGGAACGGGGCGCGGCGGGGAGCCGCGGCGGGGCGGTCAGGGGCGGTGGAACAGTTCGCTGTCCACGACCGCGTGGATCATGGATTTGAGGCCGAAGTCGTCGCCGCGGGCGGCGTTCACGACCGCATCGACCGACGCCCGCTCCCCCGGCCCCACGGGGCGGCCGCAGCCGTAGACGAGCAGCTTGGCGGCCAGCGCCCGGGCGATCGCGTCCGGGTCTTTCAACAGCCGTTCCCGGAACTCCACGAAGCCGTCGAACGTCCGCCCGCGGGACAGTTCGCCGTCGGACTCCACCGGGCGTCCCTCGTAATAATTCGTCTTCTCGACCTTCGACTGCCGCGGTTCGAGTTTCTCAATGGAGCGATACGACGCCCGCAGCCCGCCGATCACGTCGAACTCCTCCAGCGCGAAGCCCGGCGGGTCGATCCGCACGTGACAGCGGTTGCAGGAGGGATCTTCCCGGTGCTTGGCGAGCTGTTCGCGGATCGTCTCGGCGCCGCGGATGTCCGGCTCCACGGCCGGCACGCCCGGCGGCGGCGGCGGGGCCGGCTGGCCGAGCAGCTTGTCCAAGACCCACTGCCCCCGCAGCACCGGCGAGGTGGTGGTACCGTTCGCCGTCACCTTCAGCATGCTGGCCTGGGCCAGCACGCCCCCGCGCACGCTGTCCGCCGGGAGATCGACGAGGCGGAACTCTTCGTGCCCCCGGAGTCCGGGGATGCCGTAGTGCTCCGCCAGCCGCTGGTTGAGCACGGCGAAGTCCGAGTCGACGAAGTTCAACACGCTGAGGTCTTCCTTCAGCACATGCCGGAAGAAGCCGCGGGTCTCGGCGAGCATCGACCGCAGCAACAATTCGTCGTATTCCGGGTAGAGCGTTTTGTCCGGCGTCGTGAATTCAATCTCCCGCAGGTCCAGCCATTGGCCGGTGAAGTTGTCGACGAAGCGATCGATCCTAGGGTCGGCGATCATCCGCTCGATCTGCGCGTGCAGCGTCTTTGGATCGCGGAGCCGGCCGTCGGCCGCTAATTCAAGCAGTTCCTCGTCCGGCATCGAGGACCAGAGGAAATACGACAGCCGCGAGGCCAGCGTATAGTCGTCCGCCGTGCCCCCCGCCGCCTCCGGGCGGTCCGGGGCGTTGAGCAACAGAAAGTGCGGCGAACAGAGCACGGCGGAGACCCCCGCCCGCAGGGCCTGCTCAAAGGTGGCCCCCTGCTCCAGCCGGGAGAGGGCGAACTGCACGAATTGACCCGTCAATTCCTCCTCGACCGGCCGCCGGAACGCCCGCGGCACGAAGTCCCGCAGGATCCGCTCCACGTCCGCCGGCGGATTGCTGGAGTCGACGTAGTGCGACTTCACCCCCCGCCGGTGTCGCATATAGATCCCCTCGCCCTCCTTGAAGCTCAACGTGTCCGACTGGCCGAACAGGTTTTGATGGGCCTCCGAGGGGAACGCCTGATCCAGCGGGCCGTGGGTTTCCGCCCATTGGATGGCGACGCCGGGTCGTTCCTCCTCTTTGCCGTCGCGCCAGGTAACGTGCTCCGGAGAGATCCAGGGGAGGATGTGCAGGGCGTCGCCCTCGGCCATGCGGGTTTCAAACTCGACGATCCGCGGCTGCCCCGGCGTGCCGGTGACGTCGAACATGCCCTGAAAATAGCGGTCGCCGGGGCCGAACAGCGGACCGGTGAACACGGCGACGCTGAGGGTGCGATTCAGCCCCGGTTCGTGCGGCCAGACGGCGACCCGGCAGCGATAGACGCCCGGTTCGATGGGGTGAGCCTCGTCCACGCGGGCCGGCGGCCAGCCGGGGGTGAAGTCCACGAACGCCCCGTGCGATTCGATCACCCCGCCCTTCTTGCCCTTCACGCTGGCGAGATTCTCTTTAGACTCCATCAACACCGCCCGGCGGGTCGCCGGCGGGGAGGGTTTAATACGGCGAATCGCGGCGTCGAACGCCGTGTCCGCGGCTTCCAGATACCGCTCCATTAAGATGGCGGAGATCCCCAGCCCGCCGGCGACGTTATCAAAACCCTGCGATTGGCCGTCCTCCGGCAGCAGCGGGGCCAGCGGCACGTCGATCCCCAGCAGATCGTGCACGGTGTGCTCGTACTCGATGCGATTCATCCGCCGCACCGCCGGCACGGGTTTGGTGATGCGGGCCAGATCGTGACGGATGGAAGCGAGCAGATTGAGCTTCGCCGCGGCCTCCGGCCGGGGCTGCGGCTCCGGCGGCATGTCGCCGGCCTCGACCAGCTCCGCGATTCGCGACCAGGTCTCCGCGGAGTCCTCGCTCAGCGGCGGGAGCTGATCAAGCCGCAGATCGGCCTCCTGCAGGTCCGGCCCGTGGCAGTCCACGCAGTGCTGCCGGAAGAATTGAGAGACGTCCGCCGCGTCCGCCGCGGCGCTCGAACCCGACAGCAACACGAACAGGGCGAGAGCCTTCGCGGCAGAGCGGGCGAGCATGAAGGGCGCAGCGGGGGTCGGGGGCGGACGAATCGCCCCATCAGACTAGCCGTCGCCGATACGTCGAACAACGGCCGCCCGGCGGTCGCGGGCGTTACTCCGCGGCGGCGGAGCCCGGTCGGAGATGCTCGTCGAGGAACGCCGTCAGCCACCGGCCCGGCTCGCCCCCGTAGAACTCCGCTCCCCCGTGTCCCGAGCCGTCGAGGACGTGCAGCGTGATCGGCAGGCCGGCGTCGGCGTAGACCTGTTCGATCCGCTGCGACTGATCGAGCAGTACCGTCTTATCCTCGCTGCCGTGCAGGACGAGGAACGGCGGATCGTCCGGGCTGACGTGCGTCACCGCGGAGGCCTGCCGGGCGAGGTCCACCTTCTCGTCCGCCCCGCCGCCCAGCAGCAGATAGACGACGGAACCCTTTCCGTTGGCCCGGTGCGGCTGCGTTTTGGAGCGCAGTACGAAGTCCGTGGCGCCGTAGTAATCGACCACGGCCTGCACGCGGGAGCTTTGATCGAGGTTCCCGCCCAGGGTTCCCTCCAACGCCGCCACGTCGCCGGACGTGCCCATTAATGCCGCAAGGTGCCCGCCGGCGCTGCTGCCGGCGACGGCGATTCGTTCCGCGTCGTAGCCGTATTGATCCGCATGCGCCCGCAGCCACCGCACGGCGGCTTTGCAGTCGTGAATTTGAGCCGGGAAGATCGCCTTGTCCGTCAGCCGATAGGAGACGCTGGCGACGGCGTAGCCCTCCTTCGTCAGCCAATTGATCGGGCAACTCGCCTTGCTGCCGGCATGCCAACCGCCGCCGTGGATGAAAACCACCAGCGGCGGATCGTCCGCCGCGGGCAGGTAGAGATCCAGTTTGAGGCTGTGCCCGTCGACGTTCGCGAACTCGATGTCCTTTTTTACTCCGGCCTCGCCCGCCGACGCGTCGCCGCAGGAGACGGCCAGCAGCGCGGCCGTCAGGAGGGCCGTCGGCCGGAGCGAGGATGTGCGAGCGAGGCGGAGCATCGGGCGTCGTTCCATTGGGAGGGGGTGCGAAACGGCGGCTGAATCAGGCGGGGAGCTTGCTTTTCAGCACGGCCATCGTCTCCCGCTGGCGCTTCTCGACAAATTTCCGGGCCTCGGCGACGCGGCGTTTGGCGGCTGCGGGGTTCTTCGCCATGTCCAGCACCGCCGGGACAATCCTGGCGTGATCCTCCGGCTCGTCCAGATTGAACAGCCACTCGCCCAGGCCGACATCCCGCCACATATACCCCTTGCTGGTCTGCTCCGCGAAGCGGCAGACGATGGCGGGGACGCCGTTGCCCACGGCCATGATGGGCGAGTGCATTTCGCTGCCGAACAGCCCGGCGCTGCGGACGTAGACGCTCAGGGCCTCGTCGGTCAGCCAGAAGTTTTCCCGCCAGACGACGCGATCTTTCACGTCGGCGGGCAACTGGTCGTAGAACATCTCCTTGCCCACGGCCATCTGCGTCATATCTTCCGGGCAGAGCAGCACCTTGAGCGGCGTCTCGCGCACCACGGCGACGATCGCGGCCCGCAAGGCGGCGTGGTCCCGCTCCTTCATCTCCTCGTTGCGGGCGTGCTTTTCCGGGTCGAGCTCCCGGTTTTTGGAGGGAATCGTCCAGTAGGGCGTGTGCCGCAGCCGGGACAGGCAGCAGAGGAACTGGCCCTCCTCCAGCCCGTTCGCTTTTAAGAACGCCTCGGCGCCGGCGTCGTCCCGCAGGTCGCAGGCGAAGGCGCCGTCGGGGCCGAACTCCATAATCGGGCAGTTCACCCCCTGCTTTTTGGCGAACTCCAGTGAGACGGTGTCGCGGAAATAGAGGAACTCCGCCCCGCTCAGCAACGCTTTGCGATCGGCGTCGTAGTACGACCCGTAGGTGATACCGTAGACGCCGAAGGGCTTCTCCGTGTGTTCCACCCAGGCGGCGACGTCCCGGGCGGCGACCAGCGAGGGACCGCTGCCGTGCAGCAGGAAGTCGGCCCAGGCGACGGCCTCGCCGAGGTCCGTATTGGAGGCCTTGCCCTTGGAGTCGATCCCGCCCTTGACGATCTTTAACTTCGGGAAGCGTTTGTGCTCCATCGCGGCGACCTCGTCGGTGAGGTCGCCGGAGGCCCAGAGGATCACCTCGGCGTCGGGAATATGCTTTTCAATTAGCGCCAATACTCCCGGCGTGTGGGCGATATCGCCGATATTCACCACCTGCCAGGAGGACCGCAGCAGGATGCGGGGCGCCCGCGACTCGTCGGCCCGGGCGACCTGCGCCGCCGCGAGGGCGGCGACGAGCGATTGAAGAAAGGTGCGGCGGGGTAACATATTCACTCTGCGGGGCGGGCGGCGCGAGCGTTCGTCGCGCGCCGGCCGAGCGCCGCCGCCGACCGAAACGTCGGAGCGGCCATCATGCCCGCTACAGTTTGCCGCCGCAATGTTTGCAGTAGTTCGGCGGCGGCTCCGGCGGACCGGCCGGCGTCGGGACGGGCTTGTCCGGGTGCGGGCGGGACATTTCCGCGGTAACGATGCCCGTGGGCACCGCGAGGATCGAATAGCCCAGCAGCATGATCGCCGCCGCGAGGAACTGGCCGAGGTTCGTCCGCGGGGAAATATCCCCGTAGCCGACCGTCGTGAGCGTGACGATCGCCCAATAAATACTGCGGGGAATGCTGGTAAATCCGTTCTCCTCGCCCTCGATCAGATACATCATCGACCCAAGGATCACCACGAGCGTCAGCACGCAGACGGTGAACACCTCGATCTTCCGCCGACTGGCGATCAGGGCCCGGCTCAGCTCCGTCGTCTCCGACATATAAACCGCGAGCTTCAACACGCGGAACACCCGCAACACCCGCAGCAATCGGACCACGGTGAGGTACCGCGCCCCCGGAAACAGCAGCGCCACGTAGCCTGGCAACACGGCCAGCAGGTCCACGACCCCGAAGAAGCTCAGGGCGTAGCGCATTTTATAACCGACGCAATACAGCCGCAGCAGATATTCCATCGTGAACAGGACAGTGAAGACCCATTCCGCGGCCCGCAACTGCTCCCCGTAACGGAGATTGATCGGCTGAACGCTTTCGGCCATCACCGCCGCCACGCTGGCGAGGATGAGCGCGATCACGCCGACGTCGAACGCCTTGCCGGCCGGCGTGTCGCTTTCGAAGATAATGATATACAGCCGCAACCGCAGGCCGCGGAGTCGCGACTTGCCGAAGGAATCGTCCGCCGCGAGGGAGAACGGGGCGTCGGGGCGAGACTTCGTCAAATTCCAATTGCCAAGAAATCAAGAACCAAAGGCGAGCCGGCGAACCGTCCCTTGGTTCTTGATTTCTTGTCCCTTGGATTTTCGAGCGAAGTGAGCCTCAGTCGTTCCGCAGCTTCAGTTCGAAGTCGGCCAGCTTCTGGCGGATTTCGTTGAGGCTGGTCACGCCGAAGTTGCGGACGCTCATCAGGTCGTCCGGGGTCCGGCTGACCAGTTCGCCGAGGGTGACGATGCCCAGTCGCGTCAGGCACTTGCGGGCCCGGACGGAGAGGTTCAGATCGCTGACCGGGCGCTCCAACTTGGCGCGTTCGGCCGGGGAGATGTCGTCGGAGACGAACGGCGAGAGCTTCGGCTGACCCGGGCTGCCGCCGCCGGTCGGGTTGACCGAGGCCAGCGGGGAGGGCTGGCCGGGCTGCGGGGGGCGGGCCATTCCGGCGCTGGCGCCGTAGCCGCTCGGGGCGCCGCCGTAGCCGGGGCTGTAGCCGTAGCCGGCGGATTCGGCGGCGTCCTGCTCGACGAGCTGGCCGATCCGCAGGCCGCGACCCTCGAGGATCTCCTTGATCTCGTTCAGGCTGGTGTCGCCGAAGTTCTTGGCGGCCAGCAGTTCCGCCTCGCTGGTGCGGCAGAGGTCGCCCAGGGTGGCGATGCCGGCCCGCTCCAGGCCGTTGCGGCTGCGGGCGGTCAGTTCGAAGTCGGTGATGGGGATGCGCATCTGCTGTTCCAGCTCGCGCTGGCGCCGCATCGCCTCCTCGTCGTAGTACATGCTCGTGGCGGCGGCCACGTCCTTGAGGAACAGCAGGGCCCGCTCGTGGTTCGGGTAGACCTGCAGCACCCGGCGGAAGCAGTAGGCGGCGGCGGGGTAGTTCTCCGCGTCCTCGTACAGCAGGCCGAGGTTCATCAGGGCCCCCAGGAACAGCGGGGGCTTGCTGAGGCTCTGCTCGTAGAGGCGGATCGCCTCCTTATCTTCGCCCAGCAGGTCCATCAGGCCGGCGAGGCGGAACATCGCCTTGCTGTGGCGGGGGTCCATGTCGACGGCCCGCTCGAAGTACTCGATCGCCCCGAGGGTGTCCCCCCGGTCGGCCATCACGCAGCCCTTCTGGTAGCTGTACTCCGCCCGGGTGGCGGCCTTGCGGGAGACGGAGGTCAGCAGCTCGTCGGCCCGTTCCGGGTCGCCGGACTGCCGGACGACGCCGGCCTTCTCCAGGGCGCACTGGACTTCGTCGTAGCCGTTGGAGGCGGCGGTCTGGAGGGCGTCGATCGCGCCGTCCCAGTCCTTCAGGCTCATCAGGGCCTGGGCGAGGTAGTAGTCGGCCAGCGGGTCGCCGTCGACTTCGTTGAGCCGTTCGGCGGCCTGTTCGTGCTCGCCCAGCAGGTAATGGGTGACGCCGGCGGCGGCGTTCTGGCGATTGTTGCCGTCCTCGCCGATCTCGTTCTCGAGTTCCTGCAGATGCTGGCGGACCTCGGCGGGCTGGGTGCCGGCGACGGCTTTTTCGAGGAGTTTGACCTGTTCGGCGCCGAAGGGGCCGTCGCCGCGGAGGACGCCGGCGACGTCCACCTGGTCGGCCTGTTCGGCGCTGGTGCCGCCGCCGGGCAGGAAGGCGGGGGCGCCGCGGCGACCGCCCATGTGGGCGGGCGGGGCGGTCATGCCGGCCGCGGTGTACTCCCCGGTGGTGACCCCGTCGGGGGTGCGGGCGGGCTGAAGATCGGCGAGGTGGCTGCCGGCGCTCATCGAGGGGGGGACTCCGCAGACGCTAAATGAAAGGAACCGGCCCAGGGGAAACCGGCGGTCCGACGCAACGGGCGCGGGGGGAGCGGCGTCCGCGACGCCGCGACGCCGTCAGCAGACCGGGGGCCGTCCCTGCCGCCGGCGCAAGCCCCCCACTGTACGAGCCCGCGTCGCCCAATCAACCGTGAGCCCGCGATCCCCGCTGATCCCCGGCGGGGGGCGACGTTCCGCCGGCTAATCCAGCGGCGGGATCGACGCGGCGATCTCGCGGTACAGGTCCAGCGTCCCGTGCTCCGCGGCCCAGCGTTCGATGTAGGGCAGGTCCAGTCTGCCGCGTTGAGCGAACAGAACCGTCTCGAGGTCTTCCCGATCCTTGGCCCGGCGGGTGTCCTTCGCCCAACGGAGCTTGGCGATGATCAGGTCTTCGGCGGTGGCGGCCCACGCTTCGCGGCCGTCGCCGAGGTCTTTGCGAACCCGCCGCGCAAACCGCTCCGCGTCGTGCGGATCGTCGCCCATCAGAAAGAACTCGAACTCGAACCCGGAGTCCTTCAATCCCACCCGGATTCGCCGCAGACCGGTCACGCTCTCGAAGCCGATTTGCGGGTCCGGCACGAACTCCGGCCCCAATGAGCGAGCCGCCGCCGTCAGGTCCGCCACCTTCGCGGACACCAGAAAGTCGGCGTCCGCCGTCGATCGATCGACGCCGTACAGGTTCGAGGAAAACGAGCCGACGACCATATAGTCCACGCTGGCGGCCTCCAGAGCGGCGACGAGCCGAAGCGTGGCGTCGAACGGGTCCGGGCCGTCGTCCTGAGAGGCGGAACTAGCGCCGTCTACGTCATTCGCGTCGGCTGGCGTCACGCCTTCACTCCCCGCTCCAAGCAGAAGGCGGTCCACTCCGGATCCGGCGGGGCCGGCCGGTAAATGTGCCGTTCGCGAAAGTTCCGGACGGAGCGCAGACGTTCGACAAGCCGGCGGTCCGTTTCGGCGGGCGTGTCGTCGGGAAACTCGGCCCGCAGGCCTGCCCGCATCCTCCGACGCACGCCGCACCACAACCGCACCGAGGACCGCACCCGGCTGCCCCCGGCCGCCGCCGCGCGCTCGGCACGCTCCCGCGTCATCGCGGCCGGCGTGACGATCGGGGCGGGGGCGTCGCTCATCGCCCCAGCTTATCAGCGCCGCCGGAGTGCGAAAAACCCGTCCCCGCGGAACGCGGCGCATGGAACGACCCGGACGCGGCATGCGTCCGGGTCGTTCGTTCTCCTCAACGCTCTTCGCCCTTCAAAACGCCCCCGCGGCGAATCGGGACAGGACGGTCGGCGTCGCCGTGTCGAAGCCGACCAGGTCCAGCATCCCCGGGTCCTTGGGGTCGGCGATGCTGAAGCCGGTGGAGGTCAGGCCGACCACCGCCAGCTTCGCGTCGATGCCGGTCGCCCGCCGGTAGCGCCGCAGCGCCTCGGCGGGGTGGACCGCACCGCACCAGGTTTCGTTGTCCGTAAGGACGACGAACACGTCCACGGCCAGCCGCTGCTCCAGGGCGTACAGCATCGGCAGGGCGCAGTCGGTCGGGCCGAACGGCAGGTCCGTGACGGCCTGCACCGCCGCCGCGACGCTGGCGGAGGCGTTGACCGCCGGCAGCGGGGCGACGCCGGGAGAACCCAACCGCCACCGCGTGCCGTTGGCGCCGGTGAACCCGACGACGTGGCAGGCCGGCTCCGTCGCGGCGGTGACGATCGCCAGGGCCGCGGCCGCCTCGCGGCAGGTGATCGCCGTGCCGGCCAGCGACCAGCCCATCGACCCGGACACGTCCAGACCGATCAGGAACCGCTTGCCGGTCGGCTCGACCGCGTCGAACGCCGCCCGGAAGGCGCCGTCCAGGGCGGCGGTCACCCGGCCGCTCGGCTCCCACGTCCCCTTCCCCTGCACCCCGCGGCCGGACCGGTACACGGCCTGGGCGAGGAGCACGGACAACGGGTGCACGCGGGCCTTCTTCAAGGCCGCGGCGTCGGAGAGCCGGTCGACCGCGGCGGCCTCGGCGGCCGACAGCGGCGGGAGCGCCCCGACGCGGGTCATGTTGCCGAGGTTCCGCAGCAGCGCCGTCGCCCCGAGGTGCGGCAGCATCGCCCGCCAAACGGCGGGGTCCGCGTTCGCCCAGGTCGGCAGGGCCTCCCACGGCAGCCGGTGGGCCTGGATCAGCTTGACGAGTCTCTTCCGCGGCGAGGCGGCCATCGCCTCCAGGTGCGCCCGCACGATCGCCGGCAGCCGGCTCTCGTCAGGAACCGAGCCGTTCGCCAGCCAGCGGTACAGGACGTCCCGCTCCGCCTTGTCCTCCCCCGCGCCGTCGGCCGGGTTCGGGTGGGACAGCCGGATCAGCCGGGCGTGGTCGAAGCCGTACCGGGAACGGTACTTCACGCCCTGAAGGGCCAGCGCGTCGACGGACTTCGCCGCGTACCAGGCGGCGACGGCCCGCTTCAACCCCCGCCCCCACCCCCGGCCGAGGCCGGTGGCGGCGTTGACGAAGGCGAACAGGTGCGACGCCGTCCGGCAGACCCGCGGGACCGCCGCCAGCGCGGCGGACCGGGCGTGCGGGTCGGCGTGATTGGCGCCCACGGCCAGGGCGAAGATGGCCGGGTCGTTCTTGGGCGCCCGGCCGTCCTCGCTGACGGCGGCGATCGTCGCCGCGGTGCGGGTCGGGTTCAGGGCGAAGCAGGCCGTGAGGTTGTCGCAGTTCTCCTTCGTCAGGTCCCGGGCGGACGCGTAGTAGGTCGGGGCGTCGGAGCCGAGGATCAGGAGCCGATCCAGCCGGGCCCAGCGATCCAGCTCGAACGCGTAGCCGCCGGCGCCGTTCTTCACCTGCCGCGGATCCGCCGGGGCGGACTGCGGGGCGTCGCGGGGGTTCGTGAGGACGGGGTACTTCATCGGGGGCTCCTCCCTTTCGAGGAACGAACACGTGGCCTGCCGTAACGCCGAGACCTCGTGGGGCCTCGGCGTTATCGAGCGAGGAGAAGAGAGGACGGAGCCGAGCGAACGGGGCGAGGGTCGACGGCCCAATGCTCTACCCAGTTGAGCTACGCCGCCGGTCGGCTCGCCGATCGGCGACGGCGGGACTCGAACCCGCAACCGTTGGATTAAGATGATCGACCCTCTGGGGCTCGGCCCCGAGACTCGCCGGCGGGGTGTTCCCCCGCCGACGCGTGCCGCGGCGAACCGCTCGCCGGCGCCCCCGATCCGCCGTCGCCGACAGGCGGCGCGCGTCCGGGGTGCGACTGGCGTGTACGGAGCGGGACCGAACGAACGGGCGGCGATCGGCGTTACGCGCTCTACCAGACTGAGCTACGCCGGGCGTGCAAGAGGCCCGGCAGCGGGATTCGAACCCGCGACCTCGTCCATCGGGAGGAGAACCGATTGCCTGGGGCTCGGTCCCGCGGAGGAACGGACCCGCGGGCCGTCGCCGCGGTTCGCGGGTTGGGACGGATTCGCTGCGATCCCGCGGCAGTCAGGTTCGGCCCCATGACAGGTCGGTCCGTCGCTCCTACACTCCCCGACCGCAGTTTCAATGAATCCGTCGCCCGCCGCCGAAGTTTCGTCCTCGCGGCCCCACCCCACGGAGGCCCTCCCCCATGCCGACCACCCCCGACGACAAGATCGGTCAACTCGCCACGAGCACCGCTCGCCCCGGCAGAACGTCTGTCCCCGCCCACGACGCCTCGTCCCACGACGACGCCTCGAAGAAAAGGTCCTCCAGCGGCGCCCCGATCGAGGGCGAACCGGACGACACCCCCAGCCCGGCGACCGTCGTCTATAACCCGCCGGACGCCGACCCGGTCTGCGTGATCTGGGACGTGGACGGCGTGCTGGTCGACAACTACACGCCCCACCTGGAAAGCTGGCAGAAGACCGCCGAGAAGTTCGGCGTCTCCTACACCGAGGAGGACTTCCAAAGCGGCTTCGGCAAAACCAGTCGGGAGCACCTGAAGGAGAACTTCGGCGCCAGCATGGCCGACGAGCAGATCGTCGAGGTCGAGAACGACAAGGAGTCCCTCTACCGCGAGATGGTCGCGGAGAACTTCCCGGCGATGCCCGGCGCCCGCGAACTGATTCAGGCCCTCAAGGACGCGGACTTCAAGATCGCCCTGGCCACCAGCGGCCCGGCGGCGAACCTGATGCTCGCGGTCCGCCTGATGAAGCTCCAGCCGTTCCTCAGCGCCGTGGTCAGCGGCAATGAGGTCGCCAAGGGCAAGCCGGACCCGGAGATCTTCCTGAAAGCCGCGAAGAGCTGCGGCGTGAAGCCGACCCGCTGCGTGGTGGTCGAGGACAGCCGCTTCGGCGTCGAGGCCGCCAAGGCCGCGGGGATGGGCTGCCTGGGCCTGCTCTCTACCGGCCACGAAGCCGCCGAACTGGAAGCCGCCGACCGCGTCGTCGAGAGCCTCGAAGGCCTCACCGCCGACGACCTCCGGGCCCTGCTGCCGGCGACCTGACGCCGGACGCCTCACGCCTGAAACCGTGAACCCGGGCCGGACGCATGCGTCCGGCCCGGGCCCGCACTACCCTGCCGCCCCCGATCCGCTTCCCTCCCCCCGCTTGTCCACCATGCCCCGCAAAGGCGAACAGTTCGCCGGCCTGACGGTCGCCCTCGTCACCCCCTTCCGCGACGGGGCGGTGGACGAGGGGCGATTGAAGTCGAATGTCGACTGGCAGGTGGAACAGGGCACCGCCGGCCTGGCCCCCTGCGGGACCACCGGCGAATCGCCCACGCTCTCCCACGCCGAGCACGAACGCGTCATCGACCTGGTCTGCACCCGGGCCGCCGGGCGCCTGAACGTGGTCGCCGGCACCGGCTCCAACAGCACCGCCGAGGCCGTCCGGCTCACCAAAAGCGCCCAGCGCAGCGGGGCGGACGCGGCCCTGATGGTCGCCCCCTACTACAACAAGCCGACCCAGGAAGGCTTCTACCAGCACTTCGCCGCCGTCGCCGACGCCTGCGATCTGCCGATCGTCCTCTACAACATCCCCGGCCGCACCGGGAAGAACATCGAACCGGACACGATCTGCCGGCTCGCCGAGCTGACCACGATCGTCGCCGTCAAAGAAAGCACCGGCGACCTGGATCAGGCCAGCGCCATCGCCGTCGGCAGCGATCTGACGATCCTCTCCGGCGACGACAGCCTGACGCTGCCGATCCTGTCGGTGGGCGGCTCCGGGGCGGTCAGCGTGGCGGGGAACATCGTGCCCGCGGAGCTGACGGCGATGATCGACGCCTACCGGGCCGGCGATCCCGCCGAGGCGCTCCAGCGGCACGCCAAGCTGTTCCCCCTCTGCCGGGCCCTGCTGGGCCTGTCCAGCAACCCGATCCCGCTGAAGGCTGCCATGGCCCGCCTCGGAAAGGACACCGGCGAGGTGCGCCTGCCGCTGGTCGAACTCGACGCCGCCCTGAAGCCGCGTCTCGAACAGGCCCTCAAAGACTACGGCCTCCTGTAGAGGCCGGCGGCGGCCCTTCCGACGGCGATTGTCGTCCCTGCTGAGGAGAACGGCGCTCCGGACACCGGGGTCGGCCGCCGGGCGGTCGCGGCTCGTCGGATGCGGGCGGATTTGGGCGGGCGGAATTGGGACGGAAGGATCCAATTCTCGCCCCTTCGGTTCCCAAGCCCCTCAAAAACACAGTCTGCGCGGGCTGTAACGGCAAAAGCGCCTCAGCCGGCGGGCCGGCGGTGACGACTTGAACGAATACGCGGGTTCGTTTGGAGAATTCGTCCCAGGACGATTGGGTCCTGCTCGCCCCCACAGTCTGACTTCACGGAGCGTCACGGATGACATCGCCCCCCTGCCCCGACGCCCCACGCCGCCCGCCGTCGGGCCGCCGGTCCGTCCTCCGTCCGGTCGTCGCGATCGCTGCCGCCCTGCTGGCCCTCCCGGCCCCGGCGACGGCTCAGGTGGTGGACGTCGGCGGGTTCACGGTCGTGTTCCACAACGCCACCGACGGCGACTACAATTTCGGCGGGGTGGACAACATCGCCGCGGCGGACCTCGGCAACTGGACCGCCGCAGAGCAGACGGCCGTATTGAACACGTTCCAATACTGGACGGACACGCTCAACTTGCCGACGGCCGCGGCGAATCCGGAACGGCCGATCATCTATCTGGTGAAGGACAGCACCATCGCGCCGCAGAACGCGAACGCCCGTCCGGCGGTGGTGAACAACGGCGGCGTCCTGCGTTCGAACACCTCCAGCCGGCTGGTCGACGGGTTCGACGCGCCTCGAATCGCGGCTCCGGGCAGCACGCCGGCCCGCCCGGGGCAGGACGGCCGGATCATCTACGGCGTCGAAGGGCTCGGCGCCTTGCTGGATCCGACCGAACCCACGCAGTTGGCCACCGGGTTCTCGTTGCAGCGGACCTCGATCCACGAAGTCGGCCACCTGCTGGGGTTTGTCGGCGACGACCCCTACGTCAATAACATTAACGGGGCCGGGAACTTTATCGTCGCCGGCGGGGCCGTGGACCGGATCACCGGCGGCGTCGGCGTGCCGATCGCCGGCGATAACGCCCACACGCTGCTCCAGTACCACAATATGACGCGGGCCAACCCGTTCGGCACCTCGTTTCGCAACATGGCGGCCTTCGGCCCCGCGGAACTGGCCATCCTCGCGGACATCGGCTACGACACCGGCGTCGACGCGACGTTGGACCTCGACGAGCACTTCGGCGGCGCCCGATACTTCACCGCCGTCACCGGGACCATCGGGTTCAACGACAACGTCGCGGGCGTGACCGGCTCGGGGACGACGTGGGTCTCGGCTCAGGATTATTCGCTCGGCTACTTCCTGCAGACCGACGGCAGCGACATCGTCCTCGTCGGCGACACGCAGCAGACCGGCTTCGCCACCGCCGGGGTCCGGATCGCCGGGGAAGACACCCAAACGATCGGCGACCGGGTCACCGTGTCGACGGACAGCAACATCGAGGCGACCGGGGACAGCAGCGTCGGCGTGCTGGTCAGCAGCGGGGCCAACAACTGGATCACCCACCGCGGCGGGATCAACCTGACCGGGGCGGACACCGTCGGCCTGCAGTTCGACTTCGGCGGCCCGTTCGGGACCGCCGGCCCCAACTCCTTCCAGGTCGGTTCGGGTGATTACGGCGCCTATCTCGTCGACCGCGTCGACCTCTCGGGGACCGTGATCGCGGACACGGCGATTTTCATCGACGACAGCGCCGCCGTCCGGGAGATCAACCTCCTCCGCGGGACCGTCCTCGCCGGGCCGGCCCTGACCGGCGACATCATCAGCAACGCCTACACCGACGCCACGCTGATCCGGCCGATCCTCACCTTCGGCCGGGACGTCGATCTGGCCACCGGCCGGGCGGTCGGCGCGGGCGGCGACGGGCTGTTCGACTTCACCTACGACGGCGACATCGGCGGCACGACCCCCGTCTTCGCCGAGGTGTACGGCGGGACCAGCACGATGAACGGGGACCTCCTGTTCCGCAGCTTCAACGGCCTCGGCGGACAGATGCTGGTCAACGGCTCGATCACAAACCAGCTCGGCACGACGCTCACCGGCGGCGACCTGTCGATCGAGGCCGGCGCCGACGGGGCCCTGGCGGAGACCGTCGTGGACAGCGGCGTCCTGAACGTCGCCGGCGTCGCCGCCACGGGCGGCAACGACCTGACCGTGAACGGCATCGGCGGCGCCGCCGTCACCGGCGGCGGCGTCCTGACCGTCGACGACCTGTTCGTCAACACCGGCGGGACGGTCGTCGTCACCGACGCCGGCACGCTGAACGGCGACGACGTGACGGTCAACCAGGGCTTCGTCACCCTCGCCGGCGCCGGCGACATGAACGTCGACACCGTCACCGTGGCCGCCGGCGGGACGGTGAACGTGTCCAGCGCCCTCGCCACGCTGGACGCCGGCGCCGCCGCCGCCGTCGACGGGGCCGGTTCCCTGTTGCAATCTTCCGGCGGCGGCGGTTTCAACGGGGCCACCCTCGCCCTCACCGACGACGGCGACGCCCTCGTCACCGGCGCCGGCTCCACATTCACCCTCACCGGCGCCGCCACCGTCGACGGGGCCGGCTCCGGCTTAGTTGCCCAGAGCGGCGGCGACTTCGACGGAACCACCCTCGCCCTCACCAACGACGGCGACGCCCTCGTCACCGGCGCCGGCTCCACGTTCACCCTCACCGGCGCCGCCGCCGTCGACGGGGCCGGCTCCACGCTCTCGTCGCAGTTCGGCGGCGCTCTGACCGCCGACTCCGCCACGCAGACCGGCGGGTTGATCCACGTGGGGACCGGCTCCACGACGACCTTCGCGAACGACGTAACGGTCAACGGCGGGGAGACCCGCGTGAACGGCACGCTGACCGCCGCCAACCTGCTGATCAACAGCGGCGGCCTGCTGACCGGCGGCGGCACGATCGTCAGCGATCTTGCCATGAACGGCCGCCTCGCCGTCGGCAACAGCCCCGCCGTGCTGAACGTCGTCGGCAACTTCACCAGCGGGCCGGGCGCGATCACCGACCTCGAATTGCAGGCCGCCACGGCCCCCGTCGCCGGGATCGACTTCGACCAGACCGCCGTCACCGGAACCGCCACGGTCAACGGCGGGACGGTCAACGTGCAGCCGTTCGGCAATCAGAACTTCGCGGTCGGCACGCGGTACGACTTCCTCACCGCCGCCGGCGGGCTGACGGTCCTGAATCCCGTGACCGTGTTCGACCCGCTGGCGAACGTGCGGTTCATCCAGCAGATCGACCCGAACGTCTACGCCCTGATCTTGGCCCGGGACCAGTCCTTCGCGGCCGGCGGAGCCACGTTCAACACCCGGCAGGTCGGCGCCGCGCTGGACGCCGTCGGGAGCGACCCCGCCCTCGCCGATCTGCGGAACGCCCTGGACACCCTGCCGACCGAAGCCGCCGCGCAGCGGGCGCTCAACCAGTTGTCCGGCGAAATCTACGGAACGCACCTGACGGCGTTGAACCGCAGCTCGCTGCAGTTCCTGGACGTGATCGGCGGTCAGGGCGGGGCCTCCCCGCTGGCCTGCGGGTCCTGCGAGGTCAACGGCCTGCAGGGCTGGATGGAAGGCTACGGCGGCGACGCCCGGATCGACGGCGACGGCAACGCCTTCGACGCCCGCACCGGCAGCGGCGGGGCGGCGGTCGGCCTGTCGCGGACCTACTACGGCCCGAACGAGTGCATCTCGATCGGCGGGTTCTACGCGTTCGAATCGCTGACCACGCGGGCGCCGCAGGCGAACTCCACGATCACCGACAAGGTGCTCCGGGCCGGCGGGACGGTGAAGGCCGTCGCCGGGTCGGCGTACGCCCGCCTGTCCGGCTTCGGCGGCATGGCCTTCGGGGACGCAACGCGGTCGTTCTCGGCCGCCGACGCCGTCCTGCCCTTCGCCGACCGCACCGCCGCGGAGACCGACGCCACCCTCGCCGGCGGCGACGCCGAACTGGGCATGCTGTTCGGCGTGGAGGAGTCCTTCGTCACCCCCGTCGTCGGCGTGCAGTACATGCATGTGGACCGTGACGGCTTCACCGAAGACGGCGGCGCCACGGCGCTGTTGGTGGACGACAGCACGTTGAAGGAAGTGCGGCCCCGCGTCGGCCTGCGGGCCGGACGCTGGATCCCCCTGGCCGTCGTCGGGCCGAGTACCGCCACCTTTGAAGCGTTCTACAGCCGCGATGTCACCGCCGGGTCGATCGGCGACTACCGGGCCCGGTTCGACGCCGTCCCGACCGCCGCGTTCGACGCCCGCGGCACGGACTTCTCCCGGGACCGCTTCACCCTCGGCCCCGGCCTGACGATCGGCGAGGGGCCGGTGCGGCTGGCGACCCAGTACCGGGCCGGGCTGACGGAGACGTCGGTCCTGCACAGCGGCGACGTGCGGCTGGAAGTCTGCTACTGAGCCGGCGCCCCCCACGCGGGAAACCGCCGCGGGAAACCGACGATCACCGCCGCGGCCGCCCCGGGAACGCTTCCCGGGGCGGCCGCTTCGCATTGGGGGGATACCCCCGCGAGGCGGCCCCGCCCCCTCGGAGCCGCCCTGCGGCGGCGGATCGCCTGTCGGGGATCGCTCGTCGGGGAGAACCGCGGGAGGTTCGGTCGCGAGGGGGGGACGGTTCGGGACCGCGGGCGCGCGAAGGGACGTTCGGACTCTGCGGGAAGCGCCAGATTGACCGACGCTTGAGCGGTTCCACCTCAAGCCGTCGCAGGAGTGGTGTCGATTGAGCGGGTTATTCGGGGCGACGGAAATCCGTTTCCCGCCCGGCCGCGGGCTCAACATGACCTCCCGAGAAGCGTCAGACATGACATCTCACACCTCCGCGGCCGGCGCCGCGTCGCCCCGGCTCTCGGCCTCGACCTCCGCCGCCCGTTGCGGCGGGGGGGGCTCCGTCGGGTCGGCTCGTGTCAAAGACCGGGCGTCCCGTCCGCGGCGGTCGTGGTTCCGCCGGGCCCTGCCTTGGATGCCGGCCGCGGCGTTGGCGCTGGGGGTGCTGCCGTCGAAGGCGTCGGCCCAGACGGTCGTCATCAACGGCGCGTACTCCGTGACGACCGAGACGCCGCCCGATAACGACGTCATCCTCAACCCGCCCAACCCGCCCATCGACCTGCCGTTCTTCGCCACGGTCGAGGACGTCCAGGTCAACGGATCCCTCTCAGTGGGGACCAACACCGGCTGGGTGAAGGCGGAGGACCTGCTCAACTTCGGGAACGTCACCGTCGGCACCGACGCGCTGATCACGACGCAGACCGGCGGCACGCTCCTGCCGGGCAACGTGCAATATGCGAACCGGGCCGGCGCCACGACGAACGTATTCGGCCGCCTGATCGTGGGCGGGCCGGTCTTCTCGGGGGCCGCCGCGGATAACCCCCCGCCCGCCACCGCGATCGGCAGCGGCATCCTGGAGGTGACCGGCGGGAGCGTGAACGCACTGGGCGCCGGACAGATCCGCGCCGGCGAGCTCAACGTTACCGGCGGCCTGTTCAACACCTCCGGATTCGGAGCGAACTCGACGATCTCCGGCTCCACCGTGATCAACGGCGCCGGAGCCGAACTGCGCGTCAGCAACGGCGGCGTCACGAACGTCGATTCGCTGACGCAAACGGCCGGCTTGGTCGACGCCCGGGCCGGGGGCACGCTGACCGTGGCGGGCCCCGTGGATCCCCTTGATCCGACGGACATCTCCGGACGGGCGGACTTCAACGACCGGCTCCGGGTGAGCGGGACGTTGAACGCCGCCACCACGTTCCTGCGGGCGGGCAGCCTCCTGAACGGCCGCGGGACGATCAACAGCGACGTGTTCGCCTCCGGGAGGATCGCTCCGGGCCAGGGGCTCGGCGCCGGCGCCAACGGCATGGGGGTGCTGAATATCGGCGGGGACTACGTCGGGGACTCGGTGGTCTACGACATCGAAGTGACCTCGGGCGGGGCCGGCAACGCGGTCGCGGGTCTCGACTACGACCAGATCGCCGTCGCCGGGCAGGCGACCATCAACGGCGGCACCGTCAACGTGATCCTGCCGGCCGGCGCCGACGCCTCCAGCTTCTCTATCGGGCGGCGGTACGACTTCATCACCGCCGCGGGCGGACTGGTGGTCAACGCGCCGGTGGTCGTCGTCAACCCCCAGCCGGACGTGCGGCTCATCCTAGACGACGGGCCGAACAGGTATTCGCTGGTGGTCGGCCGGAACGTGCCCCTGGCGAGCTTCGCGGACACCTACAACGTCACCGCGGTCTCCGTCGCGCTGGACCAAGTCAGCACCGACCCGGCCCTGGCCCGTCTGTTCAACGCCGTGGACACCCAGCCGACGGAGGCCCTGGCCCGGCAGGCCATCAACGGGCTGTCCGGCGAGGTCTACGGCACGCAGATGACGGCGCTGAACCGGAACTCGTTGCAGTTTCTGGACATCATCGCCGGGCAGGACGCCGCCGCCCCCCTGGTGTGCGGAACCTGCGGCGTGAACCGCGACGGCGAAGGCGCCTGGCAGGGTTGGAACCACACCTACGCCGCCGGCGGCCGCGTGACCGGGGACGGCAACGCCTTCCCCGCCGAGATGGACAACGCCGGGATGGTGATCGGGGCGACGCGGATCTTCGGTCGCTCCAACGCCTGCCTGGCCGTCAGCGGCTTCTTCGGCTCCGAGATCAGCACCGTCGAGGTGAACACCGAGCGGGTCGGCGGCTCCAAATCCGTCGTCAACGACGAGGTGCACCGCCTCGGGACCTACCTGCGGGGCTCCGTGGGACGGGTTCACGGCCGGCTCACCGGCGTCGTCGGCGCCGCCGACGCCGAATCCCGCCGGGTCTACGAGCTCAGCGACTCCCAGGGCGGCCTCCCCTTCGCCGACGTCGCCGGCGCCGAATACGAGACCATCCTCGGCGCCGTCGACTCGGAAGTCGGCTACCTGTTCGGCGCCCCGACCTCCTTCATCATGCCGGTCGCCGGCCTGCGGTACGTCGAGGCCGACCGGGACGAATTCACCGAGGTCGGCGGACTCACCGCCCTGGACGTCAGCGACACCTTCCTGAAGGAAGTCCGGGCGCGGGCGGGCCTGCGGACCGGCAATCAGCTGAGCTTCATCACGATCGCCCCCACCAGCTTCACCATGGAGGCGTTCTACAGCCGCGACGTCTCCGCCGCCTCGGTCGCCGACTACGACGCCCGGCTGAGCGCGGCCCCGGCGGCGTCCTTCAACGCCCGCGGCACGGACTTCGGCGACCACCGCTTCGTCCTCGGCCCCGGCCTGAGCGTCGGCATCGGCCCGGTGCAGTTCTCCGCCCGGTATCGCGCCAGCTTGACCGAGAGCTCCACGGTGCACTCCGGCAACGCGAACTTCGAAGTCTGCTTCTGAGACGCGGAATCGGCACATCCCCGGAGCCCGCAGCGGCTCGGGGACTCAACGCACCGCCCAGGCGGGCCGCTCCGGCGGCCCGCCTGTTTGCGTCGGCGCCGCCGACTCCGACCGAGCCGCGGCCCCGGAGCGGGCGGACGACGGCGAGGGTGAACGCGGGGCCGCGGGAGGCCCTGCTCCCTGCTTAACGCGCCGGTCGGAACGGCACGCCGCTGTTCCGGAGACCGGAACCGCTCTCTCCGCGGGCGTCGGCCCCCGCAACGGGCCGTCGCCGTGAGCGGGTCGTCGCCGTGGCGGGAACCATGCCCCCCCGCGGCCCTCTGCGCTTCGCATCTCCGGGAACTTCGGGGCGAGGTGCGGTTTCCCGACGGTTCCGCCCCCCAGGCGGCGACGCCTGCCGCCGCCCCACGCCGAGTGCCCTCGCCGCCTCGCCAGCGAGTCGCCCCAGGCGGCCGCGGGAGACGCTGAATGCTTGGTTTGGAGCAAGAAAACAGACCAATCGGACGCTTCGGATGCGAGACGTTCGGCCCGGTCCACGGCGGACGCATTCGAGACGCCGGATATCCCCCAGACCACCCGAAGCGTTGTGAGGGAAAGAACTTAAGTCGAATCGCGGCTTGGCCGCGAAGTTTCGGCAGGCGGCTTGGCCAGACGCGATCACCCCGACGACCGGACGCCCCCGAAAGGCTTGGAGCACTGCACAGGCAACGTTCGCCGGTGCGGTCGTCGCCTTCGCGGCGGGCGGACGACGCCCGGCGCCGGAGCGCGTTCCGTCACCTGCTTTCGGGCCGCCACGTTCATGCGTAGATCCCTCGCACTCCCGTCCGTCAAATCCCGTCTTGGCGGGCTCCGTCGCGGTCGCATCCGGCCGCGAGCGCTGCTCTGGCGGCGGCGGGCGCTGCCCTGGCTGTCGGCCGCCGCCTTCGCCCTCGCGGCCCCGGCCGCGGAGGCCGGGCTCCTCTCGATCGACCTGAACCTGTTCGGCTCCGGCAGTCCGTTCCTGGTCGCGGGGACGGACGATCAGACCGGCAACGACGTGCACGTCGGCCTCGGCGGGTTCCTGGAGGTTCAGTTGGGCGGCGAACTGATCACCGACGCCTTCCTGAACGACAGCTTCGTCGACGTGCAGGTCGGCGGCCTGCTGTCGACCAATGTCGGGACGGATTTCACCGCTCAGGACGGGGTCGTCTCGGTCGACGGCACGCTGGCGGTGGGGGACGAGTTGCTCGTCGTCGGCGGCGACGTGCTGACGAACGCCGGCGGGTCGATCACCGCCGCCGCCCTCGACCAGACCGGCGGGCTGGTGCAGGTGGACGGCTCCCTGTCGCTCGCCGGCGCCGCGTTCGTCTCCGACCTCGACGCCGCCGCCACGCTCGACGTCAACAGCGGCGGCTCGCTCGTCGCGACGAGCCTGAACCTCTCCGCCGCCGGGGGGAACGGCCTATCGGTCACGCTGGACGGCTTGGTCACGCTCAACGGCGGGGGGAACGCGGCGGACGACGACGTCTACGTCATCGAGGACGGCGCCGAAGTGGAGGTCGGCGGGACCGTCGTCGTCACCGGCGAAACCGCCGTCCTCGGCGCCGGCTCCCTGCTGACGATCCTGGAGAACGGCTCCTTCACCACCGACCGGCTCACCATCGAGGGCGGCGCCGTCGTGGTGAACGCCGGCGTCGGCGGCGCCGCGGACGGCCTGCTGACGGTCCACGACGCCGCCGTGATCGGCGACGGGGCGGGCGCCGGCGGGTCGCTGACGGTCTTCGGCAGCGCCTCCGCCGGGAGCCTCACGCTGCACAGCGACGGCGCCCTCTCCGTCCACGGCGATCTCACGACCGGCGCCCTCTCCACCGCCGGCGCCCTCTTCCTCGACGCCGGCGGCGTCCTCACCGCCGGCGCCGTGACGCAGTCCGGCGGGCTGCTCACGCTGAACGGGACCGCCCTGTTCGACAGCCTGGCCCTGACCGGCGGCGCCGCGACCGTCGCCGGGGACGTGATCGTCGCCGGCGCCGCCTCCGTCGACGGGGCCGGCAGCACGCTGACGCTCGCCGCCGGCACGTTCGACGCCGACAGCCTCTCCGTGACCGCCGGCGGCGTCGTGAACGTCGACGCCGCCGCGACGATCGCCGGCGTCACCACGCTCGACGGCGGCACGCTGGCGCTGCGGGCCCCCGGAGCGGTGTTTACCACCG
Organism: Alienimonas californiensis; assembly: GCF_007743815.1. Lineage (GTDB taxonomy): Bacteria > Planctomycetota > Planctomycetia > Planctomycetales > Planctomycetaceae > Alienimonas > Alienimonas californiensis. The sequence goes on from NZ_CP036265.1 coordinate 927,205, forward strand.
ACTCGCTGATCGGCCTGAACGGCTCGGTCCTCAGCATCGCCGACGGGGCGATCCTCAACGCCCGGACCTTCAGCCTGGACGGCTCCAGCACGCAAACCGTGGACGAGGGCGGCACGCTCAACGTCCAGGCGCTGACCTTCGTCGACGGCTCCACGCTCGATGTGTCGAACGGCGGCACGGTCCGCAGCGGCGACCACGTGCACGTCGTGGCCGGCTCCCACGCCAGGGTGAACGGCCGCCTGGAGGGGCGTTCGTTCCTGCTGGAGGGCCGACTGAGCGGGAACGGCACGGTCGTCGTCACCGGCTCCGGGCCCAACGACTACTTCGCCGCCTGCGGCGTGATCGCCCCGGGAAACAGCCCGGGGATTCTCACGATCGACGGCAACTTCGTCGGCGAGGCGCACAACGCCTTCGAGATGGAGATCGCCGCCACGCCGCCGGGCCTGGCGCCGGTGGCCGGCGTGCACTTCGACCGCCTCGCCGTGACCGGCGCCGCGACGCTCGACGGGGGGCGGTTCGAACTCAGCCGCGACGTCCTGCCCGGGCAGACCCCGTTGCCGCTGCCGGTCGCGGTGCGGTACGACCTGCTGACCGCCGCCGGCGGGCTGACGGTTTTGGATCAGCCGCTGCTCGTCGACGACTTCGCCGACGCCCGGTTCGTTTCGTTCGTCACGCCGACGAGTTACGGCGTGATCTCCGCCCGGGACGGGTCCTACGCACACCTGTTCGGCTCGACCGCGAACCAGGCCGCGGTGGGCGCCGGGCTGGACGCCGTTCGCTCCGCCCCCGGCCTGCGGGCGCTGCGGGATTCGCTCGACACCCTGCCCGCGGAGGCGGCCGCCGCGCACGCCCTGAACGCCCTGTCGGGTGAGGCGTACGGCTCCCACCTCAGCGGCCTGAACCGCAGTTCCCTCCAATTTCTGGATCGGGCGACCGCCCGCGACGCCACGTTCTCCCTGCTGTGCGGCACGTGCACGACCGGCCGGGGCGGGAACAGCGGCCTGCAGGGCTGGTGGGACACCGCCGGAACCGTCGGCCGGGCCGAGGGCGACGGGAACGCCGCCGAAGCGGAAGTCCAATCGGCCGGGACCGCGGTCGGTCTTTCGCAGATCTTTGGCGGACCGAACGGTTACCTCAGCGTCGGCGGGTTCTACGGGTATGAGTCGGTAGTGACGGAGGTCGACGCCGTTCGATCCCGGGCGGAGACGGACGCCCACCGCTTCGGCGGCGAAGTGCGGGGGGGCCTCGGCCGGATGTACGGCCGGCTGACCGGCTTCGGCGGCGTCACGCAGACGGACGCCCGCCGCGACGTGCTGATCGAAAACCCGCTGCTCCCCTTCGCCGACCGCACCGACGCCTCGTTCGACGGCCTGCTCGCCGGCGCCGACGCCGAGACCGGCCTGCTGATCGGCGGGGCGAACGCCTTCCTCGCCCCGGCGCTGGGGCTGCGGTACGTCCGGACCACTCAGGAGGACTTCGTGGAACGCGGCGGGGCGGCGGCCCTGTCGATCGACGACGCCTCGCTGGGCGAACTGCGGCCCCGCGTGGGCGCCCGGGCCGGCGTGCGCACCGGGGACGAGCTGTTCGCCGTCGCCGGCACGCTGGAGGCGTTCTACAGCCGCGACGTGACCGCCGGCTCCACCGGAGAGGCGACCGCCGCCTTCGCCGCGGCGCCCGGCGTCCCCGTCGCCGTCCGCGGCACGGACTTCGGCCGCGACCGCCTGACGCTCGGCCCGGGGCTGACCTTCGCCGTCGATTCGCTGTCCGTCGGCGCCTTCTACCGGGCGAGCCTCAGCCCGGAATCGACCTTCCACGCCGGCGAGGTGCGGGTGGAGTACGTGTTCTGAGAGCGGCGTTTGGGAAGGCCTTGCCCGTGTGTGAGCCCGAAGCGCAAGCGAGGAGGGGACGCCCCCGACCCTCGCTTGCGCTTCGGGCTCACAAAGCCGCGACGCCTCGCTAAGAGGGCTCGAGCTCTCCCTCGCCCCCCCCGCCCCGCCCCGCTCAGCCCACGGCAAGGCTGACGACGATCATCACCACGACCGCGCCCCACAGCAGGGCGAAGAATCCGCCGCAGCCGATGCCGATCCAGGCGTGGGCGGAGCCTTTGACCTTCGGGTTCTCCCGCCGCCGCTTCAACCCCATGATCCCCAGCACGAACGCCGCGATCCCCAGCGGCAGCCCGATCAGCGGGAACCCGCTGAACAGCCCGAGGTAGTAGGCGATCAGTGCCGGCGGGTTTTTGTAGGGGATCACGCCGCCGGTGGCGTCGCCCTCGTCCTCGGCGGGGTCGAAGTCGGGGTCGTCCTCGAACAGCTCGTCGGGGGCGTCGCCGGCGGCGAGGCGCTCCGAGATCGGCCGCGGCTCGCCGCAGGCTTCGCACACCGCGGCCCCCGGGGGGTTGGCGTAGCCGCAGACGGGGCAGAGCGGGCGGGGCACGGCGGACCTTGGGTAACGTGACGTCGGATTGAACCGCCCGACCCGACCGCGTTCAACGCCCGCCGGTTCGCCCCGGGCTCCGCAGGCTCCCCGCCCTATGACGACCGCCCCCGCCGCGGACGACCCTGCGGCCGGGGGCCGTGGCGGGGGACGTCTCGGGATCGGCGTCCGACAGCGTGCCGCAGCCGGCGCCCTGAGCATCCGGCGCCCTGAAGACGGTTCCCCGCTCAGCGAAGTCCGCCCGCCGCCCGGGCTGCCGCCGGTGGCCGGGCGCCCCCTTAGAAAGAGGTGAGGGACGGGGCGACGAACGGAGGCCGCCGGGGCGGGCGGCAGGACGGGTGGGCCGACATGACGGGCGGGCGGCCGGAAGACAGAACCGGGCGAATCCGCAAACTTCGCCAAGCCTGACTCACGATTCCGTCGGTGCGACCCGATCTATCCCGATAACCGGACCTGCCGTTCGACCCGACGTAGATCCTCCCGACTTGGGGGGCCGCGTCGGGCTGGGGGCGGCCGGTCTGTCAATGCCCTTTGGACGTGCGGGATGGAGATCGGGATGACTCACACCAACACTCGCGCTGCCGCTCACGAGACGGCCGGTCGGTCGTTCGCGTCCCTAGGGTCCGGCGGAGACCGGTCTGGCGAGCGTTCGCCAGGGTCTTCCGCCTCCGACTTCCCCGCGTTCGCCCCGGCGGCGTCCGTCCCCCCGGCCCCTGCCCCTCGGCAGCAAGGACTTCCCGTGCAGAGAGCCACCGACCGCCCCCGCCGTCTGCCGGCCTCGCCGGGCTTCCTCCGGCCGACCCGTGTCGGGACGGTTCGCGAGGGGGCGGCTCGCGAGGGGGCGGCGGCGACCGTGCGGCGTTTGTCCGACGCCCTGGCTCAGGAATTGAATCGGGCGGCCCGGCAACTCACCGGCGCGATCGGCCGCAAGGCTCGCGCCGCCGGGGCGTTGGCGGCGCTCGCGGCGCCGATCGGCGGCGTCACGCCGGAGGCCCTCGCCCAGACCGGCTACGGCCCCCCGCCGGCGCCGGCGCCGGGCGTGGTGCAGTTCCAGCCCGGCCCCAATCCGGGCTACGCCGATCCGCGGCAGCCGTTCACTGAACCGAACGGGCAGAACCCCCTCTTCGCGACCCCCAACGTCCCGTTCAACGTGCGGGGCCGGGTGGAAAGCAACATCGGCGACGGCCGCGGTTACGAGGACGGCTACACCCGGGGCAGCGCCTTCTTCCCCTGGGTGACGCTCGACGGCAACAGCCTGTTCTTCCTCGACGCGGGCGGTTTCGGCTCCTACGACCGCGGGGCCGGCCTGAACGTCGGCTTCGGCGCCCGGCGCTATCTCGCCGGGTTGAACCGGATCGTGGGCGCCAACGCCTGGTTCGACCTCGACAGCAACTTCGACAACGACGTCGCCGACAGTCTCGACACGGACGTGTCCTTCACCCGGTTCGGCCTGGGTCTGGAGTCGATCGGCGAGCTGGTCACCGTGCGGGGGAACGCCTACATCCCGCTGAACGATTCGGAAGTCCTCTTCAACAGCCTGTCCGCCCCCGCGTTCGTCGGGAAGAACATCGCGCTGACGGAGACGACCGTCGAGCGGTTGTCCTACGGCGGCGTGGAAGGCGAAATCGGCGGTCCGCTGCCGGTCCTCGGGACGTACGGGGCCAGTGGGTTCGTGGGGGCGTACGTGCTGGCCCATGACGACGCGAACAACGTGGTCGGCGTCTCCAGCCGGTTGGACCTGCGGGCGTCGGAGGCCGTCAACGTCGGCGCCCAGCTGACCAGCGACGACGTGTTCGGCACCAACGTCTGGCTCAACTTCACCCTCGCGACGCCGCAGGGCAGCTGGTACGACTTCATGCGGACCGGCTGGTTCCAGCAGCCGGAGGTGTACAACCGGATGGACGACGCCGTCGTTCGCCAGCACCGCGCGATGACGAAGGATCAGCTGACCAGGTTGCAGGAGAACCTGCAGAACGCGGACGGCACCGACATCATGGTCTGCCACATCGACCCGACCGCCGCCGGCGGCGACGGCAGCGTGGAGAACCCCTACGGCAGCTTCTCCCCGCTGCTGTCCGGCAACAACTGCCTGGACGACAACTGCGACATCGTCCGCGTGATCGCCTCCCCCGGCGCCACCACGCTGGTGACCGACGGGCCGATCAACCTCGCCGCGAACCAGCAGCTGCTGAGCTCCGCGGAGCGGCAGTTCATCAGCGCCCAGTTCCGCGGCGCGTCCGCCCGCTACGAACTGCCCGGCTTCACCGGCGGGACCCGGCCGACGCTGCAGAACGGGATGACGACCCCCAGCTACGTCATCGGCCTGAACGACAACAACGTCGTCAGCGGGTTCACCATCAGCGGACTCGGCGGGAACGGCCTGCCCATCCACGACGGCATCATCTCCGTTGGCGACTGCGAAGACCTGCCGGCCGACTTCAACACGCTCGCCAGTCACGAGGCGATCACCTCCTTTAACATTAACCGGAACACCTTCCTGTCGGTCCGGGACGGCGTCGACATCGAACACGTCGGCAACGGCCGTGGCGTGTTCACCGGCAACACGCTCACCGGCAACGGCGTCGCCGGCCTGGGCCCCGGCGCCCCCGGGTTCAACATCAGCGGCGCCGGCTTCGACGTCGAAGCCCAGGGCGGCAGCCTGACCCTGATCGCCACCGAAAACACGATCACCAACTTCTTCGGCGAGGACGTGAACCGCGACGGCGTCGTGGGCGTCGGCGAAGACTTCGCCTTCCCGCTCACGCCCACCGAGGGCGCCGGCGAGGTGAACGAGGGCTTCGGCATCCGCGTCGCCGCCCTCAACGGGTCGACCGTAAACTCCTTGCTGGCGGACAACACGGTCACGAACAACGAGACCGGCGTCTCGATCGAGGCCGACGGTTCGACCCAGGTCGCCACTCTCCGGGGCAACACCGTCTCGGATAACGGCGGCCGCACCGCCGGCGTCCAGATGCTCGCCGACAGCGGGGCGAACCTGACCGCCACGCTGAGCGACAACACCGTCCAGAACAACGGCCTGGCGCCGACCGCCGCCAACCTGCTCCGCAACAACAGCTTCACTCCGGACCTCGGCTCCCAAATCCTCGCCCAGGTGGACGGCGACCTGACCGGCACCGGCGGCAGCACGCTGAGCCTGAACCTGCAGGACAACACGATCTCCAGCACGACCGCCGGCTCCGACATGGTGCTGGTGGAAGCCGACGGCACCGTCGGCACGTCGAGCACGGTCAACTTCCTGGCCCAGGGCAACGACCTGACCGGCCGCGCGCCGCAACTCGCCAACGTCACGGGCGGGGTCGCGACGTCCCCCTATCCGGAGCGGATCGGCGGGATGATCCTGGACGTGCAGAACGCCACCCTGAACGCCCAAATCGGCGGTCTGGCCGACGGCGACGGGAACACCGTCACGCAGGCGGCCGGCGCCGGCATCGCCGTGCTGGCGGCCGGCGGACCGGCGACCAACGTGAACCTGCGGATCGAGAGCAACGTCGTCTCCGACACGGCGTTCGACGAAGTTAATATTCCCATCACCAGCGTCGGCGGCGGCGGCCCGACCGTGCCCGGCCAGACCGGCAACTCCGTCCTGGCCGCCGACTTCGACAACGTGTTCGTCGCCCAGAACAACACGAACCAGCTGACGCCCTACCAGGGCGACGGGATTTACGTCCGCGTCGGCGGACAGGCCAACATGAACGGGGCCGTCATCAATCGGAACGTCGTCACGGGCGCCACGCCGGCCGGGGCTTTGGGCCTCGGCAACCTGCCGGGCGACGGCATCCAAGTCACCGCCGCGGGCAGCGCCGTCGTCACCAACCTGTTGATCGGCGACCCCGGGCCCCCGGGCGGCAACGGCAACGTCGTCACCGGGAACGCCAGCGGCATCCTGGTTCGCCGGCAGGACTCCGCGACGATGGACGGCACCCGGATCATCGACAACGTCGCCCTGGGCAACGCCGTCGCCGGCCTGACGTTGCAGGGTCTCGGCGACGCGACGGACGAGTTCGACGTCACCGTCGCCAACAACAACCTCTCCAGCAACAACCGCCTGATCACCGGCGTCGGCTTTGACGACCGGGCCGGCCTGCGGGTCGAAAGCGGCTCCAACAACGTCACCCGTCTGAACGTGGTGAACAACCAGATCCGCAGCAACGGCTCGGACGGCATCCTGCTGACCAACAGCGCCATCGACGGCACGCTGCTGCGGAACCCGCTGACGGACGTCGGCACGATCGTCGGCTCGATCGCCAACAACGACGTCGCCAACAACGCCTCCTACGGCCTGCACAGCGTCGCCGTCACCGGCACGCTCGGGCTGGGCGGCTTCGATCGGGCCGAAGCCCTCGCCGCCAACGAACTGTTCGTCGAGCAGAACGCCATCGTCGGCAGCGGCCTCGCCGGCGTGCTGCTGCAGGGCGCCGGGACGATGCGGTTCGAGGACAACCTGATCGCCGGCAACGGCTCCGCCCTCCCCGCCGGCAGCGGCGCCGGTATCGATATCGAGGGCAACTACTTCGGCCTCAACTTCAACCGGGACATCGTTCAGGGCAACTTCGGCGACGGCGTGGAGATGGTGTTCAACGATCCCATCTTCAGCTACGTCCGCTTCACCGACCTGAAGGTGCTGGACAACGCGGACCGCGGCTACGACATCCTCAACCAGGGGAATGCCTACAGCCTCGTGGACATTTCCGGGACCACCACCCCGTCCCTGGCGGACCCGACCGCCGGCTCCGTCATCAGCGGCAACGGCGGCGAGGCGACCTACATCGTCAACACCGCCAGCACGACGCAGACCCAGACCGGGCCTACGCCTGAGCCCAGCGGCCTGAGCGTCGCCGCCCTGCAGGACGGAAACGAAGACCACGGCCTCGAACGGGACGGGGCGTTCCAAGGCACCGCCCCCCGGCTGAAGTTGCTGTACGAGAACAACCTCGTCACCAACAACGGGCAGGCGGGCACGTTCGACTCGAACGGCCTGGTCATCCGGGTCGGCACCAGCGACGGCGGCGGCGGAACCGGCGACACCGGCGGCTTCGCCTCCAACGTCTACACCGCGACCGCGGGCACCCCGCCCGGCACCTCCGGCGACGTCTTCTTCGACAACTTCGACCTGGGCCGCGGCGGCGTGGCGGCCATCGTCCAGAGCAACACCTTCGCGGCGAACGCCGGGACCCAGGTGCTCTTCGAAGGCTTCACCAGCACCGTCGATCCGCCGAACACCACGTTCGGCACCGGCGGCGAGCCGACCGGTCCCATCACCAGCTACGAGAGCGATCCGAAGTCCCGCCTGGACCTGGTGTTCAACGACAACGTGTTGACAAGCAACTCCGGCATCGTCCTCGACGGCGCCGATACGGTCGGCGCCTGGTACGACAACGCCGACCCGGCCAAGTCCCGTCCGTTCGACAACGACAACAACGGGGCGACCCCCTTCACCCCGGGTCAGTTCCCGAACAACGTGGACCGGACCCGTCGCCGCAACGCTCAGCGGCAGGACATCCCGCCCGGCGCCGTCGCCACCAACGGCGTGGACAACTCGGCCTTCGCCTACCCGCTGGTCGGGTTCGGCGAGAGCACCTTCCGGGTCAACTCCGCCGACCCCGGTCTCGTCTCCCCCGTCACTGGCGAACTGCTCGTGCCTGGCCTGAACGGCTCTGGGACGAACACGATCAACGGAGGGGCCGTGACCAACGACTTTGCCTTCGGCCTGATCTCCAACTCGATCCGCGTCGGCACGGTGCCCGGCGAGGACGGCGTGCAGGGCGGGAGCAGCGACTTCGTCTGGAACCTCGAGTAGTCCCCCCCGGGGGAGCCGACGCCACGGCGAACCGACGCCGCCCCGCACCCGCGGGGCGGCGTTTTTCTTTGGTTCGGCGTCAACCCGTCGACCGCGGTTTAGGAGCAAGGCGACGCCGCGGGCTTGGAGCGGAGAAGGAGGCGTGCTCGGAGCGGGAGGGACGGCGGACCCGCTCCGTCCGAACGAAGGGCGTCTGCGGCGGCCTGCCCGCGGCCCGACGCCGGTCCCCTTCGGGCTCCCCGCGGGCTCCCCACAGGTGCGGCCGGGGGACGTGCCGGGTTCGGTCGCGTGCGCCCCGGCCCGTCGGCGATCCTGCGCGACGCTTCCCCGTTCCCTTTGCAGGTCGCGACCGTGCTCTCCCGCCCCCGCCGCCGTTCTTCCCTGTTGCTGGCCGCGCTGCCGGCGTTCCTTCTGCCGCTCTCGCTGGTCGGTTGCGGCGTCGAAGACCGCGGCGGCGAAATCCGACAGACGGTCACGCCCGAGGAGGCCGCCGCGGCCCAGGCGGAACTGGACGCCAGCGAGAAGTAACGGCCGCGCCCGGCCTGCCCGCACCGCCGCGCCGAGCCGCACGTCGGCTGAGTCGAAGCCGCATGACGGCCGAAACGAACGAACGCCCCGCGCCCGGGGTCGGGCGCGGGGCGTTCGATGGGTCGCGACCGTGCCGCGGCCCGGCGACGTCGCCGGACCGCGGGGCGTTACTCCCGGGGGCGGCGGGGCGTCAGTACCCCTCGGGCGTCTCGCCGCCGTCCCGGCTGCCCAGGGCGCCCCAAACGCCGTAGGGGCTGCGGGCCTTCACGACGTTCGCGGCGGAGGCGCGGCCGGCCGTGACGGAGTTGATCGTCTCGGAGATGAACGCGACGCTGCCGTCCCCCATGACGACCTGCACCCCGCCGGTGTGGTAACTGCCCGCGGAGACGACGGACCCGTTCTCGTGGTTGCCGCTTTCCATGCAGCTCGCGGAGTTGGGGGGGAGAATCGTATTAAATCCGGTCACTTCCGGCACCCCGTCCACCCAGGAGCAGCCGCGAGGGCGGATCGAACCGAACCCGCTCCCGTAAAACCCCGGCTGATTCGGGTCTTCGACGGCGTTCAGACAGGAGACGACCGGATCGGCGAAGATCGCGGCGGGGTCGCTCGCGGGTTGCACGGCGTGGGTGAGGAGCCGCAGCGCCGTCCGGACGTTGGACCGTCCGAGCTCGGACATCAGGATGGTCGAGGTCGTCCCGTCGCGCAGGCTCCGCAGGCCGTTCCACTCGCCGAACGCGAAGGCCCCCCGGTGCGACGCCCGATTCCCCTCGTCCCCGTTCCCCTCGCCGTTGTCCCCGTACGAGAAGCAATAGTTCGTGTCCCCCCGATTGACGGGCTCCTCGTCGTCGGACGGGCACAGCAGGCTGTTGATCTGGGTTTTATAAGGCGGATAGTTCGAACCGCCGTCGTCCCAGGTGTCGCGGGGGCCCATCGCGGGGAAATCGACGTTGCCGTCGGCGTTCGTATCCATGGGCTTGCTGATCTGATTCCACAACGCCGTCTGGTCCAGGAACGGCGCGAGCGGGATCAGCCCGGAATGCCGACGCTGGTTCGAGCCGCCGGTGTAGCTCGTCGCATTGTAACGCGCGGCGGGAAAGGTCTTGTACGTGCTATGATAGTTGTGCAGCGCCAGGCCAAGTTGCTTCAAATTGTTCTGGCACTGCGCCCGGCGGGCGGCTTCGCGAGCCTGCTGGACCGCGGGGAGCAACAGACTGACCAGGATGGCGATGATCGCTATGACCACCAGCAGTTCGATGAGCGTGAACCCGCGCCTGGCGGCCCGATTCGTCGACGTACAATCGCGACAGTGGGTCAACATGAGAGCGCCTCTCGAAAGCCTAAAAGGCCTTGCGATAAAGAGGATTGTGGAAGGAACCCGCGGAGGTGCGGCGTCGACCGAACCGGCGAATGCGGCACGCATCAACGGTCGGCTATGCTAGGGCGTCGATGCCCTCGACACAACGCGCCGCCGCCCGCCCCCAGGTCAGTCCCCCGTCAGGAACTTGCCCACCGGGCCGAGGGCGTCGACGTGGTCGCAGAGAATCTTCATCGCCGCCAAAATCGGCACCGCCAGCAGGGCGCCGGGCACGCCCCAGATCCAGCCCAGCAACAGCAGCCAGGCGAAGATCACCGGGGCGTTCAAGTTGAGCCGCTCGCCAAGGATGCTGGGGGTGATGAAGTTCCCCTCCAACGTCGTCCAGCACAAATACAGCGCCGGCGCCAGGAACATGCGCAGGCCCTCGAACTCCCCGAACGACACGAGCGTGACGATCGCCGCCCCGAACACCGCCCCGACGTAGGGGATGTAATTGAACAGGAACGCCAGCGCCCCCCACAGCACGGCGTTCGGCATGCCGATGAGCCACATCGTCGAGCCGACCGCCACCCCCAGGCCGGCGTTGATGACCGTGACGGTCAACAAATAGTTCCCGATCGCCGCCTGCGCGTCGCCGATCAGCACCCGCACCGCCCGCTTGTCGCGGAAGTGGGGCGTCAGTTCGATGCACTTGCGGGTGAACACGTCCCCGCTGGCGAGCAGGAAATACAGCAGCACCACGGTGGCGAAGGCCAGCGTCAGCACGTTGCGGGCGGCGTTGAACACGTCGTCGCCCAGCAGCTCCCCGGTCAGTGAACTCGTCACGTCAACGGGGATCTCCTCTGCGTCCGCCTCCTCCGCCGCTTCCTCTTCGAGGATCGCCTGCGGGTCCCGCTCGACGACCTCGCGGGCGCTTTCGGCGGGGTCGACGGCGGCGTCGGCCGTGGCCTCGGTCTTCTCGACCTTGGCCGTCAGGTTATAGAACGCCTCCAACTCCGGGGCGTATTGCCGCTGAATCTTCTGAATAATCTCCGGGGCTTCCGCGAACTGGCTCTGCACCGCGGGCAACACCGCGGCGGCCAGGCCCAACAGCGCCGCGCCCGCCGCGCCGAGCACAATTCCCGCGCCGATCGGCTCCGGGATGCGGCCGCGTTTGAGCGCCCGCACCAGCGGGGAGAGCAGCAGGTTCAGCACCGCCGCCGCCGCGATCGGCAGGAACACGCCGCGGGCCAGGAACATCACAGCCCCCAGGGCGATCAACGTCAGCGCCAGCAGACTGAACGCCGACACCCGCAGCGCCACGACCGGGGGCAACTCCAGATCGGCGATCTCCGCGGTGCGCGAGGCCTCCATCGGGGCGCTCGCCGCCGGCCGCGGCGTCTCCTCCAGCAGTTCCTCGGTGAACGCCTCCTCGTCGTGGGTGCGTTCCAGTTCGTCCAGCACCTCGTCCGGGGCGTCCGCCAACCCGGAGGGCGAATCCCCTTCATCGAGGGTCCCCGCCCCGGCGGCGGCGGATTCGTCCAGAACCGCGGCGTCGTCCCGGGCGGCCGTCATTGCAGGTCCCGGACGACGTTCGCCGCGTGCTCCGGGTGGGGGATGCCGTAGGCCCGGATTTCCAGGTCGTCCTGCCCGCTGCTGGACAGGAACAGGTCGCCCACGCCGAACAGGCGATCCAGGCCGGACTGATCCACCTGGAGGTTGCGGACGTCGTCGTGCTGGATCTCGGTCGTGTCCCGGGCGATCAGGCCGAACCGGAACGTCGTCCGGCGGCCGGTGATCGTGAGGGTTTCGAACCGGCTCCGCAGCCACCAGACGAGCAGCGGGATCGCCCCGAGCAGGATCAACACCCCGCCGATCCCCGCCAATACGGTCCCGCCGATCGCCCCGCTGATGGGCTCGATCACCCCCCAGCCCAATCCGCCGATCAGCCCGCCGATCGCGCCGACGACGCCCAACGCGATCGCCAGCACGGCCAGAAACGCTTTGCCCGGCCGGTTCCGGAACGCGGCGGGATGGGTGACGAACACGACCTCCTCCGTGTCGCCGCCGCCGGGGTCGACGACGTAATCCGCCTTGGCGCCCGGTTCGTCGCGGATCGGTTGGGCGACGGGCACGCCCAATTCGAACGGCTTGTGGCAGCGGCGGCAGTCGATCCGCTCGCCCATCAGCACCTCGGCGACGGACGACTTCGCCCCGCAGTGCGGGCACTGGTAGGTCAGGTGCTGCACCTGGGCGGCGTCCCCGCCGGCCTCGGCGTCTCCCCTATCGGGCTGGCTGGTGGGAACGTCGGCCACGGCGGGAGGGAGCGTGCGGAACGGGGCGAATCGCGGCGTGCGGCCCGCAGCCTACGACCGCGCAGGGGCGACGACCGGCGGGGGAACCCCGTGCCGCGGCGGGGGGAGGCCCCGGGGCCGTCGCCGGGGCCGCCCGCGCCGTCCCCGGCGGGGTTGAACGCCGCGGCCGCTCCGGCGACCGTCCCGGCGTGGTTCGACTCCCCGCCCCCGCTCCGCTGCTCGTGGCGCTACTGAGCGTCACGGCGCCGGCCCTCGCCCCGGCCTCCGCCCCGGCGGCCTTCGCCCAGGACGCCCCGCCGGCCACGACCGATCCGGTCGAGCCGACGGAGGGACCGGATGAACGGCTGTCCGGTCAGACGATCGACGTCGACGACGAGACCGACGACGAGGCGATCGCCGCCGCCCTGGAGGTGCGGCTCCGACGGCTGGAGGACGCCGGCTGGATCGTCAATCCGTCGGTGCGGGTCGGCGACGGAATCGTGACGCTCCGCGGCGTCTCCGACACGCCGGAACACCGCGCCCGGATCGCGGAACTGGCTTCCACGGTGGGCGGCGTCTCGGTCGTCATCAACAACCTCACGGTCGCCCCGCCGGACCCGTTCGATCTTTCCCGGATCACCGCCACGCTGCGGGGTTGGCTGACGAACGCGGTCGCGGCGGTGCCCTACGTGCTGTTCGCGCTGGTCGTGCTGGGGCTGACGTTCTTCGCCGCCGGGCTGGCCCGGCGGCTGGCCCGACGGGTGCTGGGCCCGCGGATCGAAAACCCGCTGCTGGAAACGGTCGCGGTCCGGGCGGTGGCGATTCTGGTGGGGATCGTGGGGGTCTATCTGGTGCTCAGCGTCAGCGGGCTGACGGGCCTTGCCGCGGGGGTGCTGGGCGGGGCGGGCCTGGGCGGGTTGGTGGTGGGCTTCGCCTTTCGCAACATCGCGGAGAATTTCCTTGCCAGCGTGCTGCTGAGTGTGTCCCAGCCGTTCCGGGCCGGGGACGTCGTGGAGATCGGTGCGGAAAAGGGCGTCGTGCAGAAGGTGACCACCCGCGGCACCTGGTTGATGAGCTTCGAGGGCAATCATATTCAGATCCCCAACGGCACCGTTTATACGTCCGTGATCCGCAACCTCACGGCGAACCCGAACATGCGGCTGAACTTCGTGGTCGGCCTGGACTACGCCGACGGCGTCGCCGAGGCCCAGCAGGTGATCGCCGACGCCCTCCGCTCCCACCCCGCGGTGCTGACCGACCCGGAGCCGATGGTCCTGCTGGACGAACTGGGCGCCAGCACGGTGAATTTAAAGGTCTATTTCTGGTGCGACGGCGTGGCGAACAGCACGTTGAAGGTTCGCAGCAGCGTGATTCGCACGGTTAAACGGGCCGTCGAGGACGCCGGCCTGACGATGCCGGACGAGGCCCGCGAGGTGATCTTCCCGAAGGGCGTGCCGCTGCGGGGCCTCCCGCCCGCCTGGACCCACGACGGCCGGGGCGAGGACGGCCGGAGCGACGAGGGGGCCCACGGCCCGGCGGCGGCCTCCCCCCCCGAGCAGGCCGGCCCAACACAGGCCGACCCAAACAAGGCCGACGACGCCCCCGCCGTGCGGATCCTTACGCCGGAGGAGCCGATCGTCAGCGCCGGGGAGGGGAACCTGTCCAGCGACACGCCGGAATTGAACGATCAGGCCCGCCGCAGCCGCGACCCCGACGACGCCCGGGATTTACTGGCGGATTCGCCGGACGCGCCTAGGTCTTCCCCGGACCGGGCCTCCCCCGACCGCCCCGCCGCCCCGCCGCCCCCGAGCCCCCGCTGATGCCCCGTCGCCGCTCGCCCCTCCCCGCGTCGGCGAGCGCCGTCGTTCGCACCGCCCTGGCGCTCGGCCTGACGGCGACCGTCGCCGCCGCCGCGCCGCGACTGCTCCAGGAGCCCCCCGCCGCCGAGGCCCCCGCCGATGAAGTCCCCGCGGACGGGGAGGCCGCGGAGGGACCGGAGTTGGAAATCGCTCAGGTCATCCCCGTCGAGCAGACGGTCGACGACGACAAAATCGCCGCCCGCATCACCGCCCTGCTGACGACCTACGATTACATTAAGAACCCCGGCGTCACTTCCGAGGGCGGGGTCGTCAAGCTGACCGGCACGACGGACGTCAGCGCCCATAAAGATCTGGCCCGCGACTGGGCGAAGCGGGTCGAGGGGGTGTTCGGGGTGCAGAACGACATCGTCGTCGATCGCTCCTTCAATGCGCAGCGGGCCTGGACGCAGGTGCGCAGCAGCGTGCAAACGTTGTGGGAGGACTTTCTGGAGCAATCCCCGCTGTTGCTCGTCGCCCTCGTGGCGCTGCTGCTGACCGGCGTGCTGGCGAAAATCGCCCGCTTTATTTTCAGCCGCACGCCCGGCTACGGGAAGCTCCGCAGCAGTTTGCAGGACCTGCTGGAGCAGTTTTTGGTCGTCGGCGTGTGGGTGCTGGGCGTGCTGATCGCCGCCACCGTCGCCTTTCCCGGCGTCACGCCCGGCAGCCTGATCGCCACGCTGGGCCTCGGCGGCGTGGCGATCGGCTTCGCCTTTAAAGACGTGTTCGAAAACTTCCTCGCCGGGATCTTCATCCTCTGGAAGTTCCCCTTCGACCGCGGAGACTTTATCGAGTGCGGCGAGGTGAAGGGCAAGATCCAGCAGATCACCATTCGCAACACCCTCGTCCGGCAGCCGGACGGGGTGCTGGTCGTGATTCCCAACGCCGACCTGTTCAAGAACCCGGTGGAGGTGCTGACGAATTGGAAAAGTCGCCGCGTGACGATCACCTGCGGCGTGGCCTACGGCGAGGACGTGGACGCCTCCCGCGAGGTGATTCATCAAGCCGTCGCCGGTTGCGAGACCGTCGAGAGCCGCAAGCCGATCGAGATTTTCGCCGACGAGTTCGCCGACAGCAGCGTGAACTTCAAGATCAGCTGGTGGGCCGACCCGACCCCGCTGGGCGAACGGCAGAGCCGCGATCAGGTCGTTTCCGCGGTCAAACGGGCGCTGGACGACGCCGGCATCGAGATCCCCTTTCCCCAGCGGACGCTGTGGTTCAAGGAGACGTTGAACCTCTCGAACCGCGACGACGACGGCGGTTCGAACGGCGACGGGACGTCGAACGGCGGATGACGTCGACCGCTACTCGGCCGCGGCCGTGAACGCGGCGGTCGAGGGCGGTTCGGAGCGTCCTTTTTCCGGCGCCATCGCCGGATAGCTGACGAGATAGTGATTCTCGTCGACGAAGTTAAAGAGGTAGTGCGTGGCGTCCCCGGGCAGCGTCGCTTCGGCGCGTTCGCCGTCGAGACGGGCGGGCAGGCGATACCACTCCTCGTATCGCTCCCCGCCGTTGTTCGTATAGATCAGGTCGGCCCGTACGACGTTCGCCCCCCGCTCTTCGAACGTCGCCCACACGACGTTCCCGTCCCGGCCGTGGTCCAGCGGACGGCAGACCTTCGCCCGCTCCGGCCCCGCGCGGCGGGCGTCGGGATTGAGATACGGAGCGCTGGCGTTCATCGCGGCGAGGCGTCGTTCGAGTTCCGCGTTCATCGCCGCGGCCCGCGCCGGCCGCTCCGCGGAGAGGTCTCGGGCTTCTTCAAGATCGACGCGGTTTCCCCCCTCGTCGTACAGTCGGAACAGATCCAGCCCTTCCTGCCCCGGCAGCAGCGTCTCGCCCCAATTGCGCACGAGTTTCTCCCCGCCGATACGGATCGTGGACTGCATCGGCCCGTGGGGGAAATGCCAGACCATCGTGTCGCGGGGGGCGCCGTCGCTGTCGAGTAACGGCGGTCGATCCGCCGGATCCGCCGCCAGGTAGGAAGCGAGGCTTACGCCGTCGAGCCGCTGCGCGACAGGCCGTGGGGCGCCGGTCCATTCGAGAATCGTCGGATAGAAGTCGAGTCCGTTGACCATCGCGTCCGATTCCGCGCCGGCCGGGACGCCGGGGCCGCGGACGATCAACGGTACCCGCACGCCGCCCTCCTTCGCGTTGATCTTGCCTTTATCAAGCGGGGCGTTGTCGGTGATAATCTCGCCGGGGTGCTTCTCCATCCCGCCGTTGTCGGACGTAAAGATCACATAGGTGTTCTCGGCCAGTTTATGCCCCGGCCGTCGCGGGTCGTCGGTCTCGTCTAAATAGCCGATCACCTCACCGACGTAATGATCGAGCATTTCCACCATCGCCCCGTAGAACGGGTTTTGTTGCCCTTCCAGAAGCCATTCCTCCGGCTCGGTCGGAAACGGGACGTTCATCTTCTCGCAATACTTCCGCAGCAGCGCTTCGGAACGGGTGTGAATCGGCGAGTGAACCAGCCAGGTCGCGTGGTAGAGGAAGAACGGCTCGGCTTTGTGGGTGCGAAGGAAGGTCAGCGCGTCCTCCGTGTTCTGATCGAAGGGGAAGCCATCTTCGTCCAGGCGATAGGGGTCGTCTTCGGCGACGGTCGCGAAGTCCGTCAGGCGATGGGGCCGCTGCGAGGAGGTCGCGCCGCGATCGGAGCGGGTGAAGTCGAACCCCTGATCCTCCGGCTGCGGGAAGGCGTTGTGGTTGATGGCGACATGCCATTTGCCGACGTGCCCGGTCGTATAACCGTACGGCTTCAACGCCTCCGCGATCGTGACGTCGCTGAGCGGCATCCGGCCGCTGTACCAGGGGGAGATCAGCGGCGAAGCGGGGCTGTGCGGGGCCGGCGGGGCGCCGCCGACCACATGCGTTTTCTGGGCGCGCGCCGGGTGCGTGCCGCTCAAGATCGCCGCCCGCGAGGGGGCGCAGGTCGGGGCGGGCGAATAGGCCTGCCAGAACTTCGTCCCCTGCGTCGCCAACCGATCGATATTCGGCGTTTCATAGGGGCACGGTTCGTCGACGTCGTAGCAGCCGACGTCCTGCCAGCCCAGATCGTCGGCCAGGATCAACACGACGTTGGGTCGCGGCTTCTCCTCGGCGCTGAACGCATTTGTCCATGCGCTCCAACAAACCGCGACCGTCGCCGCAAACCGAAAACGACCAGAGCGAACCATCAACCGACTCCCGTAGGCGCTGCGAACCGACGACCACTGTGACGCGACGATTGCGTGGCGGCAAGGCGCCCGGAACGCACACGCCCCGGACGCTGCGAAGCGTCCGGGGCGCGGAATCAAAGCGGCGGTCGTTCGCCTTACGTCACGGCAGGATCAACGCCACGCCGCTGACGGCGGCGGCCTGCACCAGCGCCGCCTTGGCGTTCAGCGGGATCTGGTAGCACAGCTTCGGGGCGCAGTCGCCGGGGCGGTAATAGCCCAGCGGGGTCTCGCATTTATGCGGCGGGTCCAGCGCCATCTGATACGGCAGGCCGATCAGTTGCACGCCGAACTTCCCGACGGACGCCGCCGGCTGGAGCACGCCGTGGTGATGGCCGTACCGTTCCAGGTTCACGTCCTGAAAATAGAGCGGGTTGTAGGTGATATTGGGCGCCGCCCAGCGATACTGCACCGGCAGCACGGGCCGCGGCTGATAGGGCGCCGTGGAGAGCGGCGCGACCTCCGGGCAGAGGGCGACGCGGTCCCCGTCGGCGTCCTGCGGCGGGCAACCCTCCGGCCGGGGACAGAGGTTGCGGCAGGGGTCGTCCGGGTCCGGGTACGGGTCGTAATCGGCGAACGGCAGGATCGAGCGGATCCCCGCGGGGTCCCGCACGTCGCGGATCGGCCGGTACAGGGCGGACGGCCCCCCGTCGAACTCCCGATCGTCCGGCAGGCCGAGGTTGTCCGGCAGACCGAGCCCGGGCAGACCGAGGTCGTCCAGACCCAGGCCTTCCAGATCGATGTCCAGATTCAACCCGTTCCCAACCGGCGGCTGGGGGGCCGGCATGTCGTCGGCTGACGGGTCGGCGGGCGGCTGCTGGGCGTCCTGGCGATGCCGCACCGGAGCCGCGGGGGTTTCGTCCCGCAGCCGGGCCGGGGCGTGGGGGAGCAGCACGGGAACCGCCTCGGCCGCCTCGGGCGAACCGGCTTTGCGCCAGCCCCCGGAGTACTGCTGCAGGGCCGCTTCGGGATCGCGGCGCCGCAGGCGGTTCATTACCTCCGCCCCGCGGTCGACGGACGGTTCCGACCCGGTTTGCGGGGCCGAACCCTGTTGGGCGAACCCTTGCGGCGCGAAGCCGACCCCGCCCGCGGCGAGCGCCGCCGCGGTGCAAAACAGGGTCGCCCACCGTTTGCGGCGGGCGGCCCGGGGGGCGCGATTAGACCGGGTCGGCGCCGGAATACTCCGCGGAGTAGTTGGGCGCTTCCTGAGTGATGGCGATGTCATGCGGGTGGTTTTCCCGGACGCTCGCCGCCGAGACCCGCAGGAACCGAGGCTTGGTCCGTAGTTCGTCGACCGTGGCGCAACCCAGGTACCCCATCCCCGCCCGCAGACCGCCCACCATCTGATAGAGGAGGGGCGCCAGCGGGCCGCGATACGGCACCCGGCCTTCGACGCCCTCCGGGACCAGCTTGCGCGAGCCGCCGGCGGAACCGTCGTCACCGCTCCCATCGGGCGAACCGATCGACTGGCGATAGCGGTCCGCGCTGCCCTGTTCCATCGCCCCTAAACTGCCCATCCCGCGATACCGCTTGAAGCTCCGTCCCTGATACAGAATCCGCTCGCCCGGCGATTCGTCCAGGCCGGCCAGCAGTCCGCCGAGCATCACCGTGCTGGCACCTGCGGCGAGGGCCTTGACCATGTCGCCGGAGTAGCGAACGCCGCCGTCGGCGATCAGCGGCACGTCGGTGCCCGCCACCCCCCGCACCGCCCCAGCGATCGCGGTCAGCTGCGGCACCCCCACGCCGGAGATAATCCGCGTCGTGCAGATACTGCCCGGGCCGATGCCCACCTTGACCGCGTCCGCCCCGGCGGCGGCGAGGTCCTTGGCGCCCTGCTCCGTGGCGACGTTGCCGGCGATAATGTCGACGTCGTGCCGCTTCTTCAGTTCGCGGACGGTGTCGATCACGTTCTTGGAATGCCCGTGGGCGCTGTCCACGACCAGCACGTCGGCGCCGCGGCGGATCAATTCGGCGGCCCGTTCGAAATCGTGCACCCCCACCGCGGCGCCGACCCGCAGGCGCCCGCGGTCGTCCTTGCAGGCCCGGGGATAGCGGCGGTTCTTATCGACGTCCTTAATGGTGATGAGCCCCCGCAGGCGGAACTGATCGTCCACCAGGAGCAGCTTTTCGACCTTGCTCCGCAGCAGGATCTGCTGGGCCTGCCGCAGGTCCGTCTCCGGCGGGGCGGTGACGAGATTGTCCTTCGTCATCACCTCGGAGATGCGGACGTCGGCGGTGTCGAGGAACCGCAGGTCGCGGGAGGTGAGGATGCCCCGCAGCTTGCCGGGGCCGCCGTTGGGGTCGGCGTCGACGATCGGCACGCCGCCGATGTTCCGCTCCGTCATGAGCCGTTTGGCGTCGGCGACGGTGGCCTCGGGCGGCAGGGTGACGGGGTCAACGATGACGCCGTGTTCGCTGCGTTTGACGCGGTCCACCTCCAGGGCCTGCCGGTCGACGGTCAGGTTTTTATGCACGACGCCGATGCCGCCCTCCTGGGCCATGCCGATCGCCATTTCGCTTTCGGTGACGGTGTCCATCGGGCTGGACAGCACCGGCACGTTCAGCCGGATGCGGCGGGTCAGCGGGGAGCTGACGTCGCATTCGCTGGGCATCACCTCGCTGTAGGCGGGTTCCAACAGCAGGTCGTCGAACGTGAGCCCCTCGGCGGCGATCCGGTCTTG
The DNA here is from genome assembly GCF_007743815.1 of Alienimonas californiensis. Lineage (GTDB taxonomy): Bacteria > Planctomycetota > Planctomycetia > Planctomycetales > Planctomycetaceae > Alienimonas > Alienimonas californiensis. The sequence continues at coordinate 947,327 of NZ_CP036265.1, forward strand.
CATCGGGTGGGAAGGTGGCAGGATGAAAGTGGAAGGGAGAAAGTGAGGGGCTGGTTCGCCGTCGCCGTTAGGCGGCGCGTTCGAGCGATTATTCTGCGTCGTCCGCGGCCGGTTCGAGCGCCGCTTCGGCCGGCAGCGGCGTGCCGGTGCGCTCGGCGTAGCGGGCGGCGGTCTCGGTGACGAGTTCGATCTTATAAAGCGGGATGTGCCGAACGCCCGGCGCGCCGGTCGGTTCTCTGTAAACGAACCCGTTCGGAACCAGACAGGTCAGCCGGCCGCTGCGACATTCGATCACGGTGCAAAGTTCTTGCGTCGGCCGGATCAGGCCGTCCGCGAGCCCCTGCCGCTCGTCGAACCGCCGCTGCGCGGTCTCCACCCTTCGGCGGATCACGGCGGCTTCCGCGGCCGAGTAGATCGTGACTTCCCCCTTCCACCGAAACGACGTACCGGCCGGTAGCAACTCCGGCAGCCCCGCGATCCAAGCCTCCCTCGGCGCGGGGGCAACGTCGGCCGGCGGGGCGGTAAGACATGCCAGCAAAATGACGGCGTACATCACTCTTCCTCGTCAGGCGAAGTGGAAGCGGACGGGGACGCGTTCTTCGCCTCGATCGCGTGATAAAAGGCGTTGCCCAACTCGCGCAGCTGCGTGGGGTCGAAGGCTTCGGCCCGGGCGTTGGGTTCGTAGCCCTCGGCGGCGAGGACGGCGTCGACCTCCGGTTTGTCCAATTGCTGGCGGTACATGCCGCACAGCACGCCCCGCATTAGCTTGCGGCGGTGATGGAACATCCGCCGCAGAAAGTCTTGGAAGAACCGCAAGTCCGCGATCTGATCGCGGGCGCGGGGGTTGGGGTTCAGGCGAATGACCGCCGAATCCACCCCCGGCCGCGGCCAGAACACGCTGGGCGGGATCTTCTTGAGAATTTTGACTCCCGCGAGGTTCTGCACCCAGGCCGACAGGGCCCCGTAACTCCCGCCGCCGCCGCCGGCGTCGCCGGCCTCGCCGGGGCGGGCGGCCATCCGCTGGGCGAGTTCGTATTGAATCATCGCCACCATCCGGCTCCACGGCAGATCGCTGCCGGCGAGGTTCGAGATAATCGGCGTGGCGATATTATACGGCAGGTTCGCCACCAGCTTGAGCCGCGGCGGCTCCTCCGGGTTGCGGGCGGCCAGCTTGTCCAACTCGGCCTGCACCGCCTCCAGCACGATCGGCGAGATTTTATTTTTGTTCTTGAGCGCGTCCGTCTGCAGCAGCGTGACGTTCTCCCGCTCCCCCAGGGCTTCGGAGGCCATTGCGAACATCGTTTTATCGACCTCCACGGAGATCACCGCCGCGGCGCCGTCGCTGAGGAACGCCGTCATCCCCCCGGTCCCGGCGCCCACTTCCAACACGACGTCGCGGTCCTTCTCGAGGTGGGCCTCCTTCACCACGAAGTCGAGAATGTTCAGGTCAATTAAGAAGTTCTGACCCAGATCGGTGCGCGGGTGCAGCCCGTGTCGCTTGAACAGCGACATGAGATGCGTGCGGGTCTGGCGGCGGGGATCGCTCAAAGGCGGGGGGGGCGGGGCGAAAGGAAATAGGCGGCGGGCGTCAGCCCGCGGAGCGGGTCAGGGCGAAGACGTCGGCAAGGGTGGTGCGTTCGTCCCACGTGGCCTGGAGTTCGGGCGAGATGCGATACTCCTCTTCAAGGACGACGCCCCAGTCATACAGTTCTTCGTTGTCGTCCAAGGCGAACGGACCGCCGACGGTCGCTTCGTCCCAGATGACGAAGGGCCGGTCGTCCGGTCCGAACTGCGTGGCGAGGTGGGGGGCGACGCGGAAGCACTCCGCGAAGCCGCGAACGAACCGGCGAATCTCGTCGTGCGGCGCGCCCGGGAACCGCCTGTGCCAACGGATCCCGCGGCACGACCGGCCGAGGTAGGGGTGCAGCGCGGCCCGCTTCCGCTGCGACAGAACGGTCTCGTACCAAACTGAGAGGGCGATGAACGCACTGAAGGCCGCCCCGTACGCGAACCAATGAGCGTGAGCGGCGAACCAATTCATCATCGCCCCGCCCTCGCCAAATGCGGGGCGAGCAGTTTTTGCACGTATTTGCCGAGGACGTCCGCCTCAAAGTTAACCCGATCGCCGACGGAGCGGTCGCCGAGGGTCGTTTCGTGCAGCGTGTGCGGGATCAGGGCCACATAGAACCCCCCGTCGCCGTCGGGGCCGAGGTGCGGTTCGCAGACGGTCAGGCTCACGCCGTCCACGCAGACGCTGCCCTTGTCCACCAGCAGTTCGGCGACGTTGGCGGGGGCCGTGAAGTGCATATTCAGCCACTCGCCGTCGCGGTCGAGCTTCGCCACGGTTCCGACGGCGTCGACGTGGCCCTGGACGAGGTGCCCGCCGAGGCGGTCGCCGGCCCGCAGGGCCCGCTCCACGTTGACGCCGCGGCCCTCGGACAGTTCGCCGAGGTTGGTGCGAGAAAGCGTTTCGGCGCCGGCCTCGAAGCTCCAGAGTTCGCCGGCCGGCCCGGCGATCTCGACGACCGTGAGGCAGCAGCCGTTGAGGGCGACGCTGTCGCCGAGCTTGACGTCGCCGGCGAGCGGTTCGCCGCGGCCGTTGGCGGGGGGAACGGCGAGGGTCAGCCGCACGTCGGAGCCGCGCTCGTCCAGCCGATGGACGACGGCTTTGGCTTCGACGAGGCCGGTGAACATGGGCGAGGGCGGGGCCGCACGCGGCGGCGAGAGGATCAAACCGCCAGTGTGCCGGCCCGCCCGGGGGCCGTCAACGGCCGACCGTCACGGCGCCGAGCCCTCCGGCGACGGGAAGACCGCCGGCGCCGGCGTCGCGGCGTTCAGCCTCGGGTGGCTGGCGGTCCCGCTGGCGCTGTGCTCCGCGGTCAGTCTGCGGCGGGCGGTCTGCTCTCGGACCGAGCGGCCGGGGGGCGGGTCATCAATTCGTTGAGCACGTCTCGCACCGCGCTCGTTTCCACCCCCTCGGCCCATTCCAGCAGGCGGTGGCGGGGGTCGTCGGGCTCGTCGCGCCAGGCGTTGGTGCCGTTGGGGAAGATCTCGTTGGAGCCCTGCTCCCGCACCGTCCAGAAGGGGGCGTCCGGGCGGACGGCGTACAGCACGGCGATCGGGTCCCAGCTCGGTCGGGCCGGCGTGTCGCCGAGATACAGTCGATAGGCCTGGCGAACCGGGCTGTTCTCCGGCGTCTCCGAGAGCGTCCCGCCGGTCTTGACCTCCTCGCCCAGGCCGGTGAAGACGACGGGCGTGGGCCAGTCGCGGGCGGCGACGACGGCGCTGAACGGGTCCGGCTTGAAGTTGCCGTACACCGCCGGGTCGCGGTGCTCCGGGTAGCGGCCGCCCATGCAGACCCACAGCCGCACCTTGGCCTTCACCAGTTCCGCCCCCGACAGCGGGCTGATCTTGTCCGGCTGGCTGCTGAGCAGGTCGCGAAGGTTCGTGCAGTAGCCCACCGTCGCCACCACGACCCCGCCGGCCGGGTCGTTGGCGACGTCCGGGCGGGCGGCGAGGACCTCCCGATACACCCGCACCGCGTCCGGGGCGGCCTCGTTGGTGGCCACTTTGGCGGGGAACCCCGCCGCGATCTGCTTGGCGTACCTGGAGCCGCGGCTGGTGTCGGCCCCGCCCCCCTTCGGCGCCCCGACCGGCAGCTCCGGCCGGCCGTACCAGGCGTTGATCGCCGCGGTGCACGGGGCGGAGTAGCGAAACCGGGAACTGACCGGGGTGGCGAGGATCTCCGCCTCGCCCGCGTCCGCCAGGGCGTGCAGGATCGCCAGGGCGCCGACGTCGTCGCAGTCGGTGTCCATATCCGTATCGAAGATGATCGGCACGGGACGCGCCGTCGGTTCAGACGACTCCGCCGCCGGCGGGGCGAACGCGACCACCAGGGCGGGAACAAGAAGGGCGGGAGCCACGGGCGAACCTGCGAGCGACGGGGGAGGAGCGAGCCGGCCCAGCGTAGCGACTGGTCCGTCCCCGGTTCGCCCCGGCCCCCGCCCCGGCCGTCACGACCCGGGCGGCCTGCTCCTCCCCTCGCCCCCTTTTGAGGGAGAGGGGTCGGGGGCGAGGGGGCTGCGACTCCCGAACGCCGTCCAGGGTCCGTTCCCTCGCCCGTCGGCGAAGTCGCCACTGCATGGGCGGGAGCGGGTGAACCGTGCGTCACCCTCACCCCCGGCCCCTCTCCCTTAAGGGGAGAGGGGAGAACGCCCCCCCGCCCGCCGTTCAGGCGTCGCGGTCGCCGGCGTGGGGGAAGGCGCAGACGATGCGCGTCCCGCCGGACTCCTCCAATTCAAATCGCAGCCGTCCGTGGATCGCCTGGGCGCGGAAGCGCATCGCGGTCAGGCCGATGCCGCCCTCCGGATCGGCGTTCGGGTTGCTGCCTTCGAACCCGATGCCGTCGTCGACGATGGAGAGCAGGGCGCAATCGGGGCCGTCGTTCGCGAGGATCAGCCGGACGTGCTTGGCCCGGCCGTGCCGCACCGCGTTGCTGAGGGCCTCCTGGGCGATGCGGTACAGGTGGTGGGCGACGTCGGGGTCGCCGACGGGCACGGGGCCGTCCGGGGCCTCGAAGGTGCAGCGGGCGAGGGTGATCTCCGAACTGATGGCGGCCAGGCGCTTCAGGCCCTCGGCGAGGCCGCCGCGGTCCGGGTCCAACGGCATCAGGCCGTGGGCGACGCCCCGCAGATCGCGGGCGGCGCTGCGGACGACCTCGACGATGCCGTCCACCGCCTCCGTCACGTCCTCGCCCGCGGCGGCCTGCGCCTTCAGGGTGCCGCACAGCATGTTCAGGCCGGCGAGCTGCTGGGCGACGCCGTCGTGCAGGTCCCGGGCGATGCGGGCCTGCTCCCGGGTCTGGGCGCTGAGGACCTGAGACTCCAGTTCCCGCCGCCCCCGCAGATCGCGCAGCGTGACCGCGTAGTGGGTGGGCGTGCCCTCGGAGTCGCGGACGGCGGACACGTCCCACTCGACCGACAGCGGCGTCCCGTCGGCGTCATAGACGAGGGATTCCCCGTGGAACCGCCCGTCCTGTTTGAGGGCCTGCCGCATCCGGGCGGGAAAGTCGCGGTCGGTCCGCGGGCCGTCCAGCGTCGTGAGCAGCGCGCCGTTCAACTCCTCCGCCGGGAACCCGACCAGTTCGATCGCCGCCGGGTTGGCGTACACGATCTTCGGGCCGGGCGGGTCGAGTTCGTTATCGACGATGAGGGTGGGCACGTCCGTCTGCTGGACGGCGGCCCGCATCAGCGTGCGGTCGGCCTCGAGGGCGTCGAACTCCGTCAGGTCCTCGGCGGTGTAGCAGAACCGCCGGGCGCCCTCGGGGCCGGCGCCGACCGCCGTCGCGGACACCGCCAGGTGCCGCCGCTCCCCGTGCACCATCTGGTCCAGCCGGCAGCGCAGCGGTTCCTCGCCGACCTCGCCGGAGGCGATGGTCTCGAAGGCGTCGTTCAGCCAGTTCGACAGCGGCGCCGGCACGTTGAGGTCCTCGAGCGACCGACCCACGCACTGATCGGCGGCGGAGCGGTCCGCGTCGCGGAGCAGCAACCGCGCCGCCGCCGGGTTGACCCGCAGGTGCCGCACCGGCCCGTCGCCCTCGCGCTCCACCACCGCCAGCGCCACCGGGCTGGCGGCGAAGGTCGCGTTGAGGGAGGACTCGCTCTCCTGCAGTCGATCGATCAGCAGATCCCGCTCGGTGACGTCGTTCTGCACCCCCACGAAGAACCGCACGCTGCCGTCGGGCTCCTCCAGCGGCGAGAGATACAGTTCGTTGCGGAACTCTGTCCCGTCCTTTTTAAAGTTCCGCAGCGTCATGCGGACGAATCGCCGCTCTCGAATCGACTCCCGCAGCTCCGCCCGGCTGTCGAGGTTGTCCTGCTCGATCCGCTGGCCGTCGCGGAACTGCAGGAAGCGGCAGTCGCGGTCGAGGATCTCCTCCGGCTCGTAGCCGGTGAACTCGCAGAAGTAGCGGTTGACGTAAATCAGCGGGGTCTCCCCCTCCCCCCGCTTCTCCGACAGGCAGATCATCGTATTGGCGGCGTTCACCACCGTGGACAGCAAGTTGGAACGATCCTCCTCCGGGATCGTCTCCGACCAATAGCCCTCCTCCGAGTGCTTCAGACGCTTGCCGTCGCGCAACGACGGATCGTGCCCCGGCGGGACGACGCGGGCCAATTCGCCCCGGGACGCGTCCGGATCAACAGTGCGATTCGCAGCCTCTCCCCGGGGAGAGTCGGGCGAGCCGGGCTCTGCCATGCCAAAGGTTGTATGGCGTAATTGTGAAGGTCCGTCTGGACCGAAGTCAGGTGTCTCCCCTTCACCGCGGTGGGGGGGCTCCCCCCCGAAGTTCGGCCGACAATCCTAACCCCCGCCAAGGGCGGGACAACGGCGAAAACGCCGGCGATTTACGTTCCAGAAGACCGTCGCATCGTGCGGTTCGGGTTGGATCGCAATCAGGCCCGCGGATTCTGTCGCGTTCCTGTTCGGATGTCGAGGATGCGGGGGCGCCGTATCGTGGCGCCGTTCGGACCGCGTCCGCTCCGCCCCCCGCCGCCGTCGTTCCCCGTGTCCCTGTCGTCGCCCGCCCGCCGTTCGGTCCTCCTCCTGGGGGCGGCGGTGTGGGTCGGGCTCGGCGAGGTCGCGGGGTGGGCGGCGCCGCCGTTCCTGCCGCCGCCGGCGCCGGCCGCCGAGGCCGCCTTCGCCGCGCTGGCTCCCCTGGCGAACGAGGAGCGCTGGGACGAGTGGGCCGCGGCGCTGCGGGACGCCCGCGATCGGGCCGCCTCGGACTGGCTCCCCGCCCCGCTGGTCTCCGGCGCCGCCGCCCGCTGGCTGGGACCGGATGGGGCCGTCGAACTCCGGCTGGCGGAGGCCCCGCCGGCGGCCCGGGCGGCGTGGGAGCGGGCCACGGCGGCCCGCGTCGGCCGCTTGGCGGCCGAGGCGGAGGCCGACCCGTCCGACCCCCGCCCGCCCTTCACCCTGGCGAGGGAACTGCCCTTCTCCCCCGCCGGCCGGGCCGCCGCGGGCGACCTTGCCGCCGCGGCCTTCCGGGAGGGACGGCTGGACGAAGCCCGCCGCCGCTGGGCCGAGCGCGCCCGCCTCGCCCCGGACGGCCCGTTGTCCTCCGCCGCGGCGGAGGACTGGGGGAACGTGATCGCCGCGGATCTCGCCGCCGGCCGCTTCGCCCTCGCCGAGTGGGAGCGAACCCGCTTCCTCGCCGCGTTCCCGGAGGCGGGGGAGCGCTCGGCGTGGGCGACGCCCCCTGACCCGGCCCGCTGGCCGCCGCGGGCGCTGCCGGACCGCACCCGCGCCCCGCAGCAGAACGGCGCCCGCGACGGTCGGCTGCGAGCGCTGCCGGCGCCCTTCGCCACGCCGGCGGCCCGGGCGCTCGCCGCCGGCGGGCCCTCCTGGGCCGTGCCGCGGGTCGGGGTCGCCCCGGCGGGCAACGCCGCCGGCGCCGTCCCCTCCGCCCCGGCGATCTGGGAGGACGTGGTGCTGTACAACGCCGGCGACCGCGTCGTCGGGCTGGCCCTCGCCGACGGCCGGCCGCGGTGGCCGATCGGTCTCTCGGCGGACGGCCTGTCGGCGGACGGCCAGCCCGACGACGGCACGCTCTACCCGCCGCCGCCGGCGTTCGAACTCCCCGCCCCGTTCCCCGACGCCCTGGGGGCCGTCGGAGCCGACCGCGAACCGCCGCCGGTGGGCGCCGTGCGGCACGGCGTGGCCCTGTTCGGCGCCCTCGCCGTCGCCCGGCTGGGCGACCCCGCGGTGGAGTGGCCGCCGGAGGCCCTACGGGCGCCGACCTCCTCCCTCGTCTGCCTGGACCTGCGGCGGGAGGGCGAACTGCGGTGGGAAACGCCCGCGGAGGCCCTGCAAACCGACGCCGCCGCTCTCGATCCCGCCGCCGCCGCGTGGAGTTGGGAGGGGACGCCGGCGCTGGGGCTCGACCTGCTGACCGGGGCGCCGCGGGCCTTCGCCGTCGCCCGCCGGAACCGGCCGCGTCCGCTGTTGGAGGCGGTGGCGCTGGACCTCGCCGACGGTTCGATCCGGTGGCGGGCGCCGCTGGGGGCGGCCCGCTCCGTACCCGCCCCGGGGGTGCGCACCCGCAGTTCGATCACGCCCACGCTGGTCGGCGGGCGGCTGTTCGTGGACGCCGGCGCCGGGGCCGTCGCCTGCCTCGACGCCGCGGACGGCCGGCCGGTCTGGCTGACCGCCCACGACCGCGCCCCGGCCGCGGCGGCGGCGTCCTCGGAGCCCCCCGCGGTGATCGGCGGCCGCGTGTTCCTCGCCCCGACCGGCGCCCCCGGCCTGCGGACGCTGGACGCGGAGACCGGCCTCCCGCTGTGGGCCCGCGACCTGCCCGGCGTGGGCGAACGCGTGCTGGGCGTCGCCGCGAACCGCCTGCTCGTCGCCGCCGCCCGCGGGCTGTGGGGCTTGGAGCCGACGACCGGCGAGACGGCGTGGCACATCCCCGCCCCGCGGGTTCTCCCCGGCCCCGTGGACGCGTACGCGGCGGGCCTGATCGGCGACGACACCGTCTGCTGGGCGACGGCGGACCGCCTCGTGCTGGTCGACGCCGCCACCGGCGCCGCCCGCGGCGTCATCCCGCTGGCGGAGGCCGGCGTGCGGACCGGAGCACTGGCCGGCTCTCCGGCCGGCGCCGTGCTGCTCACCCCCCGGGCCCTCGTCGGCTGGACCGGCCAGCCGGCCGAACGCGACTTCCCGCTGGCCGCCCTACCAACCCGAAGCGTCAGCGAGGGCGATCCGGCGCAGCCGGATCGAGATGCGTTGAGCCCCCTCCCGCGGCTGCGCCGCGGCCCTCGCTGACGCTTCGGGTTGGTGCGCACTGCCGATCCTGTACGTCCCGAACGTAGGCGACGACCTCGGCAAGCGATTCTTCGCCGTTGACGAAGCGCACGCTGCCGCGTTCGGCCCACCAGTTCACCCGCTTGGCGTCGACTTGTTTGAGCCGTCGCGTGGCCCAGGCCTTCAAATCCGTCCGCACCCTCTTCGGAGTCACCCCCGCGGCGGTGACGACCGCATGCACATGGTTTGAACGACAATTGACCGCGTGTAAAATCCATCCGCGGCGCCGGCAGGTCGCCGCGATCTGCTCCTCGACGGCCAGTCGACGTCCCCGATCGAGCGTGCAGGCGTTCTCCGTCATCACCGCCGCGGCTTCACGCTCCCGCACCGGGTCCGGCAGTCGCCACCCGCCCCGATAGACGACCCACCCTCGAGCGTCGCCCGGCAACCAGGCGCCGTACGTCACCCAGGTGAGGAAGTACGCCGTCGGCTCGGAATGCATGGTCGCTACTAACCCGAAGCGTCAGCGAGGGCCGCGGCGCAGCCGCGAGACGTAGAAACCCTGACGCGACCGCTCCGACCGCACAAGCGTTTACCCCGTCGGGCTGCGCCCGACGGGCCCTCGCTGACGCTTCGGGTTAGTGGGCCAGACTCCGCTTCTTCGTCAGCAGGCTGACGAGGACTAGCGACGCGAAGCCCAGCGGGATCGTCACGATGCCCGGCTGGGTGAACGGCGTGAGGGCGTCCGCCGGGTTCAGGCCGTAGACCTCGCCGTAGGTGTCGCTGGAGAGCAGGATCCAGGCCAGGGAGCTGATCATCCCGATCGTCACCCCGGCGATCACGCCCTGCTTGGTCGTGCCCTTCCAAAACAGGATGCAGACCAACGCCGGCAGATTCGCGCTGGCCGCCACGCTGAAGGCCCAGCCGACGAGGTAACTGACGTTCATCCCCTGGAAGGCGATCCCCAACCCGATCGCGATCACGCCGACGACCACGCTGGCGATCTTCGCGACCCGAACCTGTTTCGCCTCGTCCATCTCGATGCCGAGGCCGTGGGTCATCAGGTCGTGCGAGACGGCCCCGGCACTGGCGAGGATCAGGCCCGACACGGTCCCCAGCACGGTGGTGAAGGCGACGGCGCTGATGCAGGCGAACAACCACTCCCCGAAGCTGCGGGCCAGCAGCGGGGCGGCCATGTTGCTGTCGGTGGGGTCGAGGGCCCCGCTGGTCATCGCCCCCAGGCCGATATACAGCGTCAGGACGTAGAAGAACCCGATGACCATGATGCCGACGATGGTCGATTTGCGGGCCGCCGCAGCGTCCTTGACGGTGTAGTAGCGGATGAGGATGTGCGGCAGCGAAGCCGTGCCGCAGAACAGGGCGAGCATCAGGGAGAGGAAATTGATCTTGCCGAGCAGTTCGTCCGATTTAATATCGGCGAACTTGGGGTGGTTGCCGGGGGTGAGGAGGTCGGCGCCGGACTTGGTATCGAACTGAAAGACAATGGTCCGGGTTCCGTCGTCTTCAATGAATTCGGTCGTTCGCGGCAGCGACGCAGAGCCGCCGCCGAACTGCTTTAGAAAACCGATCGGGTCGTGCGACTCGTCGGCCGGGGCTGGCCCCCCGGCGAAGGCGGTAGCGTCGATCGGTCTTTGGAACACGCCGAACGGCGGCAGATCTGCGGCCGTGGCTTCATCCTCCGGATCCGCTCGCTCGTCGTCCGAACGACCGATCGAGTATTGGACCTCTCCGACGGGAGTCGTCGTGATCGCGGCGGCCTGCACGATCATACTTTGCTTCCTTTCCGCCTGTGACCACTCCGCCTGTGACCACTCTCCGGATTCGCCAAGCCCGTCGACTGCGAAATAGCTCGTGTCGAACAATCTCCAGCCGCTAACGCGACCGCTGTTCGCGTTCCGAGTGACAAAAAGTGTTTCGCCTTCCGAGACGTTCGATTTGACCCGTTTCTGGCCGATGAGACGCTCATTAGCCAACTCAGGAACTTGTCTCAGCGCCTCGGCGGCGTCTTGACTAGGAGTCTCGAGGGTGAACAGCGTGTCAAACTGCGGATCCGGAGACTCCAGGCCCCGCCACAAGACGAGCCCCACCAGAATCGTGCTGAACACGACCAGCAGCCCGCCCTTGATAAACTGCACCCAGGTGGTCGAGACCATCCCCGCGGTCGTCACGATCGCGATCACCACGCCGCCGACCAGCGTCACCCCGACCCAGTGCGGCAGGCCCAGCAGCGGGGTGACCAGCGCCCCGGCGCCGACCATCTGCGGGATCAGATAGAAGATGCTGACCGCCAACGTGGAGAGCCCCGCGGCGATCTTGATGCCCTTCGAATTGAACTTGGCGTCTAACGCGTCGGCGAAGGTGAACTTTCCCATCCGCTTCATCGGCTCGGCGATCACGAACAGGGCCACCACCCAGCCGGCCAAGAAGCCGATGCTGTATAAAAATCCGTCGTAGCCGTAGAAGGCGATCATCCCGCAGATGCCCAGGAAGCTCGCCGCTGACAAATAGTCCCCCGCGAAGGCCACGCCGTTGACGAACCAGGGAATCTGCCCGTGCGCGGCGAAGTAGCCCGCGGCGCCCTTGGTGCGGCGGCCGAGCCACCAACTGAGGACCAACGTCCCCGCCACGAAGGCGGCGAAGATCAGGACGGCGGTGAGGGAGGCTTCGTGCTGCATATTTTTGGAAGGCGGAACGGGTCGGACGGCGGGGGGTAACGGGCGGTTCGCCGCCTGTTCACTCCCGCAGCGGTTCGACCGCGTCCCGCGCCAGCACGCCGTACAGCACCGCCATGAACACGGCGATCGCAATCAGAGCGAAGCCGCTCCACACGCTCGCCGGTACGCCGGCCCACAGCACGCTCATCCAGTCCACGAAGAAGGCGCTGATCAGCACGAAGCTCGCGTACAGCGAAGTATAGACCACGAACAGCACCAGCCCCAGCTTGGCGTTGTAGGTCAGCAGCTCCTCCGGCGGCGGAACCCAGCCCGGGGCGGCGGACGCAGCCGGGTCGGCGGAGGACGGAATGCCCGGCCCCGGGTCGGCGGGCAGCGGGGCGGGGCTGTCGGAGGACATCGGCGCGAACGCATACGAGGGGCGGGGCCGCAGTGTGCGGCCCCGCCCCCCGCTTCGCCACTCACCCCCGCCCGCCCGACGGCAACTCGCCGGTTTGCGGGACGGGACGGACGAACAACCCGCAACCTCACGCCGTCGGCGTCATTTCGCCGGGTCCAGTTCCACCTTCATCCAGCCGGCTTTGCGCTCGTCGAACTGCTTGTAGGCGCTGATCGCGTCGGTCAGTTCGTCGTGCACGGTGAGGATGTCCGTCGGCCGCACGCGGCCGGCCTGCACCATCTCCACGAGGCGCGGGATGTAGTGCCGGTGGTGGCAGTTCCCCATGTTCATGGTGAGGTTTTTGTTCATCGCCTGACCAATGGGGAACACCATCGCCGTGGGCGGATAGACGCCGATGATCGACAGCGTCCCCGCCTTCGCCAGCCCCTCGACCGCCCACCGCAGCACCTGGCTGGGCGCCTGGCCGGGCACCCAGTCGCCGGCGCTGCGGTCGCCGTCCGGGTTCGCGTTCGGGGCGGCTTTGCGGACTTCTAGGCGGAACTCCTGGGCCAGCTTGTCGGCGGCGGCCTTCGCCGGGCCGGCGGTCGGGGGTTCGGCGTCCACGCCGACGGCGTCGATCGCGCAGTCCACGCCGATCCCGCCGGTCAGTTCCTTAATCGACTGAACCGGGTCCTCCTCATTGAAATTAATGACCTCCGCCCCGCGGTCGCGGGCCTTGGCGAGGCGGTCCGGCTCGCAGTCCACGGCCAGCACGCGGCCGGCGTCCATTAATTGGGCGGAGAGGACCGCGAACATCCCCACCGGCCCGCAGCCGAACACGCAGACGGTGTCGCCGGGTTCGACCCCCGCCATCTCCGCCCCGAAATAGCCGGTGGGGAAGATGTCGGAAATTAAGATCGCCTGATCGTCCGTGACGGCCTCGCCGAGTTTGACCAGCCCCGTGGCGGCGAACGGGATGCGGGCGTACTCGGCCTGCAGGCCGTCGAAGGGGCCGGTGCTCGCCGGGCCGCCGTAAAAGGCGGTGCCGGCGTCTTTGCCGTTGGGGTTCGCCTCGTCGCACTGCGACTGATAGCCGCTCCGGCAGTAGGAACAGTGCCCGCAGGCGATGGTCGAGGGGATCACCACCCGGTCGCCGACCGATAGGTTCCGCACATTTTTGCCGACTTCCTCCACCACCCCGACGCCCTCGTGCCCGAGGATCGTGCCCGCCTTCATGCCCGGCATCGTGCCGCGGACGAAGTGCAGATCCGTCCCGCAGATGGCGCTGGCGGTGAGGCGCACGATCGCGTCGGTGGACTCTTTGAGCTTCGGCTCGGGGACGTTATCCAGGCGGATATCGCCGATATCGTGCCAGACGACGGCTTTCATGGGAGCGCTCGGTGGGGGGCGGGGAGGACGGAGGAGCCTCTGATCGTTCCGCCCGCGGCCCGACGGCGGCACAGGAAACGCGCCGGTCGGCGTGCGGGGCCTCCACCCGCGGGCATTCCCTACCGGGGGACGGGTACGCTGACGGGGTGACGCCGCTGATCCCCCTCGCTGCCGCCCTGCTCCTCGGCGCCGGGGCCGCCGGCGGGGTCGAAGTCGGAACCACCGAGCCGCTGCCGGGGGCCTTCCCCCCGAACGGCCTGCCGGTGCTGTGGGAGGCGGACTTCGGCCAGGGCTACAGCGGCTTCGCGGCGGACGGCGACCGCATTTATACGCAGGGCCAATCGCTGTTGGGGCAGTCGGTGCTCTGCCTTGACGCCGCGACCGGCGAGACGCTGTGGGACCGTCGCACTGCCCACGCCTGGGACCCCGCCGGCCTGTATCCCGGTCCGCGGTCGGCGCCTGTCGTCCATAACGGCCGGGTCTTCTATACGGAGCCGCACGGCACGGTCGGCTGTCTGCACGCGGCGACCGGCAAGCCGCTGTGGGCGTTCGATCTCTACGAACGCTTCGCCGCGGAGCCGGTGGAGTTCGGCCTTTCTTGCCCGCCGGTCCTCGCCGACGGCCGGTTATATCTGCCCGTCGGCGGGGCGGACGCGGCGATGGTCGCCCTCGACCCCGCCACCGGCAAGACGCTGTGGCACAGCGGCGCGGATCAGGCCAGTCACTGCCCGGCGATCTGCATTGAACGCGACGGCCGGCCGCTGGTTCTGGGTTACCTGCGCAACGCTCTCATCGCCTTCGACCGGGAGACGGGGGAACAATTGTGGCGGGAAAAGCTCTCCGAAGGCTATGACGAACACGCCGCCCGGCCGATCTATCGGGAGCCGTATCTCTGGATCAGCGGCCCGTTCCGGGCCGGGTCGGAACTGCTGGAACTGACCGCGGACCCGCCCGGCGTGCGGCGGGTTTGGAAAAGCAAGGTTCTTAGCAACGACGTGTGTTCCTCAATTCTCGTGGGCGACAGCCTGTACGGGTTCGATCTGCACGACGTGCAGGCCAAGCCGCACCGGCCCAGCCGGGGGGCGTTCCGCTGCGTGGACTTCCTCACCGGGGAGACCCGCTGGACCGTCGGCACGATGCAGGCCCGCCGCAGCGCCGAGCCGGAGGCGGTCGGCCAGTGCAGCGTGCTGAGCGACGGCGAACGCCTGCTGATGCTCAACGACTCCGGCGAACTGATCCTCGCCCGGGCCACGCCGGACCGATATGAGGAACCGGGCCGCACGCCGCTGCTGCCGGGGGCGGTCGTCTGGACGGCACCGCTGCTCGCCGGCGGCGTGCTGTACGCCCGCCATCAGGACCGGGCCGTCGCCGTGCGGCTGACGGACGCCCCACGCGGAGACAACCCGGGAGACAAGCGGGAGTCCTCGACTCCGCCAGACTCCCGTACCACCGGCGACCTGACTCCCGCCACGGACTGGACCGCCGCCGTGCTGCCGGTCGAACCGGAATATATGATGGACGCGCCCACCCGCCGCATGCTGGGGGAGTGGTTCGGCGTCTGCGTCGCCCTGTACTGGGCCGCCGCCGTCGTCGCCTGCGGGTTCGCGGGGGCGTTCGGCCGGCGGTCTGATCGACCGTTCGCGGCCCGGTTTCGCCTCTGGTGGCCGGCTTGGGCGTTTTTATCCGGAGCGGCGGGGACGACGGCGCTCGGGCACGCGGCGGGCGCGTTCCTGTTCACCTGGCCGCTGGCGGTGCACGCGGCGCTGTGGGCGACGGCGGGGGTGGCCTCCCGGCCGGGGGCGAGGCGGACGGACGACGTCGCCGCGGTCGGGCTGCTGGCGCTGTTCGGCCTGTATTACTGGCTTTGCCGGCGGCTGGGGTTGGCGTTCGAGTGGTCGTTCCTCGCCGGGCCGCCGGCCGCGGTTCCCTTCGCCCTGCTCGCCCGCCGGCTGCCCGGCGAGGGGTGGAAGGCAGTCGTCGGGGAGATCGCCTGCGGCACGCTGGGCTTCGCGGCGAGTTACGCCGTCGGCTGCGGCCTGCTGTGGTGGCGCTACGGGTGAGGCGACGCCCTTTCCTCGCTCAGTTCCCCCGTCGGCGGAACAGGCGGAAGGGGCCGCGGCGGATGATCTCGCCGCGGGGCGTCGCGGCCTGCGGGGCGGGGCGTGATTGCGGGGCGGGGCGTGATTGCGGGACGGGGCGTGATTGCGGGGCGGGACTCGTCGGTTCGGCGAGAATCGTGGCGGTCGGGTCCGGCGGGGCGTTCTGATCGGCGGCGAGCGTGCCGTTCCAGGAGCCGGTCCGCCGCCACGTGCCCGGGGGGCCGCCGGTCAGCGTCCAGGAGCCCTCCAGCCGCGGCGGGCCGTTCGTCATGTCGGCCGTCAGCAGGTCCCAGGCGACCGTGCCGGTGAACCCGTTCATCACCCAGTCGCCGGCGATCCGGGCCGGCCGGCCGTTCGCGGCGGGGGTGAACGTGAGGTTCGAGAACCGCCCCTCCCCGGCCAGCGCCGTGCCGCCGTTCCCCAACAGCCGCACCTCGCCCCGCACCAGATGCCCGGTCACGCTGGTGTAGGTCGTGTCCCAGACGCTGTTCGACAGCGCGACCCCCTCCGGCCGCGGCGCCGCCGGTTCGCTCGGCGACGGGGCGCCGTATTGCGGAGCCTCGTATTGCGGAGCTTGGTATTGCGGCGAGTCGTATTGCGGCGGCGTGTTGTCGAAGGGCTCGATGGTGATCGGATAGCGGTCCGCCAGGGAGCTGTTCGACTCCGGCGCCGGGCGATAGCGGGACTCGCGGTCGCCGGCCGATCCGGCGGGGGCGGGACCGTCGGGGACCGGGAGGGACCCCGGCAGCGCCGGGCGGGGCCGCTCCGGCGGCGGTCCGGGAGCCGCGGATCGGCCGCCCAGCGGGGGCAGCGGCGGGGGGGCGATCAGCGGCTCGGACTCCGCGTTCGCCCCGCGGTTTCCGGCCCCGACGGTCCCGGCCCCGACGTCCGACGGCGGCTGGGGCCGCGGCGGGACCGGGGCCGGATCGTCCGCCAGCAGGGGGAGCGCCGGCAGCGGCGGCGGCGGATCGCCGGACTCCGCCGGTTCCTCCGACTCCTCGGGAGACGGCGCCGCCAGGGCGGGCGGATCGGCCAGCAGCGGCGGATCGCCGGCGGGCGGATCGGCCAACAGCGGCGGGTCGGTCAGCAGCGGCGGTTGAACGGCGCCCGCGACCGTGGGCGACAGGAGGAACGGCAGCGCCGCCGCGAGACCTGCGGAGAGCAGCGCGGAAGACAGGGGGCGAGTCACGGCGGCGGTCGGGGCGGAAGGGGCGGCGTGGCTCCACCCTACGGCTCCCGCGGGGGGCCGCACGATCGGGGGATTCCGCAGAACTGCCCCGAGAGCCTCCCCCGGTCGACGCTCCGTCGGCCCCGGGGCCGCGGAGCGGCGGCGGCACGCGAACGGCCGGGCGGTCGACTAGACTGCCGGCATGTCCGCCGCTCCGCCGTCCCCCGCCGCAGGCCTTCGGGCCGCCCTCCAGAACCGCACCGCCCGCGTGGGGGTAATCGGGCTGGGCTACGTCGGTCTGCCGCTGCTGGACGCCTTCGTCAACGCCGGGTTCAAGACCCTCGGCTTCGACACCGACCGGGCGAAGGTGGACGCTCTGCTGGACGGCCGCAGTTATATCAAGCACGTGCCCGGCGCCAAAATCGCCCGCTGGCTGCGCGAGGACGCCTTCGAACCGACCGACGACTTCGACCGGCTGGCCGAACCGGACGTGCTGCTCATCTGCGTCCCCACCCCCCTGACCGACGCCCGCGACCCGGACCTGTCGTACGTGGAGGGCAGCGCCCGGGCGATCGCCCGGGCGCTGCGGCCGGGGCAGCTGGTAGCGCTCGAGAGCACCACCTACCCCGGCACCACCCGGGACGTGCTGTTGCCGATCCTCGCCGAGAGCGGCCTGGCGGCGGGGGACGATTATTTCCTCGCCTACAGCCCGGAGCGGGAGGACCCCGGCAACCCGGACTACACCGCCGCCGGCATCCCCAAGGTCGTCGGCGGACTGGACGAACTCAGCGGGGAGCTGGCCTGCCTCCTCTATGAGTCCGCGGTGGTGCAGGTGATCCCCGTCGGCAGCCCGGAGGTCGCCGAGGCCTGCAAGATTCTCGAGAACACCTACCGGGCGGTGAACATCGCCCTGGTCAACGAGTTAAAGGTCCTGCTGGACCGGATGCACGTGGACGTGTGGGAGGTGATCGACGCCGCCAAAACCAAGCCGTTCGGCTTTCAGGCCTTCTATCCCGGCCCGGGGCTGGGCGGGCACTGCATCCCGATCGACCCGTTCTACCTCACCTGGCTGGCCCGCCGGCAGGGCCTCAACACGCGGTTTATCGAGCTGGCCGGCGAGGTGAACACCTCGATGCCGGAGTACGTCGTCGGCAAGGTCGTGACGGCCCTGAACGACGCGACCAAGCCGGTGCGGGGCAGCAAAATCTGCGTGCTGGGGCTGGCGTATAAAAAGAACGTCGACGACCACCGCGAGAGCCCCAGCTTCGAGTTATTGCACCGCCTGGACGAGTTGGGGGCGGAACTGAGTTACCACGACCCGCACGTCCCCCGCATGCCCCGCGGCAAGCGGAACTACCCGGACCCGCCGGACCTCGTCAGCGAAACGCTCACCCCGGAGTTCTTAGCGACGCAGGACTGCGTCCTCATCGCCACGGACCACGCGGCGGTCGACTATGAAGCGGTCGTGAAGCACGCCCCGCTGGTGGTCGACACCCGCGGCGCGACGCGGGGACTGGAAGCGCGGGGGAACGTCGTCAAAGCGTGAGTGTGACGGCAGCCCGAGGCGCAAGTCGAGGCATGAACGCGCGGCAGGACCGCCCGGCCTCGGCTCGCGCCTCGGGCTGCCGCGTTCACGGGTCGGCAATAAAGCACCGCATCACGGACTTCATATAACCCCGCACCGGTCCACGGACGACCGGCCATAAGACGATCGCGGACGGGAGGCCACGGGGGCGAAACGTATACGCCCACACGATCCGCGTGCCGCCGCGGCCGTCCGGTTCGAACCGCCAGTCGCCGTCGGAGCCGTGGGCGAACCAGCGGAGGGCGTTCGTGTAATCCGTCACCCGATAAACGAACCGGCCGGCCGCCGACGACTCCCCGTCGGCGGTCGGCGGGTCGGCCGACAGGACGCGTTCCGTTGCCGTGGCGCCGTCCGTGAACGTCACGGTGCGGCACGCCCCAACCGTACCCCACGTCCCTGTTTCATCCTTCACTGCCGCGGCACCGGGCAGCGGGCCGTAGCCGGCGACGAGCGTCGGCAGGTCGACGGCGACGAACCGGTCGTAGACCGCCCGCGGCGGGTCCGAAGCGGCGCCGCGGACGGTCGCGAAGGGGGCCGCGAGGTTCACGGCGCCGCGTTCGTTCAGGAACGGGAAAGAGCGGCCGGCTCCCTGACGGTCGCGGCTCGGTCGCCGTCCGCGGTGCCGGTCGAGGGCGGCCCGATTCACCACAGCCGCGCGAGGTTTAGTACTTCGGTCGCCGGGTCGCGGGAAAGAAAGAAGTCCTCGCCCGCTTCGGCAGCGAACGGGTCGACCGCCGCGACGTTGATCGTGTGACGGGCGTAGCTCCATTGCCCGTTGTCGAAATCTGCGTAGCGAGCATTGAAGACGACGCGGGCCCACTCGCCGGGGCGGACGTCAAACTCCGCGAGCGTCGCCATGTCCTTCACCTGCCCGTCCCGGCGCCGACGGCGAGGGGCGCCGTCACGCCACTCGAACCGAAGTGAAACGCTTCCCCCGTTGGATTTCGCTTGATCGAGGACCACGTTCGGCAGCGCGATCGTCGTCCCCTCGAGAAACGCTTCGGTAGAGGGACGCCGCATTGGGAGGGGGGCTGCGAAATCGTTCGACTCCCCGTACAGGACGCGGTGAAGCAACGATCGCGGCCGAGGGTCGAACGGCGCTGGGGCCGGCGGGCAGGGGAACGCCTCGGGCACGGCCGCCCTCGCCCGTTCTTCGTCCAGTAAATGTTGACGTGCTGTACGATCATCCGCCGCCCTCCAACGCCGCCAAGGCGGCGGCGGCGGCGGCTTGTTCGGCGGCTTTTTTGGTGGCGCCGGCGCCGGGGGGGTAGCGTTCGCCGGCAATCACCGCCCGCACGGTGAACGTTCTCGCGTGGTCCGGGCCGGTCGCCTCCAGCAGTTCGTAGCTCGGCGGGCCGTGGCCGGCGAGCTGGGTGCGGTGTTGCAGACGACTTTTGTAGTTCACCCCGTCCGGGAGACGCGCGCCGCCTAACGGCGACGGCCCGTGTTCCCCGACGGGGGGGGAGGCCGGTGAGGGAACCGGGGTCGGGTCCAGTTCCGCTTCGTCCAGCAGGCGGTTCACGCAGGCGCGGGCCGCTTCCCAGCTGCCGTCGAGGTACACCCCCGCAATCACCGCCTCGAAGGCGTTGCTGAGCACGCTCCGCGGGACCCGGCCCGGGCGGCCGGTCGCCCGCACGGCGCCGGCGAGGCCCTTGCCGGTGCGGATCAGCGGCTCCAGTTCCAGCCGGTCCGCCAGCAGGGCGCAGTTGCGGCGGGAGACGAGGCCGCTTTTCAGCTTCGTCAGTTCCCCCTCCGACAGGTCCGGCCGGGCGGCGAACAGCCGTTCGCACACCGCCGCCCCGAGGATCGCATCCCCCAGAAACTCCAGCCGTTCGTTCGACTCCAACGGCGTGCGGGCGATCGACGAATGCGTCAGGCAGCGCCGCAGCAGCGCCCGATCGACGAACACATGCCCGAGGGCGGCTTCGAGGGCGGCCGTACCGGGGTCGTCGGGCGCAGCGGGGGACAAGGCGACAAGGGCGAAGGCGGAGGGCGGACGGCAGACCGCCCAAGGCTATCGTCCCTTTCGTCCTTCGACATTCCTCACTCCGCATTCCCGCCGCCGCGGGGATGTGCGGTTCCCCGGTCGCTCGCCCCGCGCGTACAACGTCCCCGTGACCGAAGCCGCCTATCTCGACCTGATCGCCGGCCGTACGCGGGGGCCGTGGGCCGCGGCGCTGCGGCTCGGGCTGCTGTCGGCGTCGCTGCCGTACGGGCTCGCGGTGCGGACCCGCAATCGGGCGTTCGACCTGGGGCTGAAGCCGGTGCATCGGGCCGGGGCGCCGGTGATCTCCGTGGGGAACCTGACCTGCGGCGGGACCGGCAAGACGCCGATCGTCGCCGATCTCTGCCTGCGGTTGCAGGCCGGCGGCCGGCGGCCGGCGGCGCTGTCCCGGGGCTACCGCTCGTTGGAGGGCGAGGGGGCGAACGACGAGAAGCTGCTCTTAGACGCCCTGATGCCCGGCGTCCCGCAGGTGCAGAACCCGGACCGCGTCGCCGGGGCGAAGCTCGCCCTGCAGGAGCACGGGGCGGACTGCCTCGTGCTGGACGACGGCTTCCAGCACCGCCGGCTGGGCCGCGATCTGGACGTGGCGCTGATCGACGCCACCGCCCCCTTCGGCCCCGGCAGCCTGCGACGGCCGGGCTGCCGCGGGCGGGTGCTACCGGCCGGGTTGCTGCGGGAGAGCGCCGCGGGGCTGCGGCGGGCCGACCTCATCCTGCTGACCCGCTGCGACGCGATCACCGCCGACGAGCGGGCCGCCGTGGAATCCGCCCTCACGGAGCGCGCCCCCGGCACGCCGGTCGTGCCGGTCGCCTTCGCCCCGACGGCGCTGATCGACGTCGCCGGCGCCGCCCGTTCGTTGGACGGGGCACGGGGAGCTAGGGTGGGAGCGTTCTGCGGCATCGGCAACCCGGCCGGCTTCCGGGCGACGCTGGAGGGCCTCGGCGTCGACGTGGCGACGTTCGAGCCCCGCCCCGACCACCACGCCCACACGCCGGCGGACGTGGCGGCGATCGCTCAGCGGGCCGCCGACGCCGGGGCGACCGCCCTGCTCTGCACGGAGAAAGATCTCGTGAAGCTGCGGACCAAGACGTTCGCCGCCGCGTCGTCGACGAACCCGGAGCCGCCCCTGCCGATCTTCGCCGTCCGCATCGCCGCGACCTACCCGCAGGGCGACGCCGCCCTGACCGCGGCGCTGACGAAGGCGGCGGGATCGCCCGTCGGCGGGACGAACGAAGGGGCGATGTGATTGACCGCGAACCCGCGGCGGCCTATCGTGTCCGCCACGCGTTAGCCGCCCTCTTCAAGAGGACGGCTAACAGGGACGCGTAGATCAGTTGGTTAGATCGCCACGTTGACATCGTGGAGGTCGACGGTTCGAGTCCGTCCGCGTCCACTCTCGCTGCAAACGCCCGGCGACCTCGCCGGGCGTTTTTTTGTGCGCGGAGCCGAACGCACCGCGGTCGCGGGGAGCGAGAACGAGCGACCTGCGCTCCTCCCCGGCGACGACGCGGCGCCGCTCCCGTCGGCTCGGGCGACCCGTCGCGAACGTGAGGCGGCGGAGAACCAAACCGGGGGGCGGGCTCCCCGACGCCCGAATGCGATTCTCCTCCCGCTCGCGCCCCAGATCGGCGCCGGCGCCGACGCATTACGCAAGCCGGCGCCGATACGGACCCAAAGGTCCCGGAATCGCGTTTTTTCGTCGGCTCGCCGGGCGCCTTCGTCTTGTGAGCCTGTCCGAGGCGCCCACAATTCAAACACCACTCCTGACGCGGCCGCCCGGCAGCAGGCCGCCGTCGCCCGCCGCCCCCGCCTTTTAAAAGCGGGGCGTTCCGTTTCCTCCAAGGCCAAGACACGTATGTCTCGCTCCCGACCGCACCCGCCCCGCCGCGGCTTTACGCTGATCGAGCTTCTGGTGGTGATCGCAATAATTGCGATCCTGGTCTCCCTGCTGCTGCCCGCCGTGCAGCAGGCCCGCGAGGCCGCCCGCCGGGCGCAGTGCCAGAACAACCTCAAGCAACTGGGGCTGGCCATGCACAACTATCACAGCACGTATAAGACGTTTCCGGACGCGATGGGCGGGCTCGGCGGGACCACCGGCGTGACCGGGCCGAACGACACGAAGGGCGACTGGAGCGTCTTTCCCATGCTCGCCCCCTACCTCGACGAAACCGCCTACTGGGGTCAGATCAGCCGTCCGCTGACGACGGCAAGCGCCACGTTCCAGCCGTTCGGCATGCGGCCGGAGGTCGGCACCTCGGGCGGCTACCCGCCGTTCGCGCACCAATTCAAAACGCTGTTGTGCCCCTCCGACGGCACGGAGCCGATCACGACCGGCGCCACGAACTACGGGCTGAACTGGGGCGATAACGGCCGGGTGCTGATGTACGACTCCAACTCCGGGCCGAGGGGCCAGGCGGCGAAGGCCTGTCGGGGCATGGGCAAAGGCATGTTCTACTACGGCGGCCGGGCGGGTCAGCCTTCGACCCACATCGGTATCAGTTCCGTGAAGGACGGCACGACCAACACCCTCCTGTTCGGCGAAATCGGCCGCGACGACGACGGCGGTCGCTATGTCGGCAGCGTCGGTCAGGTCGATTCGCTGACGACCAGCACGGTGAACGGGGCGTACCGGTTCGACAACCCGCAGGTGGACTGTCTGGAGAAGACCCTGAACCCGACGGCGCCGGGATTCTATCCGACGAACGGTTCGGGAGTGACCGCGGTGCACTCCGAACGCGGCAAGAACTACGCGATGGGCTATCCCGCCGTCACCGGCTTTATGACGATCCTGCCGCCGAACGGCCCGTCGTGCGCCGCCGGGAACTGGGCCAACTCGCGTTACTACTACGAGGCGGGCGGCATTTATTCCGCCGGCAGCTACCACACGGGCGGGGTGCAGGTTTGCCGCGTCGACGGCTCGGTCGCCTTCATCGCCGAATCCGTCGACGCCGGCGATCCGGCTCAGCCCAACGGCACGGTCGGCCCCAGCCCCTACGGAACCTGGGGCGCTTTGGGCACCCGTGACGGCGGCGAAGTCGTCAGCGAGTATTAAGTCGAGGCGACTTCAGACGCGGCGACGGCGCCGTTCGCTCTGACGGATAAAAAACGCCGCCCCGGCCGGTCTTGAACCGGCCGGGGCGGCGTTCTGCGTTCTCGCCGGGCCGTCGGGATCGACCCGGACGCGGCGCGATCGCTCGAACGCTACGTTCTGAGGATCGCGCCGAGCCCCGTTCGGATCAGGTCGGCTTCCCCCCGGGCTTGGCGTTCGGTCCCAGGCCCGGCAACGGATTTGGGTCCGGCGGCGGGGCGAAGCTCCCCGGGGGTCCTTCTTCGCCGGGGTCGACCAGCATGTCGTCCGTGTCGGACGAGCAGCCGGCCGCGACGCCCACGGCGGAAAACAGCAGGAACGAGAGCCCGGCCGCACGGCCGAACCTCAGGGGCGACGACGCGGCGGACGGCCGCGCGAAAAGCTTATTGAACAAGACGACGTTTCAGTTCGCAGTCGGAGGATCACGCGGCGAGCGGACGTGCGACGTATTTTAACGTCGGACGAACCGACGGTCAGCGACCGACGACGGCGACGATCATAATTTCTCCAATTCGCCCCGCCGGACCTACGCCAGCGCCTCGGTCACGACGCGGGCCGGCTGCACGCCGGTGAGCTTCTGGTTCAGGCCGCGGAACGGCACGGAAACCCGCTCGTGATCGAAGCCCAACAGGCGCTGCACGGTGGCGTGCACGTCCCGCAGGGGCACGGGGGTCTCGGCGGGGAGATAGCCCAGTTCGTCCGTTTCGCCGACGGTGTGGCCGGGTTTGATCCCGCCGCCGGCCATCCACCAGGTGAAGGCGTGGGGGTTATGGTCGCGGCCGATCATCGCCATCGTCGTGCCGCCGCGGTTCTCCCGCATCGGGGTCCGGCCGAACTCCCCGCCCCAGATCACCAGCGTGTCCTCCAAGAGTCCCCGCCGCTTCAGGTCGTAGATCAACGCGGCGACCGGCTGGTCCATCTGCTGGCACTTGTCCTTGAACCCATGGTTCAGGGCC
Source organism: Alienimonas californiensis (assembly GCF_007743815.1). GTDB lineage: Bacteria > Planctomycetota > Planctomycetia > Planctomycetales > Planctomycetaceae > Alienimonas > Alienimonas californiensis. The sequence continues at coordinate 971,491 of NZ_CP036265.1, forward strand.
TCGTTCTTGCCGGCGCCGTGGCTGTCCCAGCCCCAGTCGAACAGTTGGATATACCGCACGCCCCGCTCCGCCAGCCGCCGGGCCAGCAGGCAGTTATTGGCGAGGCTGGCGCCGTCGGTGGTGCCGTAGAGCTTGTGCGTCTCCTCGGTCTCGCCGGAGAGGTCGGTCGCCTCCGGCACGGCGGCCTGCATGCGGTAGGCCAGTTCGTACTGCTCGATCCGGGTGAGGGTCGCCGGGTCCCCGAACTCCTCGTGGGCCAGTTCGTTCAACTCCCGCAAGGTGTCGAGGGCGGCCCGGCGGGCGACGCGGGAGACGCCCTTGGGGTTCTCCACATTGAGGATCGCCGGCCCGCCGCTGCGGCACTGCACGCCCTGATAGACGCCCGGCAAAAAGCCCGCCCCCCAGAGGGCGTTGCCGGCCCGCGGCGGGCGACCGCCGCTCAAAAGCACCATGAAGCCGGGCAGGTCTTCGTTCTCGGTGCCCAACCCCCACGTCGTCCAGGCGCCGACGCTGGGTTTACCCATCCGCGGGTCGCCGGTGTGGGCCATCAATTGGGCCGGCCCGTGGTTGAACTGGTCCGTCTGCACGGTCTTGAAGAAACAGACCTCGTCCGCCGGGCAGCCGTAGCCGGGCACGGCGCCGGCGAAGTGCGGCAGGCGGTCCGAGATCAAATGGCCGCTCTCGCCCCGCCGTTCAAAGGGAAATTGCGGGCCGAGCAACTGCGGCACGCCCTGAATAAAGGCGAAACGCTGACCCTCCAGATACGCCTGCGGGCAGTCCTTGCCGTCGTATTTTTGCAGGGCCGGGCGATAGTCGAACAACTCTAATTGGCTCGGCGCCCCGACCATGTGCAGGTGGATGACGCGCTTCGCCGTGGGCGTGTGATGCAGGCCGTTTAATGCGGAGCCGGTCTCGCCGGCGGCGGCGAGTTGCTGCGAGAGCCAGACGCCGCCCACCAACCCGGCGGAGGCGTCCCGCAGGAAGTGGCGACGGGTGACGTGGGCGAGGGCGGCGGCGTTCATGGGCGGCGATCGGCGGACGGTTTTGATCCCAGCCCGAAGCGTCAGCGAGGGGTTCGGTACGCCGGCCTGCGGCCGACGTCCTCGCTGACGCTTCGGGTTAGTTGGTCAGGGCCTCGTCGAGGTTCAGCAGCGCTCCGGCGACGATCTCCGTCGCCGGGGGGCCGTCCGGGAGGGCGGCGAGGCGGGTGTAGAGGTCGACCAGCGCCGCCCGTTCCCGCTCCGTCGGCTCCCGGCCGCAGACCCGCAGGAACCCGGCGGCGACGCGGTCGGCGGGGGCGTCGCCGGCGGCGGTCATGCGGTCGGCGAGGGCGGCGGCGGCCTCGGTGAAGGTGGCGTCGTTCAGGATCGTCAGCGCCTGCACGGGAGTGTTGCTCTCCGGTCGGCGGGCGGTGCAGAACTCGCGGCTGGGGGCGTCGAAGGAGGCCATCACCGGGTGCGGGATGCTGCGTTTGACGTAGGTATAAACGCTCCGCCGGGTGCGGTCCGGCTCGCCGGCGGCGGGGACCTCCCATTGATCGCCGGAGAACGGCTTCCACACGCCGTCGGGAATCGGCGGGTGCACCGGTTCGCCGTGCAGACGTTCGGTCAGCAGGCCGGCGACGTGCAACGCCTGATCGCGCAGCGTCTCCGCCGACAACCGCCGCCGCGGCCCGCGGGCCAGCAGGCGATTGTTCGGGTCGACGTTCAACAACTCCGGCGTCGTCGCGGCGCTCTGACGGTAGGTCGCACTGAGAACCATCTCCCGCAATAATTGTTTGCGGCTCCAGCCGAGGTCGCGTTGAAACCGCACGGCGAGATAGTCCAGCAGGGCCGGGTGCGAGGGCGGTTCGCCGCTGGAGCCGAAGTCCTCCTCGGTGCGGACCAGACCGGCGCCGAACAGGCGGGCCCACAGGCGATTCGCCTCCACCCGGGCCGTCAGCGGGTTGGCGTCGGCGACCAGCCAGCGGGCGAAGGCGAGACGGTCGGCCTCGGAGCCCCCCTGCTCGGACGACAGCGGGTCGCCCAGCACGGCCGGGACGCCGGGGGAGACGGGTTCCGCCTTGGACAGCATGTTGCCGCGGTCGAAGCGGTGGGTCGGCCGGGCGAGGGAGGGTTCGCGTTCCCGCATCACCGGCAGCGGGACGGAGGGGATCTTTCGCCGCTCCCGTTCCAGCCGGCTCAATTCGGCCCGCTCCGCCGCCATTCCCTCGTCCCACCAGAGGTTTTGAAAGGCGACGTCGTCGCTGAACGCGATCCGGCCGCGGCGGGCCACCAGCGGGAACGCGGACAGTTCGAAGACGTTAAAGGTCAGCGTGACCCGCACCTGGGAACCCGGCTCCGCCGGCGCCGGCTGGCCGAGCACGAACGCGGCCGACCGCGGGCGGTGCGTCTTGGAGTACGGCCCGACCCCGCTGCCGTTGTCTTTCAAACTGTCCTTCGGATTACGGGCGGGCGCGGGTTCGTCGAACAGCACCTCGGTCACCTTTAACTCCCGCGGCTCGCCCTCCGGCGGGATCAATTCCGCCTTGAAGCGGGAGACGGTCCAGCCCCATTCGGCGTCTTTCAACGCCGCTTCCAGATCGACCGGCAGGCCGGTGAAGCGGATCGCGGTCAGTTGTTCGGCCCCCTCCGGCAGCGGGGCCGTCAGCGTCACCGCAGTGCCGCGGGCCACGTTGCCGACGAGGCGATAGGTCGGCCCCTCCGGCGTCTCTTCAACTTCAATTCCGGGGGTGGCGCTCACCTCCGCCGTCAGCTCCGTCGGGGTCCGCCAGACGGAGCGGTCCTGCAGGAGGGCGTTCTCCGCCTCCCAAAGGCGGCGGCGGAGCGGTTCCATTTCGGCGTCCAGCACCGCGGCCCGCTGATAGTCGGCCCGGTCGCGGGGGACGGGCAGCGTGGGGTAATCGTCGTCGAGATCGACGTCCGCGGTGTCGTTGAAGAAGGCGGCGGACTCGTAGAACTCCTCGTGCCGCAGCGGGTCGTAGGGGTGGGCGTGGCACTGCACGCACTCCATCGTCAGGCCCTGCCAGACCTGCCAGGTGGTGCTCACGCGGTCGAGGATCGCCTCGGTGCGGAACTGCTCGTCGTCGGTGCCGCCTTCCTCGTTGGACTGCGTGAGCCGATGAGCCGCGGTGGCGACGCGGTCCTCCACCGACGCCCCCGGCAATAAATCGCCGGCGAGCTGTTTGATCGTGAATTCGTCGTAGGGCAGGTCGCGATTATAGGCGTCGATCACCCAGTCGCGGTAGGGCCAGGCGGTGCGGCGGCGGTCCAGGCCGAGGCCGCGGCTGTCGGCGTAGCGGATCTGATCCAGCCAGACGCTCGCCCAGCGTTCGCCGAAGTGCGGGCTGTTCAACAACCGGTCGACCGCCGCGGCGTAGGCCGGTTCGCCCTGTTCGTTCACCGCGTCTAAAAATGTCGCGCGCTCCGCCGGGGTCGGCGGGAGGCCGATCAGGTCCAGCGAGACCCGCCGCAACCAGCGGTCCGGCTCCGCGGGCGGGTTCGGTTCGAGGCCGGCGGCCTCCAGCTTCGCCAGGACGAATTGGTCGATCGGACCGTGGCCCCACGCGGCATCGGCCGTCGGCGGCGGGGTCGGGCGGGTCGGCGGCTCGAAGGACCAGTGCCGGCCCCAGGCGGCACCCTGTTCGATCCAGCGGGTCAGGGTGGCGACCTCCGCGTCGCTGAGCCGGGGGCCGTGCTCGGCGGGCGGCATGCGGGTTTCGTCGTCCGGGTCGGTCACCCGGTCCAGCAGGTAGGACAGAGCCGGGTCGCCGGGCGTGACCAGCAGGGCGACGCTGTCCTCGTTGATCAGATTCAGCCCGCCGGCCTCCCGCACGCCGCCGTGGCAGGCCGAACAGTGGGCGTTGAAGATCGGCCGCACGTCCCGGGCGAATTGCACCTCCCCGGCACCGCCGGCTGCGGCGTCCGCCGCCGGGACCAACAGGGCGGCGAGGAGCAGCGGGGCGGGCATCGGCGACCGGCGCGGGGGGGACGGAACAGCCCCAGTCTATACGACCGCCGCCGCCCCGGCACCCACGCATTGCCTGATGTCGGCCGGAGCCAGGGCTCCGGCTTGGATGCCGTTTCAAGACAAACCCGAAGCGTCAGCGAGGGACGTGGGCGCAGCCCGCGCCCGCTGCGCGGGCGTCCCTCGCTGACGCTTCGGGTTGGTGATCCGGGTTCCTGAAACGGCGTTTGACCAAACTCTCCCGCTCACCAGCGGAGCAGCGCGGCGACGCCGCCGTTCTCCACGAGGCCCTGGACGCCCTGGGCGAACTCGACGTCGGCGTCGGTCTGCTCGGCCAGTCGGACCAGTTCCTCAACCAGCGCGATCGGCGTGACGTCTTCGCTGTCGCACAGCGGGCAGCGGTCGTGGACCTGGGCGAAGGCGGTGGTGCAGGCGTCGCACCGGCTGCCCTCGATCGTCACGTCGTGATCGACGGCCAACTCGTCCACGCGGCCGGTTTGCAGGGCGGTCAGCACGTCCTCCGGGCCGATCGCCCCCAGTCCGCCGGAGAGGGTTTCGTTCTGGATCCGCTTCCAGAGGGCCTGCTCCTCGCGGCGCTCCTCCTGCTGGAACAACCGCAAACCCTCCTCCACGAGGGCCTCCTCGGCGGCGTGCAGGTCGAAGCCCTCCGCGGCGATCACCCGCTCCTTCAGGCGGTCCGGCAGTTCCGCCTCAATTTGCTGGCGGGTCTCCTGCGAGCCCAGCAGCACGATCCGCTCCGGGCCGTGCTCCTTCGTCAGTTCGGCCAGCCGTTCGGCGACCTCGGCGGCGTAGCGGTGCAGTTGGCCCTTCCGCCGGCGGGCGTAGCGCTGCTGGCTCCAGCCGCCCTTTTTCACGCGGTTCTTCACGCCGCCCTTCACGGCCTCCTCCGCGTCGGCGACGGCGCCGGCGATCTGGAGGATGCGGGCGCCGTCGTTGTCCGCGGCGACCAGCAGGAAGGGTTCGTATTCGTCCTGCAACTCCGCCAGCGGCCGCAGGTTCGGGCTGCGGGCGGCGCGGAACGAGGTTTCCGCGGGCGTGGTCAGTTTGAAGCCGCGTTCGACCTTCGCCGCCGGGCAGGCCATCAGGCAGTAGCCGGCGCCCTGCTCGAACGACTCGCCGTCCATCAAGGCGTTCAGTCGCTCCAGGGCGGCGTCGAAGTCGGCGAGGCGGTCCGGTTCGTCGTGCTCAATCAGCCCGCGGGCCGTGGCGGCCCGGTTCTTCAACTCGCGGGCGCCGCCTTCGCCGGTGAAATAAAAGGTGAGGAACGACCGCGGCGGCCCCTCCAAGGCGGCGAGTTCGTGCAGGTTCAGATCGGCGAGGGACATGCGGCGCGGGGTGGAAGGGAGCGGAGCAGAACGTCGCCCCCAAGCCGGAGCCATGGCTCCGGCTTGGGGGGAGGAAGATGGTCGCCCGTCGGTCCTGTTGGTCGAAGGGCGGCCGGGAGGAGGACGGCGGGGGGCGGCCGGAAGACGTGGGACGCCCGCTCTGCAACCGCCGTGCCCGAAACGGCATCCGGTTTGCGTCAGCGGTTCGAGCCGATCTTCGTCCCCTTCGATTCTCCATTGGATTCCGACCCTGATGACCGCCCGGTCTTTCACCGCCCCCGACCCGGAATCGCTGACGATGGGGTGCGAGGAGGAGTTCCAGATCGTCGATCCCTCGACCGCCAAGCTGGCCAGCCGGGCCGATAAGCTGAAGCGGGACTCCCATCTCAAGGGCGATCTGGCCCCGCAGAACGAGCTGCATCTGTCCCAGATCGAGACCGCCACCTCCATTTGCGGTTCGCTGGGCGAGGTGCGGGAGCAGCTCGGCGCCGCCCGCAGGGACCTGCTGGAGAGCGCCTCGCACTTCGGCCTGACGATCGGCGCCGCCGGAACCCACGCCTTTTCGGACTGGCACGACCAGCCGGTCACCCCCAAGAAGCGCTACCTGGGCATGGTCACAGATTACCAGTACCTGACCCGGGAATTGCTGATTTTCGGCCAGCACGTGCACGTGGGCATTGCGGACCCGGACCTCGCCGTGCAGGTGATGAACCGCTCGCGGGTTTATCTCCCCACGCTGCTGGCCCTGACGGCCAGCTCCCCCTACTGGCTTGGGGAGGACACCGGCTACGACAGCTTTCGCATGCTGATGTGGTTGAAGTGGCCGATGACCGGCCCGCCGCAGCCGTTCAAGGATCGGGCGGACTACGACCGCACCATCGACGGGCTGGTGCGGGCGGGGGTGATCTCGGACGGCTCGAAGGTGTATTGGGACGTTCGCATTCCGCGGGAACTCCCCACGGTGGAGTTCCGCGTCAGCGACGTGAGCCCCCGGCTCGACGACGCCGTGATGCTGGCCGGGCTGGTGCGGGCGATCGCCCTGCGCTGCGCCCGGGCCGCCGCCGACGGCGAGCCGGACCCCAACCCGCGGCCGGAATTGCTGAAGGCGGCCAGTTGGCGGGCCGCCCGCAGCGGGGTGAACGGCGAACTGGTGGACGTCGCCGCCGGCAGGAAACGCCCCGCCGCCGAGCTGGTCGAGGGCATGCTGGGGGAACTCGCCGACGAACTGAACGACCTGGGCGAGGGCGCCTTCGTGCGGGAGCGGGTACGGGAGATCCTCGACGGCGGCAACAGCGCCGACCGCCAGCGGGCCGCGGTCCAGCGCTCCGGGGAGGTCCGCTCCGCCGTCGACCTCGTGGTGCGGGAGACCGCGGAGTTATAGCGAACGCCCGGCGAACCCCGCCGGGACGGCCCCGCACGCCCTCCGAACCGGGGCCGCTCACTCGCTCTGGATCGGCTGGGAACGGTCGCCTAGGCTCCCGGGGTCCGGCCGCGGCGGCCGATCCCGCGATCTCCCCTGCACTGCCATGTCGTCCAAACGTTCTTTCCCGCTGCGTTTGAACGGGCGCTTCATGCGGAGCCGGGCGCTGGCGCGGCTCGCGTCCAACCGGCACGGGTTGTCGCATCGGGAACTGCTGACGCTGCAATCCGGGCGCTCCAGCGTCGCCCCCAGCGTCGACCCGGAGCGCGTCCGGGCGACGATCCAATCGCTGCGGCCGTACGCCGTCGACGGCGCCGAGTTGATCCGCCTCGGCCCGGCCACGGACGGCGGGTATCTCGTCCCGGACGATCTGGAGGGCATCGTCGCCTGCTATTCCCCCGGCGTGTGCAGCGAATCCGGGTTCGAGCGGGACTGCGCCGACCGCGACATGGCCGTCTTCCTGGCGGACGCCTCCGTGGGCGGGCCGGCGACCGCCCACCCGCGGTTCCGGTTCGTGAAAAAGTTCGTCGGCCCCGTCCCGAGCGAGCAGGTCGTCACGTTGGAGGGCTGGGTGAACGACACCGCCGACGACCTCCGCACGCTGTCGGAGCAGGTCGGCGCCGACCCCGCCGGCGATCTGATGCTGCAAATGGACATCGAGGGCGCCGAATATACGACCCTGCTGGCCGCCCCGGACGCATTAATGCGGCGATTCCGCGTCATCGTGCTGGAACTGCACGACGTCGACCATATTTTCTCCGAATCCTTTTATCGGATCTTCGACGGCTTCGTCGCCAAACTGCTGCACACGCACCTCTGCGTGCACGTGCATCCGAACAATAACATGCGGGAGTTTCGCAAGTTCGGGCTGACGCTGCCCAACTGCTGCGAAATTACCCTGCTGCGCCGCGACCGTGCGGCCTCGACCCGGCCGGTGACGGCGCTGCCGCATCCGCTCGACGTCGATTGCGTCGCCAGCGCCCCCTCGATCGGGCTCGACCCGGCGTGGCTGGGCCAATAAAGCGTTTCTCCGCAGAGCGTCCCCTTCGATACCAACCCGAAGCGTCAGCGAGGGCGGCGGGCGCCGCCCTCGCCCGCTACGCGGGCGTCCCTCGCTGACGCTTCGGGTTGTTGATCCAGGGTGTCGATTCGGGGTTCTGAAACAGGTTCTCTGCCCCTCGGCCTCTCAATACTGGCGGTCTCTCAATACCGCCCGGCGGTTACGCGGGGCCAGTCGTCGGTGCGGAAGGGCGCCGCCGGCAGGCCGCGGGTGTTGAACAGCGTGATCTTCGGGTTGTCGGACCAGGCGTAGCGGACGGCGGCGATCTTCGAGACGCCCTCCGGCGCCGTGACCGTCACCGTGTTCGGGCCGGTCAATTCCGCCCTGGCCCGGACGAACTTCTTGTCCGGCCCGGCGACGGCGAAGCCGAGGGCCTCGGTCGCGTCAGCCGAATAATCGTCCCGGCGGATCTGCAGGGCGTCGCCGTCGGTGTCGAACGTGATCGTCGCGGTCTTGCCGTTCAATTTCGCCTCTTTGAACCGCGGGCTGAGCTGGCCCGGTTCGTCCATGTCGTAGACGGTTTCCAGCGCCGCCAGGGCCAGGCGTTCGCCGACGTCCTTTTTATTGCGGGGGTGAATGTCCTTCGCCTCGCCGGTATCGAGAATCACCGCCTGCCCCACGTCCGGCAGTTCGTCCAGCGTTTTGTCCTGGGCTTCCCGCAGCTCCGCCCATTCGGAGCCGGCGTTCGGGTCCTCCTTGTAGTCCATATAGTTGGCGAGCTGGACCCAGAAGAACGGCAGATTCTGGCCGAACTGCTCCCGCCAGTCCTCGATCATCGCGGGGAAGATTTCGTCATATTGTTCCGCCCGGCCGGCGTTCGTTTCGCCCTGATACCAGATCGCTCCCTTGAGGGCGAAGGGCACCAGCGGGGCGATCATGCCGTTGTTGAGGTTCGCCGGGTGGTGGGGGTGGGTGGGGCCGTATTTGCCGTTCCAGTTGCCGTCGGACGCTTGGCCGGCTTTGGCCTCGGCGTCGTATTTTTCCCAGCGCTCCAGCAGCGGGCCGGCAGTTTCGAGGGTCTCCAACGTCTCCGTGCGAGTCCAGGCCTCGGACGGCGTGCCGCCCCAACTGGAATCGATTAGGCCGACCGGGTTGCCGGTCGCGTGATGAATGGTCTGACCGAAGTGATAGCCGACCGCGGAGAAGTTCGCCGCGGCCTCGGGGCTGAGTTTGACCCACTGGGCGGCGGACGGCTCGCCCTGCCCCGGCTGGCCCTTCAGGGTCGTCTGCGGTTCGCGGACGCTGTTCTTGGGCACGGTGAACAGGCGGATCTCGTCGCTCTTGGCGGCCTGCACGTCGCGGGCGCCGTCGAGGGTGTTGTTCAGCGGCCATTCCATATTGGACTGCCCGCTGCACAGCCAGACGTCGCCGACGAGCACGTCGGTATAAATCTTCCGGTCGGCAGTGTCCGCGGCGGCCTCGTCTTTGAGAGCGCTCGCCGCGGAGTAATCCTCTTTGACGTCCGGCACGTCGGCGACGACCAGCGTCAGCGTCGTCCCCGACTTGAACGGGCCGACCTCGGTCTGCCAGCGGCCGGCCTCGTCCGCGGTGGCGAAGACGATCGCCTCATTGGTCTTCTCCAACCCCTCGGCCTTGCCGCTTTCGACGACGAAGGCGGAGACGGCCACCGTCCCGCCCGGCTCGGTGGCGCCGAACACCGGGGCCTTCACCCCGGCCTGCAACACCATTGAATCGCCGAAGATCGGGGCCGGCGTGACCTCCGCGGCGGCGGGGGCGGCCAGGCCGGCCAGCAGCAGGGCCGGACAGAGCGAACCGAGAGCGAGCGGTCGGAGCATGGATTTTGAGACGGTGAGCGAGAACGGAACGGCGCACGCTAATGCCGCCCGCCCAGGGGTTCAACCGGCGCCGGAGCCCCGCCCCGTAGCGGCGGCTTCCAGCCGCCGACTCTCGACGCGGCCCGTGGAACGCGTCCGCTCGCTCCGCTCACGGGCGGCGGCAGGATGCCGCCGCTACGAAAGAACGCGGTCGGTTCGTCGCGGACCCCGCAAACCCCCCGCCGAGCGATCAATTCCGCGTTCTCAAACATTTGCCCGGACGCCGCCGCGATTCGCGGGATCGCCCTTGTGGACGGGCGTTCATATCACACACTGCGGGACGGTCCTGATCTCATTCGGAGTCTGATATGCACCGGCCCCCCCACGACCCGCCCCCGCCGGCCGCGATCCCGCCGGAACTCGCCGCGTTCTTCAACCCGCCGCCGCTCCCGGCGCCGCCGGATCCGGCGGCGTTGCGGAGGCGGGAGGAAGAGCGGCTCGCCAGGAAACGGGCGAATTTCGCGTCGCTGTATTCGTTGGAAACCCAGCGGGCGGAGAAGGCCCGGCGGGAAAAGCTGCGGGCGGCGCTGACGACCGGGCCGCTGGCCGGCGTGCCCGCGTTGGGCGACGCGGAGCCGACGGCGGGCTGCCGCCCGGACCTCTGGCCGCCGCGGCCGAGGCGGCCGCGGGGCGTGGCCGGCCGGCACGGCGACACCTGGAGCCGGCGGCGGTTGGTCGGCCTCGTCCGGCGGTTCGCGAGGGCCCGCGGGGCGGACTTCGGCGTGCTGGAGTTCTGCCGCTGGGCCGGCGTGGCCAGTTCGACGCTCTATCGCCACGCCGGCAGCTGGCCGGCGCTGCGGACCGCCGCCGGGCTGCCGCCCGCGATGACCGCCCCCGACCGCCGGGCCGCCACGCTGGCGGGGCTGCTGCGGACGTTGCATCTGAACCGCCATCGTTCCCGGCCGCTCTCCGGCGCCGAACTGGCCCGCTGCGCCGGCGTGAGCCGCTCCGTGGTGGGCGCCTACGGCGGCGTGCGGCACCTGCGGGATCTGTATCGGCAATGGGCCCGGCCGAGCGAGGAGGCGAACGGCCGATGAACCGGGTTCGGAACGACGAACGTCCACCAACCCGAAGCGTCAGCGAGGGCCTCCGCGCAGCGGAGGCGGGCTCCCGTCGGGCTGCGCCCGACGCCCTCGCTGACGCTTCGGGTTGGTGGCCGAAACGCGGGCGGGCCGCGGCGTCTCGTCGAACCGGCGTGAACGGCCGCCTCCCTGCCGGTCGGGGCTCGGGTCGACCGGCGGCCGGGTTATCGGGCCCGTTGATAAACCCGCACGTAATCGACCAGCAACGTCTGCGGGAAGGCGTCCGGGGGGAGGCGGTCGGCCTGTTGATCGACGTTCTCAAAGAACCGGCCGTCGACGGCGACGTTGATCAGCAGATGAAAGGGCGCGTCGAACGGGGCGGAGGGGTTCTCGCGGGCCGCTTCGGAGAACCATTCGTCCTTGGTGCGGGTCTGCACGAGCTGGTCGTCGACGAACCATTGGATCGCGTCGGCGGTCCACTCGACGGCGTAGGTGTGAAAGGCCTCGGCGGCGTTCTCGTTCGGGAACTCGTAGGCGTGGGCGACGTATTGATTGCGGGGCCAGCCGCCGCCGAAATGCAGGGCGCCGGTGGTCTCCTGCACGGCGCTGCCGCGGGATTCGAGGATGTCGATCTCCCCGCCGGCGGCCCAGCCGCCGTAGGGGGAGTCGGTGGGCAGCATCCAGACCGCCGGCCAGATGCCCTCCCCGCCGGGGACCTTCGCCCGGACTTCGAAGCGGCCGAAGGTCCACTCCCCCCGGCCGCGGGTGCGGAGGCGGGCGCTGGAATAGGGCTGGGTTTTGCCGTCGCTGGTGGTGTGCGGGTCGCGATAGACGGCGAGGTGCAGATTCCCGTCCTTCACGAAGGCGTATTTCTCGTCGACGCGGTAGGCCTGCCGCTCGTTGTTGCCGCCGCCGAGGTTGTTCTCCTCCTTGCCCCACTTGGTGAGGTCCAACTTGTCCCCGTCGAACTCGTCCTGCCAGACCAGCGCCCAGCCGTCCGGCCGCACGGCCCGGTACTCCCCGGCGGGCAGCAGGCGGGTCAGGGACTCGCCGGTTCCGCGGACCGCCGTGCCGACGTTCTCCCAGGCGTCGCCGTCGCGGCGTTGGAGTTGATACAGCCGGCCCTCCTGCGTGGGAAAGGAGACCTCCACGGCCGGGGCGGTCGCCACGGCGACGACCTCCGCCGGGCCGCCGGGGACGGGGTCGGCCCCGGCGAGCGTGGAGACGAGCAACAGCGGGGCGAGGACGAACACGGGCGAGCGGGTGCGGGAACGGGGGCGAACGGGCGGACGAGCCGCTCCACGGGACCGCACGGGTCGGCGGTCGGCAAGCGGGAACGGATCGCCCCGACCGGGCGGCGGGCGGCGGTTTCGACGGGGCGTTTCCGCCCTCGCGCCGCCGGCCTCTCCCGCCCGGGCGGCCCGCCGACCGGCGGTTGTGCGCCGCGGTCCGCCCCCGTACGCTGTCTCGATTCAACCCGCCCCCGGGGTACTCCGTCTCTTTTTTCTTCCTGGCCCGAGCCCCGGTCCGTGCGCGCCATTCTCTCCGACATTCACGGAAATCTGGAGGCGCTGGAGGCCGTCCTCGCGGACATTGACGGCCTGAACGGCGGGTCCGGGGTGGACGAGATCTACTGCCTCGGCGACGTGATCGGCTACGGCCCGGACCCGGCGGCCTGCATCGATCTCGTCCGCGACCGCTGCGCCCTGACCCTGCTGGGGAACCACGACCAGGCCAGTCTGTTCGATCCGGAGGGGTTCAACAAGACCGCCGAACGCGCGATCTTCTGGACCCGCCGCACGCTGGAGAACGGCCGCGGCGCTGCGGAGCGGTTCGACTTCCTCGGCGAGTTGCCCCGCACCCACGCCGAACGCGGCGAAACGCTGCTGTTCGTCCACGGCAGCGCCCGCAACCCGCTGAACGAGTACGTCTTCCCGGAGGACATCTATAACGGGCCGAAGATGTCCAAGATCTTTCAGCTCGTCGGGCGGCACTGCTTCCAGGGGCACACGCACATCCCCGGGGTGTTCACGGAGGACCTGGACTTCCTCAGCCCCGCCGACCTGGACGGGCAGTACACGCTGGGCGCCGCCAAGGCGCTGGTGAACGTCGGCAGCGTGGGCCAGCCGCGCGACGGCGACGCCCGGGCCAGCTACGTGACCCTGGAGGGCGATCGCCTGACGTTCCGCCGCGTCGAGTACGATCACCGCGCCACCGCGGAAAAGATCTACGAGATTCCGGAACTCGACAACTACCTCGGCGACCGCCTGGCCAACGGGCAGTAGCGCCTCGGCCACCTAAGCCGGACGCATGCGTCCGGCTTGGGGTCCGTGGGGTGGATGATTCGCCCCGCTCTGCGAAGATCACCCCGACATGGGGAAGTTCCCCGCCCCCCCGGGAAGATCCTCGCCCCCCCGGCGAAGCCCCCTTCGTCTCGCCCCCGCTCTTTCGCTCCACCCGCGTTCGCCCCGTGCCGGACCCCAAGCCCGCTTCCTCCGGTTCCAGCAAAGGGGGCGGCAACGCCTCCAAGGGCGGAAACTCCGCCAAGGGCGGGACCGCCGCGCCGGAGAGCAGCCGGTTCACCATGTGGCTGGTGACCACGCTGGCGCTGTGGGCGCTGTGGTTCGGCTTCATCCAGCCGGCGTGGTTCCCCAACCAGAACGCCGCCCCGCAACAGCCGGTCGTGCTGAAGGACGAAGGGGAGAGCCCCCGCGGGTTCCTGGCCGACGCCGACCGCGCCGCCGCCGACCGCCCCGCCGCTCCCCCCGCGGACGGCGCCGCGGAGGACGCGGACGCCGCCGCCGACGCCCCCCCCGCCTGGGAGCCGAACCCCAGGCAGTCCGTCACGCTGGGCGGTCTGACGGCGGCGGCCGCGAAGCGGGGCTACTACACGCAGGTCGAACTGACCAGCCGCGGCGCCGCGGTGGAGCGGATCACCCTCAGCGACGGCCGCTACCGCGAACTGGCGAACCGCAACGCCCCGCTGAAGGTGATCGGCAACGGGGACGCGGTGGTCCGCACCTTTCAAACCCGCATCGACGCCCTCGACGCGGCCCTGCGGCGCCAGGGCGCCGATTCGCTCAGCGCCCACTGGGCGCTGACGGGCACGACGGCCGATCCGGACGACCCGGAGGTGCTCCAGGCGGCCACGTTCACCCTCACGGCGCCAGACGGCTCCTTCGAGGCGGTGAAGACGTATCGCCTGCGGAAGGGCGCCCCGGACGAGTCCCCGGAGGACGTGCAGCGGGAGGGCGCCCGCGACAGCGACCCCCGCGGCTACATGCTGGACTTGGACCTCACGCTGCGGAACCTCTCGCCCGGCCCGCGGAAGGCCCGGTTCACCGTGCAGGGGCCGGTCGGCCTGCCGCTGGAGAACGAGGAGAACACCCGCAAGTACCGGGATATCGAACTGGCGTACTTCGAGGACGCCGGCGAACTGGAGACGACCTACCTCTCCTCCGCCGACGCGACCGAGGCGGTGAAGAAGCTCAAGGAGAGCCTCGCCGCGGACGCGGACATCCGCGGGCTCGAGGAGACGCTGGCCAACCTGCAACGGGACTTCGACGTCGCCGAGGTGAAGGCCGAGGCGAACCCGGACGACGCGGACGCCGCCGCCGCCGTGACCCGCCTGCAGGCCCGGATCGCCGCCGCGGAGGCCGCGCTGGCCGCCCGCGAGGAGGAACTGGCGGACGTCGGGGCGCTGGCGGAGTACCGCAAGCCGCTGCGGTACGTCGGCACGGAGGTGCAGTACTTCGCCGCGTTGCTGTTCCCCCGCACCGGGGCCTCCACCCCGGCGCCGGCGCTGGCGGACGCCCAGGACGACGACGGCCTGCTGCCCGGCCTGGGGGACGTCTACGACGCCCCCGTGATCGACAGCGCCGTCCCGCAGGTCACGGACGAGCCGGACCCGAGCCAGACGTACCTCAACGACATCTCCGTCCGCCTGACCAGCGCCCCGGTCGAGGTGCCCGCCGCCGCCGGCGCCGGGGAGGATCTCGAAGCGGGCGAGGCGACGCGGTCGTTCACGCTGTTCGCCGGCCCCAAACGGCTGGACCTGCTGGAGCCGCTGGGCGCCGGCGAGGTGATGGACCTCGGTTGGTTCGGCGTGATCGGCGGGGGGATGCTGTGGTTCATGACCCAGCTGCACGACCTGGGCTTCCCGTACTGGCTGGCGATTATCAGCCTGACGGTCTGCGTGCGGCTGCTGATGTTCCCGCTCTCGAAGCGGACGGCGCTGATGGCCGCCAAGCAGAAGGCCCTGGCCCCCAAGATCGCGGAGATTAAAAAGCGCTGCGGCGACGACGCCCAGGCCGCCGGCCGCGAGCAGTGGGCGTTGATGAATAAATACGGCGTAAACCCCTTAATGGGCTGCCTGCCGGTCTTTTTTACGATCCCGGTTTTCATCGCCCTCTATAACGCCCTGTTAAACAGCGTGGACCTGCGGCTGGCGGAGTTTCTGTGGATCGACAACCTCGCCGCCCCGGACAACCTCTTCCTGCTGCCGTTCCGGATTCCGTACCTCGGCTGGTATCTCAATGTCCTGCCGGTGGCGCTCGCGGCGCTGTGGTTCTTCCAGCAAAAGCTCTTCATGCCCCCGGCCCAGACGCCGGAGCAGGAGATGCAATACAAACTGATGGGCTACATGATGCCCCTCAGCGCCCTGTTCATCTATCACCTGCCGGCCGGCTGGTGCCTGTACAGCATCGCCAGCGCCGTGTGGACGCTGACCGAACGCAAGCTGCTGGACCGCACCCGCAACGCCCAGCTGGATCCCGAGGAAGACCTGACCCCCCGCAGGAAGGGTCCCGTCGGCCGGGCGGTCGGCCGCATCACGGAGAAGCCGATGGCCCGGTTGAAGGAGAAGATCGCCGAGGCCCAGGCCGCCGCCGAGGCCGCCCAGGCGGAGGCGACGAACCAGCAGCTCAGCCGCCGCGACCGCGGCGCCCGCAACGGCCGCCCCGCCCCCAACAGCAAAGCCGCCCGCCGCGCCGCCGGCGGCGGCGGGAAGAAGAAGTCCAAGCGGTAGGGCCGCCCCGTGTCCCTGCCCGACCCGGACGAACCGATCGCCGCCCCGGCCTCCGCCCCCGGCGGGGCGGAGCGGGCGATCATCCGGCTCAGCGGCCCCGGGACGCCGCGGTTGCTGCGAAACCTGTTCACCCCCGCCGAGCCCGACGCCGACCCCGGCCGCGGCGCCCGGCGGTTTGAGGGGGAATTGAGGCTCGACGCCTTCCCCGCCCCGGTCCCCGCGGCGGCGCTGGTCTGGCCGACGGAGCGCAGCTACACCGGCCAGCCGAGCGCTGAACTGCACCTGCCCGGTTCGCCGCCGGTGGTCGAAGCGACGCTGTCGGCACTGCACGCGGTCGGCTTCCGGCCGGCGGGGCCGGGGGAGTTCACCCTGCGGGCGTTCCTCGCCGGGCGGATCGGGCTGACCGAAGCCGAGGCCGTGCTGGGGGTCGTGGACGCCGCCGATCCGGACGAGTTACACACGGCCCTCAACCAGCTCGCCGGGGGCGTCTCGAACCGCTTGGCCCCGGTGCGGAGCGACCTCCTCGATCTGCTGGCGGACCTGGAGGCCGGTTTGGACTTCGCGGAGGAGGACGTCTCCTTCGTCGAACCGGACGTGCTGCGAGAGCGAATTGAAGCCGGCCGCGGGGCGATCGCGGCGCTGGCGGAGGACGCCGCGGGCCGCAGCGTGTCGCACACGGCGCCGCGGGTCGTGCTGGCCGGGCCGCCGAACGCCGGGAAAAGCTCGCTCCTCAATGCCTTGAGCGGCCGGCCGGCGGCACTGGTCTCCCCCACGGCGGGCACGACGCGGGACGACGTCAGCGAGACCGTGCGGCTCGGCGAGGCGACGGTCGAACTGATCGACACCGCCGGCGAGGAAACGGCGGCGGACGAACTCTCCGCCGCCGCCCAGGCCCGCCGGGCGGAGACGCTCGCCGCCGCGGACCTCGTGCTGCATTGCGTCCCGCCGGGCGGGGCGGGTCCCGCGGGCGCCGGCCTCGTCGTGCACACCAAGGCGGACCTGCGGGCCAGGGAGGAACCGGGGGAACTCTCCGTCTCCGCCGCGACGGGGGCGGGGCTGGCCGAGTTACGTATGGCCCTCGCCGCGGCGCTGGAGCGGGCCGAGCCGCGTCGCCACCTGACCGGAGCCACGGCCGCCCGCGGCGGGGCCGCGCTGCGGGAGGCCGCCACGGCGCTGGAGCGGGCCGGGGACGTGGTCGAGTTGGGGGACGAACTCGTCGCCGCCGAATTACGAACGGCGATCGACGCCCTCGGCGAAGTGCTGGGCGTCGTCTATCATGACGACTTATTGGGCCGCATCTTCGGCCGGTTCTGCATCGGGAAGTAATCCTCCATCACCAACCCGAAGCGTCAGCGAGGGGCCTCCGCGCAGCGGAGGCGGCCGGCCGTTTGAGCACGCCGCACGCCGTCGCCGCATGCCCTCGCTGACGCTTCGGGTTATTTTCATAGAATCCGCCGGACCCAGAACAGCGTCAGGACCGTGATCGCGACGGCGCCGACGAGGTTCAAGACGAACCCTTTGCGCGCCATCTCGCCCATCGTTAATCGGCCGCTGCCGAACACGATCGCGTTCGGCGGGGTCGCCACCGGCAGCATAAAGGCGAAGCTCGCCGAGGCCGCGGCCGGCAGCATGATCAGGCTCGGTTCGACGCCGATCTCCACCGCCACGCCGGCCAGCACCGGCAGGACGATGGAGCAGGTCGCCACGTTACTGGTGCATTCGGTCAGGAAGGTCATCACCAGACAGACCGCCCCCACCAACACCCATTCCGGCTGCCCGCGGACGGCGTCGCCCAACCGCTCGCCGACCCACAGCGACAGACCCGTCTCTTTAAACGCCAGGGCGAGCGCGAAGCCGGCGCCGAACAGCAACAAAATATCCCACGGCAGGCGTTCGGCGGTGTGCCAATTAATTAGGCGGGAACCCCGCCCGTCGCCGGCCGGCAGGGCGAAGGCCAGCAGGGCGCAGACGACCGCCACGGTGCTGTCGTCCGGCTGCACGATCGGCGTGAGCCCGCGGGCGTCGATCGCTTCAATCCACTCCGTGCCGGTCTCCGTCGCCTTGAGGGACGCGAACAGCGGCCCGGGGATCACCCACAGCGCCGCGGCGAGGCCGAACACGGCCAGCATCCGTTTCTCCGGCGTGCTGAGCCGGCCGAGAGCATTGAGACGCCCGGCGAAGAACGAGCGGCCCACCGCCGCCGCCCCCGGCGCCGGCCGCAGGTTCCAAGTTAACAGGCCCCACGCCAGGACCAGCATCACGGCGGAGACCGGGGCGAACGCCAGCATCCAGCGGTCGAAGCTGAACCGGTCCAAGCTCTCGCCCGGGAACGCTTTCTCCCAGACGCCCAGAAACGCCACGTTCGTGGGCGTGCCGATCGGCGTGGCGATCCCGCCAAGGCTCGCCGCCCACGCCAGCCCGAGCAACAGGGCCACGGTCAGCTTGTGCTGCCGGGCGGTGTGACGGGCGGCGTCCTCGGCGGCCGCCTCGCCGGTTCCCCCCTCGGCCGTCAGCCGATCGTCGGTTCCGCCGGTCTTCTTTCCTAGTGCGTCCAGCATCGCCACGGCGACCGGGAGCAGCATGATCGTCGCGGCGGTGTTGCTGATCCACATGCTCAGCCCCGCCGCCGCCAGCATGAACCCGGCGACGACCCGGCGGGGCGAAGTCCCGGTGAACCGCAGCGTGTGCAGGGCGAGCCGCTCGTGCACGTTCCAGCGTTCCAGCCCCAGCGCCAGCAGGAACCCGCCGAGGTACAGGAAGACGTATTTATTGATATAGGCCTCGGACGCCGGCCCCACCTCCAGTACGCCGCACAGCGGGAAGGCGACCAGCGGCACGAGGCTCGCCGCCCCCAGCGGGACGGCCCCGGTGAACCACAGCACGCCGGTGAGGACCGTGACGGCGAGGGTTTTCTGGGCGCCCGGCGTCATCCCCGCCGGGGCGTCGAGCGCCAGCACGATCGCGGCCGCGAGCAACCCCAGCCACACGCCCCACCGGCCGAAGAATCCGGGGCGGTCGATTGGCGGCGTGGATTCGCTCATGCGGACGGATCGCTCCTGCGGGTTCCCGGGGGCCGTCGCCGACCGGCGACACGCGCGTCGCGGCAGGGCGTCACAGGCGACGAACGGCGACGGATCGAGCCGGGATGATGCACCGGGAACCGCCCCGGCGGTAGGGTGGGCGGCGTCCGTGCCCCCCGCGACCCGTCCATCCTTCGGGAAAACCCATGCGAGACGTCTTCCCCCTCGGCGTGTTCACCTCTCTGGACGCCGGCCTCGGCGTGCGGCTCGACGTGGCGAAGGAGCTGTCGATCCCCACCGTGCAGCTGCACGCCCCCGCCCCGCAGAGCCGCACCCCCGCCCACGCGGCGAAGTTCCTCGCCGATCTGGCCGACGCGGACATCGTGCTGACCTGCGTGTTCGCCGGCTTCGACGGCGAGAGCTACGCCAGCATCCCGGAGACCGCCCGGACCGTCGGCCTCGTCCCCCGCGACCTCCGCGAGGCCCGGGCCGCCGAACTGTGCGCCATCTCCGACTTTGCCGAGGAACTCCGCAGCCCCGCGGTCGGCCTGCACGTCGGCTTCGTCCCCGAGGACCGCACCGGCGAGGACTACAAGGACCTCGTGAAGGTCGTCGCCCGCTGCTGCGATCACGCCGCGGAGAACGGCCAGACGATCAACCTGGAGACCGGTCAGGAGACCGCCTCGCACCTGCTGGACTTCCTGGGCGACGTGCACCGGGAGAACCTCGGCGTGAACTTCGACCCGGCGAACCTGCTGCTCTACGGCACCGACGACCCGCTGCCGGCGCTGCGGAAGGTGGGCGACTTCGTCAAAAGCGTGCACTGCAAAGACGCCCGCCAGGCGCCCGCGGCCGTCCGCGGCAAGGAGTGGGGCCAGGAGGTCGCGCTGGGCGAGGGCGAGGTCGGCATGACGGACTACCTGCGCACGCTGCACGAAATCGGCTACCGCGGCCCGCTGACGATCGAACGCGAGATCCCCGAAGACCGCGACCGCCAAAAGGCCGACGTGGCCAAGGCCCTCGCCGTCCTGAAGGCCGCCCGGGCGGAGGTGCTGGGGGATGGTTGAACGACTGCTGCGGACAGTCTTCAAGGATCCGACACCGAACGGCCCCGCTTGGGCAGAGTTCAATGACGGGTTCGTGAAGGTCGCCCGGGCGCCGCGGGGGCAGATGGATAAACTGACCCGCGGCGAGGGGTTCGGAGACCTGTACGTTTACGTCCTGACCGGACCGCTGAGCGGCGAGATGCCGGCTCCGGTCTACATCGGCCATTCCCGACGCGGCAGCAAACGGCGGGGCGAACATGCCCGAGATGGACGACGCGACTTCTGGGAAGAAACGTTTCACATCTACCTCCCCCGGGACAGATTCTCCCGAGACCAGGCGGAGTGGCTGGAGAGACACCTCATTCAACGGGCAGTCGAGGCCGAGAAGCACAACCTCGTCGATCTAAAAAACGAACAGCGCCCGCGTCCCGAGGAGCTCGGTCTGCGTGCACATGACTTGAACATCCTGCCGTCGGTCACCTTCGACCTCGACCTGATCCTGCCGACGCTTGGCCTCAGGCTCCTCGCCACGCCGTGTCGTCTGTCGGCTCCAGCCTCCGCGGCTACGGCTCTACCGCCAGCGATAAATGCCAAGCCGAAACGACCAGCAGGCGCACCATTCAAGATGGTGTTCCGCGGGCGCACCGCGCGGGCGGTCGCGACGGACGGAGGGCTAACGGTCCTCGCAGGATCGGCGGCCTCTGCGACGTCGACCGCCTCATTGACAAAAGGATATCATTTGCGCCGGTCACAACTCATCACGAACGGCGACCTCGCGGAGAGAGCGGCGGAAGACGGGGGATTTGGATTTGCGCGGGATGTCTTCTTTAAAGGCAACCCGACTGAGTCGGCCGCAATCATTCGTGGATATAGCGAGAGTGGCCCGAGGGCATGGAAGCGAACTGACACGGGCCAGACCTACGGCGACTGGGTCGCCAATGGACGCCCAACTTAGAACCGCGACCGTCAGGGAGCCGGCTCCCTGACGGTCGCGGTTCCAGCGAAGGTCTCGGGATGGGGACGCTCCGCCGCCGTCGCTCAGCAGGGGCTGGGCTCCGGCCCGGCGTCGGGGGGGGTGCGGGTTTCGACGCACCAGGCCAGGCGCAGCAGGTCGGCCAGCGTGGGGGCGCCGAGCTTCTTCATCAGGCCGCTCCGCCGCATCTCCACCGCCCGCACGGTGACCTGGGCCTGCTCGGCGATCTCCCGGTTCGGCAGCCCGCGCTTCAGGCCCTCCAGCACGAGGCGTTCGCGGTCCGAGAGGGCGGCGAAGCGGCGGTCCAGCGTCGTCAGTGCCCGCTCCTGATCGCGGCGGCGGGCGTCGCGGCGGACCGCCCGCTGCACCCGCTCCAACAGGGCGTGCCGGTTGAAGGGCTTCTCCAGGAACTCCGCCGCCCCGCTCTGCAACGCCCGCACGGCCATCGGCACGTCCGCATGAGCGGTGATAAAGATGACCGGCAGGTCGCCGCCGTCCGCCTTGAAGGCCTCGTACATGTCCAGGCCGCTCATCCGCGGCATCCGCACGTCGGAGACCAGGCACCCCGGCCCGTCCCCCGCCGCGCCCCGGCCCTCGCGCTGGCGCTGGAGGAACTCCGCCCCGGAGCCGTAGCAGACGGCCCGCATGCCCACGCTTTCGATCAGCCAGCGCAGCGAATCGCGCATCTCCTCGTCGTCGTCCACGATGTGAACCGTCGGCGCCGACGCCAAGTCGCCCAGCGCCGGGGGGCCGGGGGGCGGGTCGTCGAGGGCCGCATCGCTGCGGGGCGCATCACCAGGATTCGTCACGGCGGCGAATCGGCGGAGGGAGAAACAGGCAGGGACAGGGCGAACCGGGCGCCGGCGCCGCGCTCCGAACGGACGGAGAGCGTGCCGCCGTGAGCCTCCGCAATCGAGCGGGCGACGGCTAGGCCAATGCCCGTTCCGTGGGCACGACCGCTGTAAAAGGCGTCAAAGGCCCGGTCGGCCGCCTTGGGCGACAACCCGTCGCCGTTGTCCTCCACAAAAAGTTCCACCCGCCCCCCGTCAGGGGCGCACAAACCCAGCGTGACCCGCGGTTGAGCGGGCGCGGCGGCGGCGATGGCGTCGAACGCGTTCGTGAGGAAGTTGGTCAAAACCTGTTGAAGTTGGACGCGGTCGCCGGTGACGGCCATCAAATCGCGTGCCGTTCCTGCGGCGGGATCGAGGCGGAGGTCCAGCCGCACGCCGCGGCGGCGGGCGTCCTCCTCCATGAACTCCGCAACCTCCCGCACCAGGGCCGCCGGGTCCAGCGGGACGAACTCCGCCGGGCCGCGGGCGGCGAGGCGGCGGATGCGGGCCACGATCGCCCCCGCCCGCAGCGCCGCGTCCCGCGCTTTGAGCAACGCCTCCGCCAACCCGTCCGGCGTCCTCTCCCCCCGTTCCAGCCGCCCGCGTTCCAGTCGGACCAAGCAGCCTTCCACGTAGTTCGCCACGGCGCCGAGCGGTTGGTTCAACTCGTGGGCCAGCCCGGAGGCCGTCTGCCCCACGGACTGCGCCCGGCCGACGCGGGCGTACTCGCGGAGCAGGTCCCGCTGTTTTTCCTCGGCCCGCAGGCGATCTTCATGTTCCCGGTGCAGGGCTGCGTTGGCGCGCTTCAGCTCCCGGGTGCGGTCGGCGACGCGGTCCTCCAGCCGATCGCGGGCCTCCCTCAGGGCGTCGATCTGGTCGGCGATCGTGCGGCCGGCGGGCCGCAGCACGAACAGCCCCACCGCCGCCAACGCGACCAGCACCAACCCCGTCAGCCCCCAGCCGGTCCGGCGGAGGGCCGCCACCCGGGCCTGCGATTCCTCCTCGTAGAAATGGACGATGCGGTCCATCCGCGGCAGGTATTCGCGTTCGGCGGCGAGGAGTGCCCGGCGACGGTCCGCCGGGTCGCCGCGGCCGGCGATCAGGTCGGCGGCGGCTTGGCGGGCGGCGGCGAAGTGCGGTTCCAAGTCGTCGAACGCCGCCGTCACCGCGGGGGCGTTTTCGCCCGGCAGTTCCAAGACGGCGTCGCCGTGTTGCAGCCCGCGATGCGAGCGGGTCCACAGGGCCAGCGTGTCCCGCAGCTCCCCGCGGCGGGCGGCCCGGTCGGCGGGGGAGTCGGCGGCGCCCTCGGCCAGCGCCGCCTTCGCCAACCGCTGGCTGAGCATCCGCTGCCGGCCCGCCACGTTGATCACCGGGGCGTCGGTCGTCAGGTCCAGCAGGGCGGGTTGCACGAGCGTCTGGTTCGCCACGGCCAGCGCTGCCGCGGCGGTCATCGCGGCGACGAACCGGCGGTTGAGCATCCGCCGCGGGTCCGCCCACGCCCCCGCCGGGTCCGCCGACGGGGCTGGTGGGAACGTCGGGCGCGCGGTCGGTCCGAAAGATGCAGGCTCCACGGCGGCGGGCGAATCGGCGGAGTCGGTCATGGGCGGTTCGGTTCGCGCTCCGGGGGGCGGGCCGCCTCGCGCCGACGACGCCCGGGGCCACCTCGTCCCCCACCGTAGCCTTTCGCTCCCGTTCGCCGGCATGTCCACGTTCGCCTTCGACAGCCCCGCCGCCGCGATTGACGCCTGCCGGGCCGCGTTGGGGACGGTGGGAACGAAAGAGGTTCCCCTCGCCGAGGCCGTCGGTCGCCTGCTGGCCCTCGCCCCGACGCTGGACCGCGACAGCCCGGCCTGCGACCTGTCGGCGATGGACGGCTACGCGGTGGGCGCCCCGGATCTGCCGAGCGGGACCGGCTCGCTGTCGGTCCTGGGGGCGGCGGCGGCGGGGAGCCCCCCGCCGGAGCACGTCGCCGGGTCGGCGGTGCGGATCTTTACCGGAGCCCCCGTCCCGGCGGGCTGCGATCGGGTGATCCGTCAGGAACAGGTGCGACGCGAGGGCCGCGGCCGGGCGGGGACGGAGCGCATCGTCGTGCCCGCCGGGCTGGCGACGGCCGTGCCCGCCGGGGCGAACGTGCGACGCCGCGGGGAGAACGGCCGGGCCGGCGATCCGATCGCCGAGCCCGGCACGCTGGTGAACGCCGCGGTCGTCGCGGCGGCGGCGGCCTGCGGGCTGTCCACGCTGACGGTCCGCCGGCGGGTGCGGGTCGCGGTGCTGGTGACCGGCGAGGAGGTGCGTGCGGCGCCCTTCCCGGCCGCGGTCCCCCTGCGGAACGCCGACGCCCGCCTGCCGGTCCCCATGGAAATGGGCTCGCGGGAACTTGCCCCGTGGGAGGTCCGCGACGCCAACGGCCCCGCCGTCGCCGCCCTGCTGGCTCGGCGGCCGTATCTGCGGGTCTCCCCGCCGGCCTACGTCGGCGACGATCCGACGCTGCTGGCCCAGACCCTCGCCGTGCTGCTCGACCGGCACGACGCCGTGGTGACGACCGGCGGGGTCTCCGTCGGCGATTACGACCTCGTGCCCGACGCCGTCCGGGCGATCGGCGGGCGCCCGCTGTTCCACGGCCTGCCGATTCGCCCCGGCAAACCCGTCTTCGCCGCGGTCGTCGAGTCAGGAACGGGGGCCGGGCGGTTGGCGCTCGGGCTGCCGGGCAATCCGGTCGCGGCGCTGTGCGTGGCTCGGCGGATCGGGATCGAGCTGCTCCGCCACGTCGCCGGGTTCCCGGGGCCGGAGCCGACCGCCCTGGTGGAGGCGCTGCCCCCGGACGATCCCGCCGACGGGCGCGCCGACGGGCCCCTGCCGCTGTGGCGGTTCCGCCCGGTCCGGCTGGACGTCCGGGGCGATGAGAACGCCGAGACGGCGGGGGGTCTCCCCGTGGCGACGGCGGTCGACGGCCGCGGGGCCTCCGACACCGTCGCGCTGGCCCGCTCGGACGGATTCGTCGAAGTCCCCCCCGGCGCCGCCACCGCCGGCCGACTGCCGTATCGCGCCTGGTAGAGCCGGCGGAACGCGCGGGGCGGAATTCACCTGTCTTAATTCAATAATCCTGGGGCATTCCCCGCCGGGCGGGCCCCACGCCGGAATGCGGCTCGGTCTGGCGCCGCGGTTTTGGGGAGATGGGGATAGTCGTTCCCTCGCCTGCCCCACCTCCACCGAGCGCCACCGCAGCGGAGTTTGCCCGGTTTGCCAATTCATACGCTGATCACCGGCGGAGCCGGCTTTATCGGTTCGCACCTCGCCGACCGGCTGCTCGCGGACGGGCAGGCCGTGCGGGTTCTGGATAATTTGGACCCCCAGGTCCACGGCGAGGCGGCGGCGGCGGCGCAGCGTCGTCCGGCGTACCTCGACGATCGGGTCGACCTGCACGTCGGCGACGTGCGGGACGCCGAGGCGGTCAAGACGGCTTTAAAGGGCTGCGACCGCGTGGTGCACCTCGCCGCCGCGGTGGGCGTCGGCCAGAGCATGTATGAGGTCGCCCGCTACACCGCGGTGAACAATCTCGGCACGGCCGTTTTAATGGAGGCCCTGATTGAACGGCCGGTCGAGTCGCTGGTGGTCGCCAGCAGCATGAGCGTTTACGGCGAGGGGAGTTTCGTCGACCGCGACGGCGCCGCGGTTCACGCCTCGCCCCGGCCGGTCGAGCAACTCAAACGGCATCAGTGG
The DNA here is from genome assembly GCF_007743815.1 of Alienimonas californiensis. Taxonomy (GTDB): domain Bacteria; phylum Planctomycetota; class Planctomycetia; order Planctomycetales; family Planctomycetaceae; genus Alienimonas; species Alienimonas californiensis. The sequence goes on from NZ_CP036265.1 coordinate 996,755, forward strand.
GAGGTCCTCGGCCCGGACGGCGCCCCGCTGACGCCGGTCCCCACGACCGAGGCCGAACCGCCGGAGGCCACCAGCGTCTACGCCCTCTCCAAATACGACCAGGAGCGACTGGGAATTATTCTCGGCGCCGCCTACGACATCCCCACGATCGCCCTGCGGTTCTTCAATGTCTACGGCCCGCGGCAGGCGCTGTCCAATCCCTATACCGGGGTGCTGGCGATCTTCGCCTCCCGGCTGCTGAGCGGTCGTCCGCCGGTGATCTTTGAAGACGGCGAACAGCGGCGGGACTTCGTCAGCGTACACGACGTCGCCGCCGCCTGTCACCTCGCCTCGGAGCAGGCCCCGCAGCGCCCCGGGTCCGTTTTAAACGTCGGCAGCGGGCGGAGCGTGACCGTCAACGAGATCGCCGCGGCGCTGGCGGAGACATTAGGCCGCACGGACCTCGCCCCGGAGGTCTCGCACCGCTACCGCGTGGGCGATATCCGGCACTGCTTCGCGGACATCTCCGCCGCCCGCCGCACGCTGGGCTACGAGCCGCGGACGGAGTTCGCCGACGGTCTCGCCGAACTCGCCGGCTGGTTGAAAGACCAGACCGCCGAGGACCGCGTCGACCACGCCCGCGGCCAATTGGAGGCCCGCGGACTGGTCGTTTAACTCCTGTTCGTTCCCCGTCCCCCTGGTCGTTCGTTATTGCCGTTCGTCCCGCGGCCGCCGCCGCGTCCACTCACTCCCATTCCCCGCACCCCCCGATCGAGTTCGTGTCCGACCGCAGCATTACGGCCCCGAGATTCTCGCGGGGGGCTGGCCCAGGGGCCGCCTCCCGGCCGGTCCTGATTACCGGGGGCGCCGGCTTCGTGGGGTGCAACGTCGCCGCGTCGTTCCTCGCCGACGGCGTCGCCGTCCGCGTGCTGGACGACCTGAGCCGGCCGGGCGTGGAAAAGAACCTCCGCTGGCTCCAGAGCCGCTTCCCCGCCGTGGAGTTCCGCCGGGCCGACGTCCGCGACGCCGCCGCCGTGAACGAGGCGGTCCGCGGCTGTTCCCGGGTTTATCACTTCGCGGCGCAGGTGGCGGTCACCACCAGCCTGACGGCCCCCCTGAACGACTTTGACATTAACGCCCGCGGCACGCTCAACGTGCTCGAGGCGGTCCGGGCGGAACAGAACTGCGGCCGCGACATCCCCCTGCTGTTCACCAGTACGAATAAGGTTTACGGGGACCTCGGCGGGATCGAAACGCTGCTGGGGGGCGAGCCGTCGCGGAACGGCGACGGCGAGGCCGATCGCTACCGCCCCGCCGACCGCCGCCTCGCCGCCGACGGCGTGAACGAGTCCCGCCCGCTGGACTTTCACAGCCCCTACGGATGCAGCAAGGGCTGCGCGGACCAGTACGTGCTCGATTACGCCCGCACCTATCGCCTGCCGGCGACGGTGTTCCGCATGAGCTGCATCTACGGCCCGCACCAGTTCGGGACGGAGGATCAGGGCTGGGTGGCCCACTTCGCCCGGGCCGCGTTGCGGGGCGAAGGGGTGACGTTCTACGGCGACGGCCGCCAGGTGCGCGACGTGCTGCACGTATCCGACCTCGTCCGGGCGATGCGGGCCGCCCTCGACGACCCCCGCCGCACCGCCGGCCGGGCCTTCAACGTCGGCGGCGGCCCGGCGAACGCGGTCAGCCTCCGACAGGTCGTCGCGGCGCTCGGCGAGACGGTCGGCGCCCCCGTCGAGGTGACGGACGGCCCCTGGCGGACCGGCGATCAGCGGTGGTACGTCTCCGACACCGCCCGCCTGCGGAGCGCCCTCGGGTGGAGCCCGCGGATGAGTTGGCGGGACGGGCTGGCCGATCTGGTCGGCTGGCTCGCCGAGCATGTCGAGCCGCAATCCGCCGTCCCCAGCGCCGGCGCCGCCGGCGTGGCCGGCGTTCGGGAACCTCAAGCCGCACTGGCCGCGACGTGAAAGCCGCCGTGCTCTCCGCCCCCGGCCGCGTCGAACTCACCGACGTCCCCCTGCCCGACCCGCCGCCGAACGGCGTGCGCGTGCGGCTGGACGGCTGTGGCGTGTGCCATTCCAACCTGCCGGTCTTCGAAGGCCGCGACTGGTTCGAGTACCCCCGCCCGCCCGGCTCCCCCGGCCACGAGGGTTGGGGCGTGATCGACGCCCTCGGCTCCGGGGTGACGGGCTGGAGCGAAGGCGACCGCGTGGGCCTGATGAGCGACGCCGCCTACGCGGAGTTCGACGTCTGCCCCGCCGCCAACCTCGCCCGCCTGCCGGCCGCCGCCGCCGACGGCTCCCCCGCGACGGGGCCCTTCCCCGCCGAGCCGCTGGCCTGTGCGGTGAACGTCTTCGCCCGGTCGGGGATCGAACCGGGAATGAACGTCGTGGTGGTAGGCGTCGGCTTTCTGGGCGCGATCCTCGTTCGGCTGGTGACCAACGCCGGGGCGAACGTGACCGCCGTGAGTCGCCGGGACTTCTCGCTGGGAGTCGCGGAGAGTCAGGGGGCGAAGCAGCGCGTGACGCTGGGAGACAACTGGGAGACAATCGCCGCGGTGCGGGAGTCCGTCGGAGACGAGGGCGCCGACGTCGTGATCGAATGCACCGGACTCCAGCAACCGCTCGACGTCGCGGCGGAGTTGGTGAAGGTCCGCGGCCGGCTGGTGATCGCCGGCTATCACCAGGACGGCCTCCGCAGCGTGAACCTGCAAAGCTGGAACTGGCGGGGGATCGACGTGATCAACGCCCACGAACGCGACCCGCAGGTCTATACCCGCGGCATGCAGCGGGCCGCGGAACTGGTGGCGGACGGAACCCTCGACCCGGCGCCGCTGCTGACCCATCGATTTGCCTTCACCGACGTGGGCGTCGCCGACGCCTTCGCCGCCCTCGGCGGCCGCCCCGACGGCTTCCTCAAGGGCTGGCTGGACATGCGGGGGGCGGAGTGATGCCGGCCCCTCTGCACATCCTGATGACCGCCGACACCTGCGGGGGCGTGTGGACGCAGGCGCTCGAACTCTGCCGCGGGCTGGGCGAGCGCGGCCATCGGGTCACGCTGGCGACCAGCGGCGGCCTGCCGACGGAGGACCAGCGGGCCGCCGTGGAGCGGTTGCCGGGCGTGGCCCTGCACGCCACGGCCTTCAAACTGGAATGGATGCCGGACCCCGCCGCCGACGTGCGGGCCTTCGGAGATCAGCTCGAACGGCTCTGCGAGGAACTGCGGCCGGACGTGGTGCACCTCAATGAATTCACGCACGGCGCCCAAGACTTCGGCGGAGCGCCGAAGCTCGTCGTCGGTCACAGCGACGTGTGCAGTTGGCACGCCGCGGTGCGGGGCTGCGAAGCGGGGGACGAATGGAACGCCTACCGCCGGGCCGTCGCCGCCGGCCTGCGGGGGGCGGACGCCGTCGCCGCGCCGACGGCTTGGATGCTGGAACAATTAGAGACCCGCTTCGGCCCCCTCCCCGCCCCACGGGCGATTCATAACGGGCTGGGCGATCCGGCGAGCGAGGGGGCGTCAGCCCTCCGTGCTGCGCGCGACGAACGGGCTGAACACGGGGGGCTGACGCCCCACCGCTCGCCCTACGTCTTCGCCGCGGGGCGGTACTGGGACGAGGCGAAGAACCTCGCGGCGCTGGCGGAGGTCGCCCCGCGGCTGGATTGCCCCGTCAAAATGGCCGGACTGCCCTCGCCGGACGGCGCCGCGTCGTCCGGCGCCCCGCCGTCGGGCGTGGAGTTCCTCGGCCGGTTGAACGCCGACCAGATGGCGGCGGCGTATCGGGGCGCGCTCGTCTATTGCCTGCCGGCGAAGTACGAACCGTTCGGCCTCACCCCGCTGGAGGCGGCGAACCACGGCTGCGCCCTCGTGCTGGGCGACCTGCCGAGCCTGCGGGAGGTCTGGGGCGACGCGGCGATCTACGTCCCGCCGGACGACCGGGAGGCCCTGTTTTACGGAGTTCACAATGCGCTGAGGTACGGCGAGGAACTGGCCGACCGCATGCTCGCCGCCGGCGAGCGGGCGCAGCGCTACACCCGCGCCGCGATGATCGACGGGTATCTGGCGACGTATCAGGAATTGTGCGGCGACGCGCCTCAAACGCCGGAGCTTGCGGCGGCCGCATCCGGGGGGGCGTTTTAGATGCACCTCGTTTATTTCACCCACTCGCTCGTTTCGGACTGGAACCACGGCAACGCCCACTTTTTGCGGGGCGTGATCCGGGCGTTGCAGGCCCGCGGGCATAGCGTGGAGTCGTTTGAGCCGTCCAACGGCTGGAGCCTGCAAAACCTGCTGAGCGACCACGGCCTGCCCCCCACGCGGGAGTTCGCCGCGCAGTTCCCGGACCTGTCGGCGAAGTTCTACGATCCAAATTACGAACGCTTCGCCGGGGAGCCGCTCGACGCCGTGCTGGACCGGGCGGACGCCGTGCTGGTGCACGAATGGAACGACCCGGCGCTCGTCGCCCGGCTGGGCCGGCGGCGCGTCGCCCGGGGGGAGGGCCGCAGCAGTTTCAAACTGCTCTTTCACGACACCCACCACCGGGCCGCCAGCGCGCCGAAAGATATGAGCCGCTACGATCTCGCCGGCTACGACGGGGTGCTCGCCTTCGGCCGGGTGATCGCGGAGATTTATCGGCGTCGCCGCTGGCACGACCGGGCCTGGGTCTGGCACGAAGCGGCCGACGTCACCCTCTTCACCCCCGCCCCGGCCCCGGTCGAGAAGGAGCGAGATCTCGTCTGGGTCGGCAACTGGGGCGACGGCGAACGCACCGCCGAACTGGGCCAGTTTTTGTTGGGCCCGGTGAGAGCGCTGAACCTGAACGCCCGCGTCCACGGCGTGCGCTACCCGGAATCGGCGAAGGAGGCGTTGCGGGCGGCGGGGTGCGAGTACGCCGGCTGGCTGCCCAATCACCGGGTGCCGCAGGCCTTCAGCGAGGCCCGGCTGACCGTGCACGTCCCCCGCGGTCCGTACGTCAAAACGCTGCCCGGCGTGCCGACGATCCGGCCGTTCGAGGCCCTCGCCTGCGATTTGCCCCTGATTTGCAGCCCCTGGCAGGACGCCGAAGACCTGTTCGCCCCCGGCCGGGACTACCTCACCGCCGCCGACGGGGCGGAGATGACCCAGCAGATTCGCCGGGTTATGGACGACGACCGCCTCGCCGCGAACCTCGCGGAGCACGGTCGGGAGACTATTCTCGCCCGTCACACCTGCGACCACCGGGCGGAGGAGTTATTGGCGATCCTGAACGAACTTGATTGCGGGGGGCTGTGATGGCGGCGGGATTGAACATCGCCTTTTTCGGCTCCTCGCTGGTCAGCGCCTATTGGAACGGCGCCGCGACCTATTATCGCGGGATCGTCAAGGCCCTGCACGACCGCGGGCACCGGGTGACGTTTTACGAGCCCGACGCCTTCGGTCGGCAGGCCCACCGGGATATGCCAGACCCGTCCTGGGCGACGGTGGTAGTCTATGAGGGAGAAGGAAACGACGGCGTGCGACGCGGCCTGGACGCGGCGGCCTCCGCGGACGTGATCGTCAAAGCCAGCGGCGTGGGGGTGTTCGACGAGTTATTAGAAGCCGCCGTGCCGACGCTCGGCGGGCCGGAGACGCTGCGGATCTTCTGGGACGTGGACGCCCCTGCCACCCTGGCCCGCATGCACGCAGACGCCAACGACCCGTTCCGGCGCCTTGTCCCGCAATACGACGCCGTCTTCACCTACGGCGGCGGCCCGCCGGTGGTGAAAGCCTATACCGCCCTCGGCGCCCGCCGGTGCGAGCCGATCTATAACGCCCTCGACCCCTCCACCCATCACCCCGTCCCGCCGGACGACCGCTTCGCCGCGGACCTCGCCTTCCTCGGCAATCGCCTGCCGGACCGGGAGGCCCGCGTCGGCGAGTTCTTCCTGAGCGCCGCCCGCGCCCTGTCGGATCGCACGTTTTTGTTGGGCGGCAGCGGGTGGGGGGAGAACGTCGATCTGCCGCCCAACGTCCGCCCGCTGGGGCACGTTTCCACGGTCGATCACAACGCCCTGAACCGCACCCCGCTGGCCGTGTTGAACGTCTCCCGGGAGAGCATGGCCGCGGTCGGCTACAGCCCCGCGACGCGGGTGTTCGAAGCGGCGGGCGCTTCCGCCTGCCTCATCACGGACGACTGGGAGGGCATCGACTGGTTCCTCGAACCGCGGCGGGAGGTATTGGTCGCGGAGGACGGGCGGGACGTGGCGGAGCATCTCCAAGCCCTGACGCCGGAGTCGTCGAGGAAAATCGGCGAGCGGGCGCTCAAACGGGTCCTCGCGGAGCACACCTACGACCGCCGGGCCGTGCGGGTGGAAGAATTACTCACCGGCGAACTGGTGAGGGGATAAGCCGATGCGAATTGTCATCTTCGGACTGTCCGTCACCTCCAGTTGGGGCAACGGCCACGCGACGACCTACCGGGCGCTGCTCAAAGCATTGCACGTCGAGGGTCATTCCGTGCTGTTCTGCGAACGGGACGTGCCCTGGTACGCCGGGCACCGCGACCTGCCGGCGCCGCCGTTCTGCGAACTGGCGCTCTATCACTCGGTCGGGGAGGCCCGTGAACGCTTCGCTGAGGCTGTGCGAACCGCGGACGCGGTGATCGTCGGCAGCTACGTGCCGGACGGCGTGGCGATCGGCGAATGGGCGACGGCGACCGCCGGGGGCGTTTCCGCGTTCTACGACATCGACACCCCCGTCACCCTCGCCAAGCTCGCCGCGGGGGACTTTGAATATCTCGCCCCGGACTTGATCCCCCGGTACGACCTGTACCTCAGCTTTACCGGCGGGCCGACGCTGCGGCGGTTGGAACAGGAGTTCGGCTCCCCCGCCGCCCGGCCGCTGTATTGCAGCGTCGACCCGGACCTTTATCAGCCGGACGACGCGATCGAGCGGGACCTGGACCTCGGTTATCTGGGCACCTGGAGCGCCGACCGCCAGCCGACGGTCAACCGCTTTTTGATCGAACCGGCCCGGGCCCTGCCGGAGCGCCGCTTCGCCGTCGCCGGGCCGCAGTATCCGGCCGAGATTGACTGGCCGGCGAACGTGGAGCGAACCGATCACCTTCCCCCCGCGGAGCACGCCCGGTTTTATAATCGGCAGCGGTTCACGCTGAACGTGACCCGGGCGGACATGATCGCCGCCGGCTACGCCCCCAGCGTGCGGCTGTTCGAGGCGGCGGCGTGCGGCACGCCCGTGATCTCCGACCGCTGGGCCGGATTAGGGGAGTTGCTCGAGGAGGGAAAAGAGATTTTCATTGCCGATTCTCCCGCGGACGTCCGTCGCTGGCTGACCGAGACGTCCGAGGCGGACCGCGCCGCGATCGGCGCCGCCGCCCGCCGCCGGGTCCTCGCCGAACACACGGCCGACGGTCGGGCCGACCAACTCATTCAACATCTTCAAGACCGGGCCGCCGCGTGACTCTTCAATCCGCCGCCGCCCACCTCCCGCCGGACGCCCCGCCCGGGCCGTGGTTTCATAACCTGTCGCTGCCCGACGGGGCCGGCGGCGTGCTGCACACCGCCCCGGACCACCCGCTGGGCGACTTTCCCCGCTTCAAATGGGAGGCGATCGAACCGCATCTGCCCGCGGACCTCTCCGGGGCGCACGCGCTGGACGTGGGCTGCAACGCGGGATTTTATGCGATCGAACTGGCCCGCCGCGGGGCGGCGGTGACGGCGATCGACCACGACCCGCGCTATCTGGAGCAGGCCCGCTGGGCGGCGGGGCGGCTCGCCGAGGCGGGCGCCCTCCCGGCGAACCCGCCGCGGTTCCGTCAGGGCAGCGTCTACGACCTCGCCCGACCGACGCCCGACGAGCCGGAGCGGTTCGACGTCGTCTGGTTTATGGGGGTGCTCTATCACCTGCGTTATCCGCTGCTCGCCTTGGATCTGCTGGCGGATCGGACCGCCCCGGGCGGGCTGATGGTCTTTCAGACCCTCACCCTGCCTGAGGACGATTCGAACGCCAAGGCCCCGCGAGGTCTCGGCGTTAAGGACCCCAGCAACGTGCGGATTGGCGAGCGGGCGGCCCTTCGCGCCCCGGGGTGGCCGACGCTGGCCTTTATCGAACGCGATTTCGAGGACGACCCCACCAACTGGTTCCTCGCCGACGCCCCCGCCTGCCGGGCGATGCTGCGGAGCGCCGGATTTGAAATCGCCGCCGAAATCCCGGAACAGGAAGTCTTTCTCTGTCGCCGCCGGTCGGATGGGGACGATAACGACCGTCTTCGCGACGAAGAGTGCCGGGCCGCCACCGGACGACTCGACAGGCCGGGCGAGACCGCCGGCTCATTGTCCGACCTGTCCTCCGGGTCCCCCTCCGCGTGGAGCGTTACTGAGGAGAGCAACGAATGAACGAGACGACCGACGGCCGGGCCGCCGCCGGCCAGGACCAGGAGAACGTGCGGGTTTATCGCTGGCCGCAGTTCGAACTCCGGTTCGATCTGGGCGAGGGCGTGGCGCTGACCCGCTACCCCGACGGCAAGACCAGCGGCTGCGGCCCCGTGCCCGAGGATTGCGTTCATGCCGAACGGCTGGGCGTCACCCCCGCCCGCCATCGCCTCCTGCATGAATTAACGCACCACCTCGTCGGGCTGCGGTACTACGGGGACCCGCGGGGGTCTCGGGTGATCTGGCGCGACGCCCACGGCACCTGGTCGGAGACCCCGAAGATCAAGCCCGGTTGGAACGAGAACGCTCAGGAGGAGTGGTTCGTCCACGCGGTGAGCTACGCGGCGCTGGGCAAGCTGCCCGATCGGGAGTCCGACGAGGACGGCCTGCACTCGGCGCTGGCGGATCTCTCCGAACGCACCGACCCCGACGCCCTGATCCGGGAACTGCAGAGCCTGCTCGCGCAGGACGCCCCGGTCGTCGACGGCCGCCCGGACGCCGCGGAAACGGCGTCGCCCGCCGGGGCGCATTGATCAACAACCTGTTGTTCAACAATGTGCAAGAGCGTGTTTATTCGCCCCAGCGCCGGCCGCTGAGGTCGGCGACGACCCGCACCAGCGCCTGGGTGCCGTCCCGCCCGCCGCCGGCCGCGGCGACGGCGTTGTAGAGCTGCCGGGCGAGGGCCAGGCCCGGCAGGCAGAGGTGCATGCGATCGGCTTCGCTCAACGCCAGACCGAGGTCTTTGAGGAAGTGCTCGACATAGAACCCCGGGGCGAAATCGCCCTTCAACATCCGCGGAGCCAGGTTCGACAGGCTCCACGAGCCCGCCGCTCCGCCGCTGACGCTCTTCAAGACGGTCTCCAAATCCAGCCCGGCCCGGTCGGCGTAGACCAGCGCCTCGCAGACGCCGATCATATTGGAGGCGATCAGGGTTTGATTGACCATTTTCGTGTGCTGCCCGGCGCCGGAGCCGCCCTGCAAGACGACGGTCTTCCCCAGCACGTCGAACAGCGGGGCGAGAGCGTGAAAGACGTCCGCGTCCCCACCGCACATGATGGACAGCGCCCCGCTCTTCGCCCCCACGTCCCCGCCGCTGACGGGGGCGTCCAGGCTCTGCACGCCCTTGGCCGCGGCGGCCTCGGCGATCTCCACGGCCAACGCGGGGGCGCTGGTGGTCATATCGACCAGGATCGAACCCGCCGCGGCCCCGGCGAGCGCCCCGTCCTCCCCTAAGACGACGGCCCGCACGTCGTGCGGATAGCCGACGATCGTGATCGTCACGTCGCTGTTCTCCGCCACGGCCCGGGGATTCTCGGCGAGCGTCGCCCCCTTCGCCGTCAGTGGCTCGGCCTTCGCCGGGGTGCGATTATAAACCGTGAGGGCGTACCCGGCGTCCAGCAGCCGCTCGGCCATCGCGGCGCCCATCACGCCGGTTCCGATCCAGCCGAGGCGGGTCGTTTCGGGGGAGACGGGCGACATATCGACGGGCGGATGGGGGAAGGATGAAAGATTGTTCCCAACACTAGCCCGAAGCGTCAGCGAGGGCCTCCGCACACCGGAGAGACGCCTCGTCGGGCGGCGCCCGACGCCCTCGCTGACGCTTCGGGTTGGTAACGCAAGGCGCTGGACAATCTTCTAAAGTGGCCGCATGCCCCCCGCCGTGCCGATCGACGAACCCCTCGCCTATCTCGGCGGCCGACTGCTGCCCGCGGCGGAGGCGGCCCTGCCGCTGGACGACGGCCTGGTGACGGGCGGGGCGGCGGTGACGGAGCGGCTGAGGACGTTCGGCGGGGTCCCGTTCGCCGTCGACCGGCACCTCGACCGCCTGGAACGCAGCGCCGCCGCGGCCTTCATCGACCTACCCGGTCCGCGGGAGGAACTGGCGGAGGCGATCGCCGCGGTCGTGCGGCATAACTTCGCCCTGCTGGAACGCACCGGCGGCCCCGGGGATGAACTGAGCGTTGGCCTGTTCGTCTCCGCCGGATCGCCGGGGGGACCTTCCGTCGCGGGGGTAACGACGACGGTTCTGGAGGCCGGCCGGTTCGCGGCGGACTATCAGGACGGGGTGCGGCTGGTCGTGCCGGCGACGCGGCAGATCCCCGCGGCCTGCCTCGATCCGCACATCAAGACCCGCAGCCGGCTGCACTGGCGGATCGCCGCCCGACAGGCCGCCGCGATCGACCCGGGGACCAGACCGCTGCTCCTACACCTCGACGGCACGGTCGCGGAAACCGACACCGGCAACGTCCTGAGCGTCCGCGGCCGCACGATTCGCACCCCGCCGCGGGCCGGCACGCTGGAGGGGGTCACCCAGGCCGTCACTCGTGAAGTGGCGACGGACCTCGGCTTTCAGTGGGAGGAACGCCCGCTGACGGTGGCGGACCTGTGCGCGGGGGACGAGGCGCTCGTCGCCTCCACCACGCCGACGCTATGGCCCGTCGTCCGCATCGACGGCCGGCCGGTGGGCGCCGGGACGGTAGGCTCGGTCTATCGGACGCTGACGACCGCCTGGGAGCGGTTGGTCGAGAGCGCGGGGCTGAACAAACCGACGTCATTCTGACGACGCTAGGCGCGGGTCCGCGACAACTCGCCCCCGCGTCCTCATGGCCGCAAAACATCAGTAACTCATTCTACAGCAGTAATTTACTGCGATGCCTGTTTAAACTGGCATCGATCCTGCGGATACGAAGGAGCGGGGCGGCGCGAACCGCAGCCCCCGCTGCCTTCCCCTCATTGCGAGACACCCATGTCGTCCCGACTCCTTCCCAAATTCGTTGCCGCCGCCGCACTGCTGGGCGTCGGCTTGCTGGCTGCCCCGAACGCGGCGGAGGCCGGCGACCGCGGTCACCGTCACAGCGGTTTTCACGGCTACCACGGCGCGCCGAGCTATGGCTATCACGGCGGGCACTACCGCGGCTCCTCCCACGGCTACAACCGCGGGTACTACGGCTCCCGCTACGGCTACGGTCGCGGTTACGGCTCCTTCAACCGGGGCTACGGTTATAACCGGGGCTTCGGCTCCAGCCGCGGACTGACGATCGGCACGCGGAACTTCTTCCTCAACATTCGTCGCTGAACCGGAGCGAACGGCCCGTCCGTCGCTCAGACTCGCGTCGATGTCTTTCCGGGAGCCCCGCCACGTGCGGGGCTCCTTTTTTTGTGCGCCGCCGGTTCGCCCCCCCGGTCGCGGCCCGGTCGCCGTCGGTCGCAGATGACGGGCGGCGGGCGGACCGACTAGACTGCCGCGCCCCGCCGCGCGGTCGTGTCCGTCGTTCTTCGTTCGTGTCGCTCGTTATGCCTGAATCCGTCGCTCTCGCCGCCGCTGTGCAGGCCGGTCGGTGGGCCGCGGCGGCCTGCCGGGCCGTCCGCTCCGCCGCCGATCCTTCCGCGCTGGATAAGTCGGACAAAAGCCCCGTCACCGTCGCGGACTTCGCCGCCCAGGCCCTCGTCTGCCGGGCGCTGGCGGAGGCGTTCCCGAACGACCCGGTCGTCGGCGAGGAAGACGCCGCCGCCCTGCGGAGCGGGGAGCAGGCGAAGTTCGCCTCGCAGGTGCTCGACGCGGTGAACCTCGCCGGCCGTCAGTTCGACCTGCCCGCCGCCACCCTGGACGACGTGCTGGGCTGGATCGACCGCGGCGGCGCCGAGGGCGGCGGGCGGTTCTGGACCGTCGACCCGATCGACGGCACGAAGGGGTTTCTCCGCGGCGGGCAGTACGCGGTGGCGATCGCCCTGATCGAGAACGGCGTGCCGACCGTCGGCGTGCTCGCCTGCCCGAACCTGCCGCGGAACGGCGGGGACGACGCCGGCGACACCGGGGCGCTATTCGCCGCCCGGCGGGGCGACGGGGCGACGGTGCGGTCGCTGGGAACGAACTCCACCCCGACCGCGATTTTCACCTCCCCCCAGGCCGATCCGGCCGCGGCCCGGGTCTGCGAATCGGTGGAGTCCGGCCACACCGCCCACGGCGCCGCCGCGGAGATCGCCGCGCGGTTGGGCGTCTCCGCGGAGCCGCTGCGGCTCGATTCGCAGGCCAAATACGCCGAGGTCGCCCGCGGCGGGGCGGAGATCTATCTCCGGCTGCCCACCCGGCCGGGGTACGTGGAACGCATCTGGGATCACGCCGCCGGCGTGGCGGTGATTGAGGAAGCCGGCGGGCGGGTGACGGACGTGGACGGCCGACCGCTGGACTTCACCCACGGCCGCGGCCTGGAGCGGAACCGCGGGGTGATCGCCACCAACGGCCCGCTGCACGACGCCGTGCTGGAGGCCGCCGCCGCCGTGTTGGCCCCGCGGCCCTAATTCGCCGTGCCGCTCAACTTCGACATCGGCCTCACCCTCAGCGTGCTGGCCGCCTGCGTGGTCGCGCTGGTGGCGACGACCGCCGCCCCGGACGCCGTGCTGTGCGGCGGGTTGGTGTTGCTGGTCGCCTGCGGGGTGGTGCCGCTCAGCGGCACCTACGGGGAGCCCGGGGCGCTGGACGGCCTGGGGAACCCGGGCCTGGCGGCGGTCGGCATTTTATTCGCGGTCGCCGAGGGACTGCGGCAGACCGGGGCCGTGGAATACGCCGGCCGCCAACTCCTGGGGCGGCCCTCCGGCACGACGAGTGCCGTACTGCGGGTGGCGGCGCCGGCGGCGTTCGTCAGCGCCTTTCTCAACAACACCCCCGTGGTCGCCGCGGCGCTGCCGGTCGTCAGCGACTGGGCGAAGCGCCACGGCATGAGCCCCAGCAAGGTGCTGATGCCGCTCTCCTTCGCCGCGGTGCTGGGGGGCATGTGCACGCTCATCGGCACGAGCACGCTGCTGGTGTTGAACGGGGAGCTGGTCAAGCTCCCCACGGCGGACGGCGGCACGCACCCGGGCTTGGAATTATTCGACATCACCTGGGTCGGCCTGCCCTGCGCGGTGCTGGGGGTGGCGTTTCTGGCGGTCGCTTCGAAGTGGCTCCTGCCGGACCGCACCCCGGCCGGGGCGAACCTCCGCGACACCCGCGAGTACGTCGTGGAGATGACCCTTCAACCCGATAGCCCGATGGTGGGCCAGACCGTCGAGGGCGCCGGCCTACGCCACCTGCCGGGGGCGTATTTATTGGAGATCGGCCGCGACGTGCCCGCCGATACGACCGGCAACGCGGCGGACGACGACGCCCCGCCCGGCGCCGCCGCGGGGCCGCCGCGGGCGCCGACGCACGTGGAGCAGGTCGTCGCCGCGGTCGGGCCGAACGAGCGCCTGCGGGCCGGCGACCGGCTGGTGTTCGTCGGCGCCGTGGACAGCGTGAAGGACCTCCGCCGCCTGCCCGGCCTCACCCCGGCGGCCGATCAGACCTTCAAGCTCGACACCCCCAGCGAGGGCCAGGGAGCCCGGCAACTGGTGGAGGCGGTCGTCTCCGACGGCTACCCGTTCCTGGATCGCACCGTCCGCGAGAGCCGGTTCCGCAGCCATTACAACGCCGCCATCATCGCCGTGGCCCGCGGCGGAGAGCGGGTCGTCGGCAAGATCGGCGACATCCGCCTACGGCCCGGCGACACCCTGTTATTGGAAGCCCCGCCGGGTTTCGTGAAGCTGCGGCGGTTCGGCAAGCATTTCTTCCTGGTCTCCGGCGTGGCGGACAGCGTCCCCCCGCGGTTCCATAAAGCCTGGATCGCCCGCGTGATTCTGGCGGCGATGGTCGCGGCGATGTTCTTCGACGTCCCGCCGGCGTTGGCGGCGGCGATCGCCTGCGGGGCGATGATTTTTTCCCGCTGCCTGCTGATCAGCGAGGCCCGCCGGGCCGTCGACTGGAGCGTGCTCATCACCATGGCCGCCGGTCTGGGCCTGGGCGCCGCCCTGCAGAGCAGCGGCACCGACGACTACCTCGCCCACCACCTCACCGCCCTGGCGGGGCCCAACCCCTACGCCCAACTCGCGGTGACGTTCCTGCTGACCGCCGTGCTGGCGAACCTCATCACCGCCAAGGCCGCGGGCGTGCTGACCTTCGGCATCGCGTTGGCGGTGGCGAACGGATTGAACCTGAACCCGCTGCCGTTCGTGATCGCGGTGATGGCCGCCGCCAGCGGCGTGTTCGCCGGGCCGGTCGGCTTCCAGACGAACCTGATGGTCTACGGCCCCGGGGGTTATAAAACGAGCGATTACCTGCGACTGGGCCTCCCGCTGACGGCGCTGGTGTTCGCGGTGACGATGCTCGTCGTCCCGCAGGTCTGGCCCTTCGAGCCGGCGACCCCGGCCGCCGATCCGCCCCCGGCCGCCCGGGCCGAGGACGACGGTGGGGCGCCGGCCACGGCGGTCGTCAATACCGGGGAATAGCCGTCGAGCCGCTGCCGGCCGGGGTGCCGAACGGGTCGCCGCCGGCCGGATGGGCGCCGAACGGGTCGCCGCCGGCCGGAGCGGGCTTGGCGCGGAGGGCGACGTTGTCCAGCCCCTCGCCGGACAGCAGCTTGAGGGTCTCCTGCACCGCTCGGGAGGGCACATTCCGTTCGGCCTCGATGACGACCCGGCGTTGCGGAGCGGTCGTCGCCAGATTCTTCAACGCCACGCGGATGCGTTCGGGGGTGAGGCCCTCCTCGCCGTCGATCGAGAGAATGCCGTTCGGGCCCACCACAATGGTCAGAGACGAAGTCTCGGCGCCGCTCGGCGCCGCGGCAGTCGGCACGCCGGGTGCCGCAGCGTCCCAGCCGCGTTCCTCGGCGCTGCGGCGGAGCGAGTCGAGCAGTTCCTCGATCTGGCGGTGCACCGCCGCGGTCTGCCGAACGGCCAGCAGGCCGTTGAAGTGCTCGATGGAGCCGCCCTGCCCGTCCGTGATCAGCCACGGCCCGCCGAACGCCTCGCCGCCGGTGACGGACAGAATCATGTTTACCAGATCGTCCGCCGCCCCGGCCGGCAGTCCCGTGCTCGGCCGTCCGGCCCCGAACCCGCCCATTCCGCCGCCCATTCCGCCACCCATCCCTTCGCCGAACTGGTTCTGAACCGGCGGCAGGCTGAACATCCCGCCCCCGCCCTCCTGCCCGCCGCCGAACGCGCCCGGGACGCCGCCGAGACCGCCGGCGGGCGACGTCCGCACGTCGGCCAACAGATCGCGGACGTTATAGATGCGGGTTTCCAGATTTCGTCCTGCCGCCTCCTGCGTGGTGATATACAGAATGCCGTTCCGGGGCATGGCGGCGAGAGAGGCGTCACTGATTGTGGACAGCAAAACGTCCAACGCCGTCCGCAGCGAATACCCGCTCAACTTCGGCGGGTTCTCGATCGGCAGGTCTCGCAAATCGATCCCCTCCGGGTTGAGGGTACGCTGGTCCGGCAGGATGACGATGTTGTGCTGCGCGGCAAGACCGTCGAGCGCCTCGGCGATCGTATCCCCTGGGCGCGCGTCGAGTTCCGTCGGGGCGTTCAGGGCCTTCTCCAACGCCGCCATCTTCGCCTCGTCCGGCGAGGCGGCGGGCGGCTGGCTCCTCGCTCCGTCCGCGAACGGGTCGCCCGCGGGATCGGCGGCGGCCTGTTCCGGCCCGGCCTGCTGCGGGTCCGACTCCTCCTGAGCCAGGGCCGGTCCCGGCGGGGCGAGGGCCCGGTTGGGCGGGGCGAATAAATAGGCGACGGCGATGCCGCAGGCGAGGGTCGCGGCGGCGGAGGCGGTGACGCGCATGAGAGTCTTTCGACGGCGGCGACGGGCGAGAAGGGTGAACGCGTACGACATCTGCGACGCCAGCCCCGCGGCGTCGCCGAACTCCTCCAACGCCCGCTCAATCGCGGCGGCCCGGGGCAGGCCGTCGGCGGTGAGCTCTTCCAGGCGGGTCTCGAGATGGTCCCGCAGTTCGTCCGCCAGTTCCGCCCGCCGGCCCGGCTTGAGCCGCAGCCGGGCGAACAGCGTCTTGAAGTAGGCGTCGAACTCCTCGGCGGGCACGATCCGCTCCTCTCAGGCCGGTTTGGGGGCGAGGACCGGCGGACCGACGGCCGGTTCCAGCAGCCCGCGGACCATCTCCGCATAGGCGTACCACTGGGCGGCGCGGTCGGTCAGCTTGCCGCGGCCAGCGGCGGTCAGCGCGTACCACTTCCGGCGGCGCCCCTCCTCGGTCCGCCAGTCCGCGGCGATCAGCCCGTCCGCCTCCAACCGGTGCAGCAGCGGATACAGGGTCCCGGGATTCGCCTCCACCAATCCCCCGCTGGCGGCCCGTAACCGCTGCTGAACGGCCAGCCCGTAAGCCGGCCCCTCCGCCAGCGTCGCCAGGGCCATCAAATCGAGACTGCCCCGCACCAGGTCCGGGGAGAGTCGTTCGGGAGACGCGTTCGGCGAGGCCATTCGCGGGCCTTTGGGAAAGGCGAAGGCGCCCGATATCGCGTGGCGATTGCGGGCGCGGAAGGTTGACGATATCGCCTCGCGACATCGCGAGCAAGACGCCGTCCGAAAAACTCTTCCCGGCGGAACGGAGACGCTTCGGCCCCGCGTCATTCTGCCCCGCGGGCGGCGGGGCGGTTGATCGGAACGCGGCGACGCCGACATTGGAATCGGCGTCGGCGGACGCACCCCGCGGCCCGCCCCGCCGGGAGGAACGCCGCGATGGACGTCCTGCTGTTGAGCCGACTGCAGTTCGCGCTCACCATCATGTTCCATTATTTATTCCCCCCGCTCACCATCGGGTTGAGCGTGGTGATGGTGTATCTGGAAGGGATGCACCTGTGGACGAAGGACGGGCGGTATCACGCCGCGGCGAAGTTCTGGACGGGGCTGTTCGGGGCGACGTTCGCGCTGGGGGTCGTCACGGGGATCGTGATGGAGTTTGAGTTCGGCACGAACTGGGCCGCCTACAGCCGCTACGTGGGCGACGTCTTCGGCAGCGCGCTGGCTGCGGAGGGCATCTTCGCCTTCTTTTTAGAAAGCGGATTTCTGGCGGTGCTGCTGTTCGGCTGGGATCGGGTGGGACCGAAAACGCACTTCTTCGCTACCTGCATGGTCTGCCTCGGCGGGATGTTCAGCGCCGTCTGGATCGTGATCGCCAACAGTTGGCAGCAGACGCCCGCCGGCTTCGCCCTGGTGGAACGGGAGATCAACGGCATCGTTTATCAACGGGCGGAGATCACCGATTTCTGGGCGATGCTGACGAACCCCTCCGCCGCCCACCGGCTGATTCACGTGTATCTCGGATCGTTCGTCCTCGGCGCGTTCTTCGTGCTGAGCGTCAGCGCCTGGTATCTGTTAAAGAACCGACACGCGGAGTTCGCCCGCCGCAGCTTCACCGGGGGGCTGCTCCTCGCCACGACGGCCAGCCTCGCCCAGCTCGTCAGCGGTCATCTTCAGGCTCAGAACGTCGCGGAGCACCAGCCGGCGAAGCTCGCGGCGTTCGAGGGGCTGTATCGAACCGAGCAGCCGGCCCCGCTGTACCTGTTCGGCTGGCCGGACGACGAGCGGCGGGAGGTGCGGTTCGGCCTCGCCGTGCCGGGCGGGTTGTCCTTTTTAGTTCACGAAGACTTCGAGACCGCCGTCCCCGGGCTGGACGACCTCAAAGAGGACTACGGCGAGCCGCCGGTCTGGATCACCTTTCAGACCTATCACCTGATGGTGGCGATCGGCATGCTGTTTATCGGCGCCACCCTGCTGACCAGTTGGTGGCGCTGGCGGGGGACGCTGTGGGAGAAGAAATGGGTGTTGCGGTTCTACGTGGGCGCCGTGGCGCTGGCGTTTCTCGCCAACGAGGCCGGCTGGGTCGCCGCGGAGGTCGGGCGGCAGCCGTGGGTCGTCTATCCGTCGCTGATCGACGGGGAGCTGATGGGCGGATTGCGAACCAGCGACGCCCTCTCCGAAGCGGTCGAGGCGAGCCAGGTGCTGTGGTCGATTATTATGTTCGCGCTGATCGATCTGCTGCTGTTCGCGGTGTGGGTCTCGGTATTGCATACGAAGATCACGCGCGGCCCGGACTGGGATTTTCCCGAGTCGGCGGCCGCCGAGGGCAATATGAAGGGGCTGCTCGACGCCGCCGCGGACCGACCGGACCATGATCGGTCGCTGACCGAGGCGAAGGACGGCGGGAGGGAAAATGAGGGAGGAGGGAGGAGAGACGGCTCCCCGCCCGGAACTTCTTAAATTCGGCCCGTTCTTTCCCCCTCACTCTTCACCCCTCACTCCTCCCCCGCAATGGACCTCGGCACCCTCTGGTTCTGGCTGCTCGGCGTGCTCCTGGCGGGGTATGCGGTGCTGGACGGGTTCGATCTGGGGGTGGGCATCCTGCACCCGCTGGCGAAGAGCGACGAAGATCGAAACGTGCTGGTCAAAACGATCGGCCCGCTGTGGGACGGCAATGAGGTCTGGCTGGTCACGTTCGGCGGGGCGCTATTCGCCGCCTTCCCGGAGGCCTACGCGACGGCGTTCAGTGGATTTTACGTCCCGTTTATGCTGTTGCTGTTCGCCCTGATCTTTCGGGCGGTGAGCGTCGAGTTCCGCCATAAGTTCGCCCACCGCCGCTGGCGGCGGGTCTGCGACTGGGGGTTCACGCTCAGCAGTTCGCTGGCGGCGCTGCTGTTCGGCACCGCGGTGGGGGCGAGCATCGATGGCGTCCCGCTGAACGCCCGCGGCATCTTCGTCGGCTCGCTGGTCGACGAATTGTCGCCGTACGCCCTGTTGATCGGCGGCCTGGCCGTCGCCGCGTTCGCCCTGCACGGGGCGATGTTCCTGCGATTGAAGACGATCGGCGAGTTGCGGGAGCGCATCACCCGCTGGGCGTGGGGCTGTTACTGGATTTATCTGGCGGCGTTCCTCCTCGCCACCGGCCTGACGCTGGCGTTCGTGCCGCACGCCACCCGCAACTTCCAGGGCTTCCCGTGGGCCGGGCTGGTGGTCGTGTTGAACCTGCTGGCGCTGGCGAACGTCCCCCGCTGCCTGATGCGGGACCGGCCGCGGGAAGGCTTTCTCAGCAGCGGCGGGACGATCGCGGCACTGGTGTTTTTGTTCGGGGTCGCCCTTTATCCCAACATGATCGTCTCGAACCCGAACCCGGCCCACAGCCTGACGATCGAGAACGCCGCCAGCAGCGATTCGACGCTGGCCCTGATGGCCGGCATCGCCGCGATCGGCCTGCCGTTCATCGCGGCGTATACGTTTATCGTCTATTGGACCTTCCGCGGCCCGGTCACCCCGGAGGACGCGGCCACCCACCACTAACCCGAAGCGTCAGCGAGGGCCGCGAAGTCCGGCCACGGTTGCTCGATAACAGCCCTCGCTGACGCGTCGGGTTGGTGAGGAATTGGCCTCACCACCACAACCGGGTGCGGGCGGCGTCGATTAGGTCGTGCAGCCAGACGTAGCCCAAAGCCCGCTCGCCGCAGCGGATGCGGGCCACGACCGTCGCCCCGGGGCGGGTGCGGACGTCGAACGCCGCCGGCCCCTCGATCCGCACGCCGATCGGGGCGAACACCCGCACGCTGGGCTCCACGCCGCCGGCCCCGGCGCCCGCGGGGCCGGCGGCGTGGGGTTCGACCGTCGGGTCGAGGCGGCTCGCCGTCGTGGTATAGGTCGGGCCGGGGTCCGCAGCGAGCAGATACGTCACCGGCAGCGCCAGCGGTTCATTCCCGCCGTTCGCCTCCCGCTGCTCCGCGGCGGCGTCCAGCAGGGGCCCGGCGTGGCGGTCGGGGACGAATAATTCCAGGCGCCAGGGGCCGGCGGTGTCGGCGACGGTCATTAGACGGGCCCCCCGCGGGACTGGCCGGCCGGGCAAGCGTTCGGTGAGGCCCCACGTCAGCACCCGGCCGGCGATGGGGCTGGTCACCGTGAGTTCCTGCTGCTGGGCCTCCAACAGTTCGGCCTGCACGGCGAGGTGGGCCAGCCGTTCGACCAGTTCCCGCTCCTCCGCGGCGAGGCGACCGGCCCCTTCCCCGCCGCCGGTCCCCGGAACCCGGGCGGCGGCGCCGGCGGCTCGTTCGGCCCGTACCGCGGCGAGCCGCTGGACGGCGGTGTCGGCCTCGCCGGCCAGTTCCTCGGCCCGCAGTTCCAGGGTGGGGTCGGCGAGGACCGCCAGCACGTCGCCGGCCTGCACGGGGCTGTCGTGCTGCACCTTCAAGTCCCGCACGATGCCGTCGCGGGGGGCGAAGACGTCCCGGGAGACGACCGGCACCAGCCGGCCCCGGGCCGTCACGTCGAACGGGGCCTGAACCCACACCAGGGCCGCCGCCAGCCCCGCGACGGCCAGCGCCAGCGGGACGGTCCACGGCAGCCGGGTGCGTCGCAGCGGGGCCGTCAGCCAGCGGACCGTGCGCCCCAGCGGACCGCGGCGGGCGGAGCGGGCCCGGGCCAGGGCGGCGGCGGCGTGCGGGGCGAGGGCCTCCAGCGCCGCGACCGCCTCCGCGGGCCGGTCGGCGGCCGGCTCTTTGGACTGGGGGAAGAGGTCCGCGATCAGCACGCCCACCGGGGCGCCGTGGGTCTCCGGGTCGTGGCCGGGGTCGCGGAGCACGACGATCTCCGTGCGGGCGGCGCCGCTTTCGGAGAGGTGATCGGCGAAGGCCCCGGCCACCTTCAACGCGGCCCGCCGGGCGCGGCGGGTTCCGCCGGCGGGGGGTAGCTCTTCGCCCGAGGAGAACCGATCCCGGCCGGCGGCCCGGGCGCCGCGGAGGGCGGCGACGGCCAGTTGCTCCAGCGAACGCACCCCGCCGGCCCGGCGGTCGAGCACGGCGGCGTCGCTGATCGCCCGCACCCGCACGTTGCCCCCCCCGAAGGCCCCGCCCCCCAGCCAGCCGCTGGCCGGGGCGGCGACGGCCAGGCGGTCGGCGCCCGTCGCGGCCCGCCCGCCGTCGGCGAGCAGGCGCTCCGTCGCGGCGAGATCGCCGGCGGCGTGCAGCCGGGCCGCGAACGCCGCCGCCGCCCGCTGCCGGGCCAGTTCCTCCCGCAACCGGGCGACCTCCCGCCGGGTGCGGGCCTCCTCCCAGATCTCCGCGAAGGCCCGCACGGCCTCCAGGGCCAACGCCTCCCCGCCGCCGACCTCCGCCGGGTCGAACGCCGCCTCCAGCACCGCCCCCGCGGTCCCCCCCGCCCCGCCCCCGCCGGCCGCGATTGGGCAGAGGGCGAGAGCGAAGCGGGTCGGGTTGCCGTCGCCGGGATCGTCCGCGTCGGCGTCTTCGTTGCCAGCACCGGGGGCGAGCGGCGGGACCAGCGCCGGCGGTCGCCCGGAGGCGGCGGCGATCAGACCGGCACGTTCCGGGGCGTCGGCCAGCGCCCCGCTGACGGCAGAGCGGCGGGCGGTTCGTCCCTCCCGGGCGTCCCCCGTCACGTCCCAGATCGCGGCGCCGGCGGCCCGGGAACCGCGGCAGAGGCGATTGAGAAACGCCGCCTCCACCGCGGCGGCCGGCAGATCGGCCCGCACCAGCGCGGCGGCTTCATCCAGCATCCGTTCCACGTCCGCCCAGCCGCCGGGGGGCGGGGCGACGGCGACGGACGCCCCCTCCGCCGACCCGCGACGCGGGGACGAGCCGGCGGCGGACGGGGCGACGCTCAGGGCGGCGACTCGGGGGAGAAAAGCGGCGGGGGCGAAGGAACGGGCGCGAAGCCGGCCGACGCCATCCTGCCCGAGTCCGCCGACGGCGCAAACCTCGCCCGTGGCGGCTGCGGCCTGCATCGTTAATAGGGATCAAAACTGGACGGAAGCGTCCCCGCAGTCCCCCGCGGCGCCGCACCCCCGGCGACCCTGCCGGCTGTTCCGATCAATCTAATTGTCGGGGAGACCGTTCCGGTGAAGCCGGTTCCTCCGGTCGCCCGATCTTCTGGAAAGTCTGCGGCCCCGCCGCACCGCCGTGCATCCTCCTTCGACCGTTCTCATGCCCGCGCCCCGACCGGCCGTCGCCGCCCGTCGTCGCTCCGGTCAGCGAATTGGGCTCGGCCCTCCGGCCGCCGCCCGACGCTGGCGGCGAGCGCTGGGGACCCTCTGCCTGGCCGGGCTGGCGGCGACGGGCGGGGGCTGCTCCGCGATCGACGCGGTGCGCCTCACCGGGGCGGATCGCCATGTGGCGTTGGAACAGGTCCCGCAGGCTCCCCGCCTGCCGGACGTCCTGCCGAACCCCGCCTCCGAGCACGACCCCCGCACCACGCTGGGCTTCGCCCCCCGGACGATCCGCGACGCCGACGCGCCCGTCGAGCACTGGGACGTCTCGCTGCAGGAGGCGATCGCCTTCGCCGTGGAGAACAGCACGGTGGCCCGGGACCTCGGCGCCGCGGTGCTGCGGAACCCGGACAGCGTGCAGACGCGGTTCGACCCGGCCCTGCAATACACCGACGCCCGCTTCGGCCCGGAGGCGGCCCTCGCGGAGTTCGACGCCCAATTCACCGCCGGGCTGTTCGGTCAGAACAACGACCGCGTCATTAACAACCAGTTCGCCGGCGGCGGCGTGCAGCAATTCCAACAGGACCTGGTCACCTCCCGGGCCGAACTGAGCAAGGTCTCCGCGACCGGCACCCGGTTCGCCCTGCGGCAACTGACCGAATACGACAACAACAACGCCCCGGCGAACCTGTTCCCCAGCGCCTACGACACCTACGCCGAGGCGGAGGCTCGCCATCCCCTGCTGCGGGGCGGCGGCGTGACGTTTAATCGCATCGCCGGCCCGGACGGCGAACCGGGCTTTTATAACGGCGTGGTGATCGCCCGGGTCAATCACGAAATCAGCCAGACGGAATTCGAAACCGGCCTGCGCGACTTCGTCAGCGACGTGACCAACGCCTATTGGGAACTGGTCTACGCCTACCGCAACCTCAACGCCAAGCGGCAGGCCCGCGATCGGGCGGTGCTGGTCGCCGAGGCCTTCCGCGACCGGGCCGAGGGGCTCGGCGGCTCCGACGCCGAAAAAGAGGCCCTCGTCCGCGAACAATATTTCCGCTTCCAGGAGGAAGTGGAGGAGGCCCTCGCCGGCCGTCCGATCGAATATACCTTCACCGGAGCCGGCCGGGGCGGCGGGACGTTCCGCGGCGGCGGCGGCGTGCAGACCGCCGAACGCCGGCTGCGCCTGCTGATGGGCGTGCCGCTAAACGAACCCCGCGCGCTGCGGCCCGCGGAAGACGGCCCGGCCGTCCCCGCGGAGGTGTTGTTCGACTGGGGCACGATCGCCGGCCGCGCCCTCGACGCCCGGCCGGAACTGCGGGCGCAGCGGTTACGCGTCCGCCGGGCGGAGATGGAACTGACCGCGGCCCAGAACTTCCTCTCGCCGCAATTGGACGCCGTCGCCCGCTACCGGGTCCGCGGGTTCGGGGACCGGCTCGTCAGCGCCGCCGAGGGGCCGCCCGGGCCGCAGCTCCGGGGCAGTGAAGCGTTTGAAACGCTGGACAGCGGCGATTTTCAGGAGTGGGAGGCCGGCCTGGAGTTCAGCGTGCCGCTGGGCTTCCGCCGCGCCCACGCCGCGGTTCAAAACGCCGAATTGCAGATCGCCCGGGAGCGGGCCCTGCTCCGCGAGCAGGAACGGCAGGTCATGTACGACCTGTCCAACGCCGTCGCCGAGAAGGACCGGGCTTACCAGAGCCTGCAAACCAGCCTGAACCGGCACGCCGCGGCGGTGGAACTGCTGGATTCGCTGGAGAACCGCTTCGGCCTCGCCCGGCCGACCTTGGAAGGCGAGGCGCCGGACGACGAGGCCGTCGGCGGCGTGGGCGACTTCGGCGAGCTCGACCGCCTGCTGGACGCCCAGCGGCGGGTGACCGATTCGGAACTGGCCGTCTTCAGCGCCAAGGCGGCGTACGAGGTGGCGATTAAAAACGTGTTCTTCGAGACCGGCGAACTGCTGCAATACCACGAAGTCTTGCTGGCCGACGGCGGGGCCGCGGGGCCGAGCGTCTCCGCCCCCGGCGACGCGTTCGCCCCGCCGGCGCCGATGCCGGCGCCGGCGGACCTGCTGCCCGCCCCGGCCCCGTTGCCAGCGTTAGACGACGCGGCCGACGGCCCGGCCCCGCTGTTGCAGACCGATCCGCCGACGTTCCTGCCGGAGGACCCGCTCCCCCCGCCCGGCGGCGACGCCCCGGTCGACTCGGACGCGGAAACGAGCCCCTCCACCAACCGCCCCGCCGCCGCCGCGCCGCCCGCCGAAGCGGCGCCGCTCCTCGAGCCGGCTGGCGAAGCCGTCAACGAACCGGCCGCGGCAGCCCCAGCCGGCCGGGCGTCGCTGTGAGGGCGGCACTCGCCGTTACGGGGAGCCCGTGCGGCGGTAGTGGATGCGGTATTCGGTTTTGTCGGTGACGGTCTCGGTGCCGCGGGTCTCCGAACCGAGGTTCATCCGCAGGCCGCCCTCCTCGCCGCCGGCCAGCCGCACGCCCAGTGGACTGACTTCCTCCTCGTAGTTCACCGTCTGGCCGACGACGACCTCCTCCTCCCGGAGGATTTCGTAGCCCTCGGGGAAGTGCTCGGCCATCAGTTTCTCGGCCTTCTTCCGCCCGCCGGGCCCGCTGACCGCCACCACGCCGCGGTCGCCCTCCTTCAGCACATAGCGGGCGCAGCCCATCGCCCACGTGCTCAGGCAGACCGCGACCAGTAACGTCACGCCGACGACATAGAAGCGAGACGCGAAACGAGAGGGATTCATCCCGCCGACGTAGCCCGTCACGCGATCGCTCCGCAACCTCAAAAACTAAGGCGCCCTGCAGCAGGGCGTCGCGGCTTCGTGAGCCCGGAGCGCAAGCTCCGGCCGTGGGCGCCGCCGCCCCGTCGCCGAGCCGTTGCCGAAGCTTGCGCTTCGGGCTCACGCAGGGACTCCAAGCTCTTCCAAAGACTGCTCATCCCGTCTTCGCCAGTTCGAGCACCTCGCCGAAGCGGTCCAGCACTTCGGCCTTCACCATCGCCCACTCCGGCAGGTCGAAGGAACCGGTCTCCACGAGGTGAAAGGCCCGGCGGCGGGCCATCTCCAATAACTCCCGGTCCCGTTGCGGGTCGGCGACGCGGAGGGCGCTTTTGCCGCTCTGCCGGGTGCCGAGTACGTGGCCGGGGCCGCGCTGAGCAAAATCCGCCTCGGCGATTTGAAAGCCGTCGGTGGTGCGCTCCAACACGCCCAGGCGCTCCGCGGCGGTCTGCGACGTCTGGTCCGTATAGAGGAAACAATATCCCCGCCGGGCGCCGCGGGCGACGCGGCCGCGGAGCTGGTGGAGTTGGCTCAGGCCGAAGCTCTCCGCCTTCTGTATCACCATCAGCGTCGCGTTCGGCACGTCCACGCCGACCTCCACCACGGTCGTGCTGACCAGAACCCGCGTCTCGCCGGTTTTGAAGGCGCTCATCGCCGCGTCCTTCTTGTCCGCGTCCATGCGGCCGTGCACCAGGCCGACGGCGTAGCCCTTTAACTCCCCCTCGACGAGTTCTTTGAACGTCGCCTCGACGGAGGCGGAGAGTTCGTCGCTGTCGCCGTTGGCCTCGGAGGCGTCGCCGACCTTCGGGCAGATGACGTACAGTTGGCGACCCTCGTCCAGCTTTTCCCGAATGAAATGCCAGGTCTTCTGCCGGGCTTGGGGGCCGGGCACGCGGCTGGTGACGACCGGCTGCCGGCCGGGGGGCAGGTCGCGGACGGTAGTGACGTCCAGGTCGCCGAACTGGGTGAGGGCGAGGCTGCGGGGGATGGGCGTGGCGGTCATCACCAGCACGTGCGGGTCGCGGTCGCCGGCGCTGAAGGCGGCCCGCTGGGCGACGCCGAACTTGTGCTGTTCGTCCACCACCGCGACGCCCAGCCGCGGGATCTCCACGCCCTTTTGAATGAGGGCCTGCGTGCCGATCACCATCTGCACCGCCCCGCTTTTAATGCGGGCCCGCAGGTCCTTGCGTTTCTTGGCGGTGAGCCGGCCCGTCAGTAACCGGCGTTCGACCCGGCTGTGGGCCAGCGCGTGCTGCACGGTGGCCCAGTGTTGATTGGCGAGGACCTCCGTCGGGGCCATCAAGACCGCCTGCCGGCCGTGGGCGACGGCGGTCAGCATGGCGTAAAGCGCCACGACCGTCTTGCCGGCGCCCACGTCGGCCTGCAGCAGGCGGTGCATGGCGATTTCGCTGGCCAGGTCGGCGGCGATCTCCTTGACGGCCTGGTTCTGCCCGTCGGTGAATTCGAACGGGAACAGCCGGCGGATGCGGGCGTCGATCTTGGCGGAGACCGGCAGCGGGTCCGCCTTCCCGCCGCTGCGCCACAGTCGACGCCGCAGGGCCACGCCCAGTTGAAACTCGAATAAGTCGTCGAACAGCACCCGGTCCCGGGCGGCGTTGAAGTCCTCCAGCGTCTGGGCGGCGTGCAGGTTGGCGGCGGCGTCGCGGAGGTGCGGCAGGCCGTATTGATCGCGGAACGCCTTGGGCAGCGGGTCGCAAATATATTGGCCGAATCCCTCCACCGCCCGCGTCGCCAGCATGTTCAAACCCCGCTGGTTGACGCCCTCGGTGAGGGCGTACCGGGGTTCAATTCCGCCGACGTCCTCGGCCCCCGGCTCGCCGGGTTCGCCCTCGAGAACCTGCACCTGCGGCGAGGAGAACTCCCAGGCCCCGTCGTAGCGTTTCGGCTTGCCGGTGAGCATGACCCGCGTGCCCGGCGGGAGCTTTTTGAGCATCCAACGTTGGTTGAAGAAACTCGCCCGCACCGTGCCGGACGACGTTTCGACGATCGACTTGACCAGAATGCGCCCGCCGCGGGTGGAGCGGGCGTCGGTGTCGAGGACCACGCCGCGGACGGTGTGGATCGTGTCGGCGTCCAGTTCCTCCACGCTCGTGGCGACGGACAGGTCCACCACGTCCCGCGGCAACAGGAAGAGCAGATCGCGGACGGTGAGCACGTCCAGCTTGGCCAGCAGCGCCGCCCGGCGGGGGCCGCAGCCGCGGACGTACTGCACGGGGGTGTCGAGCGGATCGTCGGCGAGGGGAACGTCGTCGGCCATGCCCGTATTCTAAGCGGAATGCGTGAATTCGGCTCGGCGGGCCGGCGTCAGAACATCGCGTCAAGAATCGCCCCCGTCGCGAGCACGGAGCCCACCAGCCACGCGACGCCGACAAGATAGACCGCCGCCGCCCGACGGGCCGCCTTGCTCCCCCGCCCACGGCGGAGCGCCCAGCGGCAGCCGACCGCCGGTCCCGTCAGCACGATCAGCGTCACGACGGCCGCATCCCCGCCGATCGCCTCCACAGCCCTGATCATCGACCGGATCGGTTCGATGGGGACGCGCATGCACAGGACCAGCAGGACGTACGTCACCACGATCGTGAGCAGCGGCGCCCCCGCCAGCCAAACGGCCGCCCGCCGCCACGGCCCCGCGGGGTCGAAGGGCGTCGGTTCGAGGATCTCCGCCCAGTCCGACCGGCGGGGTCGCCAGTCGGTCCACCACGACTGCGGGACGACGGCGGGCGTGACGCCCCACCACCGCGGCCGGGCCTCGGCCTGCAGGTCGTCGGCGAGCGGGTCGTCGGCCATTGCGATTCCATGCTAAGCCAGACGGCCGCGATTCGGCTCGGGGGCGGGTCGATCAGAAGAACGAGCGGAGCGACGCGATCGTCGCCAGCCCGACGCCCAGCCACCACACGCCGCCGACGACCGCGTAAACGGCCGCCGCCCGCCACGCCGCCGCGTCCGCCCGGCCGCGCCAGAGTAGCCAAACGCAGCCCGCAGCGGTGGCGGGCACGGAGCACAGGCCCATCACCAGCGCGTCCCCCGCCACGCCCTCCCCGCCGAAGCGGTAAAGGTCGTTCACCCAGCGCCAAACGGGGTCGACGCGGTACGCGTCGCAGACCAGCAGGAGGGCGAAGGTCCCCGCCACGATTGCCATCGGCAGCGCCCCCAGCCAGACGATCGCGCGCCACTCGCCGGCGCCCGCCCCGTCGCGGTCCAGCAGCCCGGTCACGTCGCGGCGCCGGGGCTTCAGGTTCGCCCACCACGGCTGCGGGACAACGGCGGGCGTCGTCCCCCACCACCGCGGCCGGGCCTCGGCGAGCGGGTCGTCCGGAGGAAGCGCCGCGTCGGGCGGCCAATCGTCGTGAGAGTTCATCCCGGTTCCCGATCAAAAGTTCACGCTGCGCCCCCCGACCAACAACCCGAGGGCGGCGGCCGTGGTCGCCGCCCACGCCGCGGCGGCGTATAGCGCCGCGTTCCGCCAACCCTGCGGCGTCGCCCCGTCCCGCCGGAGCAGGTAGGCGACACCCGGCAGCGCCGCCGACGCCCTCAGCGCCGCCGACGCCCTCAGCGCCGCCATGAGGACCGCGTCGCCGAACAGCCCGCCGCCGAGGTCCTGTTGCCGATGGCCCAGCCAGTGGTCCACTTCTTTCAACGCGGCCGGAGACGACGGCAGAGCGACGACGAGCAGCAGGCCGAAGTTTCCGCACGTCATCAGGAACGGCGCCGCCCACAGCCACAGCGCCGCCCCGCCGGGCCAGACGGGGCGGCGATCGGAGCGGGACGCGTTCACAAGACCGCCCGCGCGATTTTGAGGAGGCCGATCAACAGGAGGGTGAGCACGACCCAAGCGGCCGCCGCGTAGCCCGCCGCGAACGCCCAGCCGCGGGCGTTCGATCTGGCCCGCCACCCCAGGTAGGCGAATCCCGCCAACGCGCCAGGGGCGGCGAGCGCGGCGAGGACGCCTTCCTTTTCCAGCCCCCTCGTCACGGCTCGCAACGCTTCGGACGCGAGGCCGGAGAGCAACGGGGACCGCGGGTGCGTGAGGAGCACCAGCACGGCGAAGTTCCCGCACGCCGCCCCGACCGGCAGCGCCGCCAGCCAGACACAGCCCCAGATCCGCCTCCGCAGCGTCGGCGGGCTTTGGGCGAACGGGTCGGCGGCGGCGGGTTCAGAACTCAAGGGCGATCAGCTCGTCCAACGCCCGCACGAGGATGCGGCCGCCCCCGGCAGTTCCCGTCTTGTCGGCCACGGCGACGTGCGCCCAGCTGGTGGCGTCGGTCACGTGGCGTTCGTCCAGGACCTTCAATTCGGTCGGGTCGGCGGCGATCAGCATCAGGTCGCCGTCGGCGTCGAGGGCCAGGATGCGCTTCCCGTCCGTGACCATCGACCAGTACGAACCGAACGGCGTGCTGGTCCAGGCCGCCTCGCCGGTCTTCACGTCGTAGCAGACGACGCGGTCGGTTTTGAGGTGCTGATAAACGATCCCGTCGATCACGACCGGGCTGCTCATATAGCCCTGGCGATTGTTCTCCCAGACGGTCGCGACAGTCCAGTCTTCGTCGCCCCGCTTCGTCACTTCATACAGCATCGTCCCGCCGCCGTTGGAACTGGTGAGGATGCGGACGGCGTCGCCGCGGCCGTCCGCCGGCAGCACGGTGGGAGTGAGGACGTTCATGCCGCGCATCGCCGGGACCGGCTCCGACCAGAGGATTTCGCCGTCCGCCGGATCGACGCCGCAGAGCTTGGTGCGGGCCTGCACGAGAATCTGCGGCGTCCCGCCAATCGTGGCGACGAACGGGGAGGAGAAGGCGCCGTCGTTCTCCGGGTCGCCGCCCAGCACGGTCCAGAGCACCTCCCCGGAGGCGGCGTCCAGCTTGCTGAAGCCCGCGATCGTGTGCGCGTAGACGGCCCCCTCATGCACCAGCGGGCTGGCGACGTGGCCGAACATCTCCGGCTCGGAGTCGGCCCGGGCGGCGAAGTCGACCCGCCAGTGCTCCGCCCCGGTGGCGGCGTCCAGCGCGACCAGCACGTCCCGCATCCCGGCGACGTATAACAGACCCTGGCCGTTCTCGTCGACCTGCAGCGCCGGGGTGCTGCGAATCCAGTCGCCGTTGGCCTTGGCGAAGAAGGGCACGCTGAGGTAGCCCTTCCACTGCGTCTCCCACAGCAACTTGCCGGTGGCGGCGTCGAAGGCCTTGGCGGCTTCGAACGTGTTGCCGACGGCTTCCGTTGTATACACCCGCGTGCCGCCCTGCCCGTCCGGGCCGAGCACCGGGCCCGAGTAGCTCGCCCCCAGCGGGACGCGCCACGCCTCTTTCACCGTCGCCTCGTCCAGCGACGCCGGCAGCGTCACTGCGGTGCGGCCGTCGCGGGTCGGGCCGCGCCATTGATCCCAGCCGGTCGAGGCGTCCCCCGCCGGGCCGGCGGCGAGCAGCAGAACGGCGAACGGCAGCAGCGAGGCGGACATGCGGGCGATCCGAACGGGGCGGGTCCCGGAGTGTAGACGCAACGCCCCGCCGCGGCGGGGGCCGCGGCGGGGCGTTCGTCAACCGGATCGTCGGTTTGCCGGGGCGATCGCTCAGGCGAACCGCGTCTTGCCGGGCACGGGCGTGGGCGGGACTTCCAGCTGCTGATCCATGCTGGAAACCGTGTCCGGGCCGTACTGCTTGTTGCTGGTGAGCATCTGCTCCCAGCTGATCTCCTCGCCGGTGTAGGCGGCGTCGCGGCCGAGGATGCCGCAGAGGGTGGAGAGGGCCATATAATCCACGTCGTTGGGCGTCTCGCCCTTCCGCAGGGCCGCGAAGAACACGTCGTGTTCGGCCTGGTGCATCTGCGTGACGCCGCGGTCGCGGTTGCGGAACTCGTTCTCGCCGGTGATCTGGAACTTCATCAGGTCCGACGTGCCCTTCGTGCCGTACACGAGGTTGCGGTACTTGCCGGGCGTGCCGGGCTGCTGACGGGTGGTGGCGTGCATGGTCACGCCGTCGCCGAACGTATAAACGCAGGCGAAGTGGTCGTAGATGTTGCCGTTCGCCTCGCCGACGCGGTTGATCCGCCCGCCGGTGGCGATGCAGCTTTGCGGGTATTCGCCCTTCGCCCAGCAGAGCATGTCGAGGTCGTGGACGAACTGCTCCACGATAAAGTCGCCGGACAGCCAGATGAGGTTATACCAGCTGCGGAGCTTCCACTCCGTATCGCTCCATTCGTCCCGCTTGGGCAGGGTGCGTTCGTAGTCGCTGTGGCGGATCGAATCGAGGGCGACGAAGTCGCCGATCGCGCCGTCCTGCAGGCGCTTGACCAGGTCGACCATCCGGGTGTCGTACCGCCAGCAGAGGCCGCCCAGCAGGCCGACGTTCGTTTCCTTCGCCTTCTGAATGGTGTCCAGCACGCGGCGGACGCCGGGGGCGTCGACGGCGACGGGCTTCTCGAAGAAGGTGTGAATGCCGGCGTCCACGCAGGCTTCGAGGTGCTCCGGCCGGTAGTAGGTGGGGGTCGCCAGCAGGATCACGTCCGGCTGCATGGCGATCAGTTTTTGATAGCCGTCCAGCCCGAGGAACGCCGTCTCCGGGGTGACTTTCACGCGGTCGGCGACGTCGGAGACCGCCAGGCCCTGCAGGCAGCGGTCGATCTTGTCCTGAAACGGATCGGCGACGCCGACCAGCACGGCGTTCGGCTCGGCCCGCAGCGCCTGGGCGGCGGCGCCGGTGCCGCGGCCGCCGCAGCCGACCAGCCCGATCCTCAGCGGGCCGCCCTCTTGAACGTGGGCCCCGGCCAGCGGGGTGACGCCCAGGGCCGCTCCGGCGGCGGCGGCGGTGGACAGGAACGTACGACGATCGGACATGGTTCGCAGTCTGGTGGAAGGCAGGGGATGCGGTCAGGCGAGAGGGCCGCGGCGGGAAAGTCACCATAGCGGCCCCGTCCGGGCGCCGCACGTGCTTTCGTACCGCAGTGTCAAGTGGTCGTCAGGCGGTCGTCAGGTGGCCCGGGTGCGTTGGTGCTGGCCGAGATAGCCGACGACGATCGTGTCCGCCGCGCGGTCGTAATGAAACGCCAGCCGGATCGACAGCCGCGGGTCCTTATTATTCCCGCCCCGCAGGTGCCGGGTCAGTTGGACCTCCTCCCCGCCCCAGACGGTGCGGTAGTCCTCCGGGAACTGGCCCATCGTGCTGGGGGACTGGTTCGGGCTGTAATGCAGGCCGCATTGCCGCACGCACTCCGCGTCCAGGTCCGTGCAGGAGGCCCGGCCGGCGAGGGCGTCCCGCAGGGTGGTCGCGAGGAACTTCAAGCCGAGATAGACCCGGTCTGGGCGCCGGTAGGGGTAGCCCTCCCGCACGCTTTTGGAATTGAAGGCGAAGGCCAGCGCCTGCGGGAACTCCTCCGCGGCCCGGGCGAGGGCGGCGTCGACGCTGTCGGCGTAGCGGTGAACCGCGGGGGCGTCGGCGTTGTCGTCCTCCTCCTCCGCGTCCGCCGCCGGATCGGGCAGGTATTCCAGCACCCGGGCCAGGGCCGCGGCCCGCACCTCGGTCGATTCGACGGACGCGGCGCCGGGCTCGGCGGAGGCCTCCGCCGTTCCGTTTAACTCCGTCTCGTTCGATTGGGCCTCCTCCGGCTTCGCGTCGGCCAGACGGCGGGCGGCGGCCCGCAGCGGGGCGAGGTCGTCCGGGACGGCGTCGCGGAACCGGACGTCGCTGGGCGGCACGCCCAGCGCCAGCAGCCGGGCGGCGAACTTGCCCATCCGGCCGGCGTGATAGTCGAAGCGGTCCGGCATTTCGTCCTCGGCGTGGGAGGCGGCTTTGGCCGCCGCGTAGGCGAACTTCTTGAACGCCTCCCGCTCCGCCTTCCCCCGCCCGCGGGCCGCCGCCGCCGAATGAATCCGCGACGCCAGATCCGCGTGGTCGAACGGGTCCGCGTGGCTGCCCTCCCGCAGATAATTGCGGATGAAGTAGGCGATCCCGGTGCGGGCGTCGGAAATGTCCCGGATCGTTTTATAGACCGCCACCTGATCCCGGTCCGGCTTCTCCCGCAGGTTCCGCACGACGATCAACGCCATCGACTGAGCCTCCGCGGTGAGGTCCAACGCGGCTTTGAGGTGATCCAGCTCCTCCCCCCGCTGCGCCGCGTGGCCGTCGCCCTCGACGGCGGAGAGATACCGTTCCAGGGCGGCGTCCAGCAGCAGGGCGGCGTCGGCGAGCACCTCGAAGACCGCGGCGGCGCGCACGTAGTCCGCCGGGGCGGAGCCCGGCGGCGCCGGCTCGAGCAGCGGCCAGAGCGCGTCCCCGGGGTCGGCGGTCGCCTCCAGCGCCTCCCGCCGGGTCCGCAGCGGGCCGGTCTCCGCGCCCGCGGCGAGGCGATCCGCCGCCCACCGCAGCGCGTGGGCCTTGGTGCGGCAGCGGTCCGGAATCCTCGCCAGCCCGCGGACGTCCTCGGATTGCAGGGTGGACGCCTCGTCCAGTTCCGCGGTCAGCGACCCGGCGGCGGCCGCGGGTGCCGCGGCGCTCGCCCCCAGCGTGAGGCGTTCCTGAATCTCGCCCAGGGAGGCCCGCGGTTCCGGGGGCGGCGGCGCGGCGGCTTCGTCCGGCGACGGCTTCGCCGGGGGCCGGGCGACCGGGGCCGGCGTCGCGATCCGTGCCGTCACCGCCGACGTCGCGGAGGAGACGGCGCGACCGTCCAACGACTCGCCGCCCGGCGCTCCCCCGATCGGCGCTCCCCCGGTCGGCGCCTCCTCTTCCTTTTCCTTGGTGGAGCCTTCCTTGGCGGAGGCGCCGCCGGAGGACCGCTCGTCCGTCGCGGCGGGCGGGGCGGCCTCGGCGGCGCGGCGGGCGGCCTCGGCCAGTTCGCACAACGCCTCGCGGACCCCCGGATCGGCGGCGACGCGGGCCAGTTTCGCGGCCCAGCCGTCGTCCGCCGCCCGGACGGCCCGCACGGCCGTCCGCATCGCCGCCAGCGCCAGCGCCTCCCACGGATCGCCGGCGTCGGCGCCCGGGCGGGATTCGTCTCGCTCCGCCGTCGCCTGCGGGCGATCCTCCCGCGGCCCCTCCGACCGGGAGGGCGACTCGTCCGCGGATCGGTCCGGTCGGGCGTCGTGGCAGGCGCCCGGCCGGGCGTCGTCACGGGAGCGATCGTCTCGGGCACTGGCGCGGGGGCGTCCGCCAAGCGTGCGGACGGCAGGAGGCGAGGTGGGCATCCGGGCGGTCCGGGGCTGGAGTACGGTGAGCGGGATCAGGGTCAGGGGAAACCGGACGAACCGTCGCGCGCGGGCATTGGCGAGGGAACGGCGATGTGCTAGCACCAACCTCCCTCCGGACGGACGAGGGCCGGGTTTCCCCGATCCATCGACCGTCCCGCCGCCCCACGCGGCGAATCGACCCGCCGGTCCCGGCGGCCGACCGCACAGTCT
The DNA here is from genome assembly GCF_007743815.1 of Alienimonas californiensis. Classification (GTDB taxonomy): domain Bacteria; phylum Planctomycetota; class Planctomycetia; order Planctomycetales; family Planctomycetaceae; genus Alienimonas; species Alienimonas californiensis. The sequence goes on from NZ_CP036265.1 coordinate 1,031,111, forward strand.
GCCGCCCCCGCCCCCGCCCCGCCATCCGTCCCGTCACGCCCCCGCGCCGGCTCTCGCGTGTCGCGTCTCTCCGCGTCGCGGCGCTGCTGTGCGCGGCCGCGGCGGCGGGCGGACTGAGCGGCTGCGGCAAGACGATCACCCGGGAGGCCACCCAGCAACTGCTCACCGCGGACAGCATCGACCGGGCCGTCGCGCAGTTGGATCTCTCCCCGTTCGAGGGGCGGTCGGTCTATCTGGACACCGAGCTGCTGGAGCACAAAAACCTGGACGCCATGGGCGTGGGCGGGCAGAACTATCTGATCGGGTCGCTCCGCCAGCAGTTCATGGCCGCCGGGGCGAAGCTGGAGGAGAAGGCGGCGACGGCGGAGTTCGTCGTGGAGGCCCGAGCCGGGGCGGTGGGCAGCGACGCCCACGAGGTGGTGTACGGCATGCCGGCGAACAACTTGCTGTCCTCCGCCGCCACCCTCGTGCCGAACAGCCCGCCGCTGCCCGCGATTCCGGAACTGTCGCTCGCCAAGAAGTCCCAGGAGCACGCCGCCACCAAGCTGCACCTGTTCGCCTACCACCGGGAGCGGCGGGAGATCGTCTGGCAGAGCGGCGAGGCCGCCGCCAACTCCGAAGCCTCCCACACCTGGCTGCTGGGAGCCGGCCCCTTCGAGAAGGGCCAGATTTACGACGGCACCCGGTTCGCGGGCGAACGGGTCTCCATCGTGCCGAAGTGGCTCCGCCGAAAGGAGCGCGACGGCGAGTTCGATCCGATCGCCTCGTTGGACAACTATAACGAGACCCGCGTCTACGGCTTCGATGCCCCCCCGCCGGAGCCGGTCCCGACGACGGAGCCGGTCTCCCCGACAGACGACGGCGTCAAACTGGCCTCCGCCGAGAAGCCGGCCGACGACGCCGACAAGCAACCGGCCAAGCCGGCGCAAGAGGACAAGGCCGCCGACAAAAAGCCCTCCGCGGAGACCGCCGAAAAGGCCTCTCCGAAAGAGGATCAGGACGAGGACCAGAAAACCGCCGACGCGGACGCCGACCCGAAGCCGGCCGACCCGCCGGCGGCGACCTAGCTGGCCGTCGGGCCGATCCCGGCGCGTCGCTCCCCGGGCGGGGCCGCGACGGCCCCGCTTGACGCCGCGGAGCGTCGCCCGGTCCACTGGCGAGCGGTTCCCGTTCGTCTCGCCCGAGCTCGCCCGATGTCCGCCGCTCTCACGCTCGCCCTCCTCTGCGCCCCCGGGTTCGCGGATCCCGCCGCCGAACCGATCGAGCTGTTCGACGGCTCCAGCCTCAGCGGCTGGACGCCCGTGCTCTCTAAAGACGACGTCGACCCGGCGACCGTCTGGAGCGCCAAGGACGGCGTCCTGAGCTGCACCGGCAAGCCCAGCGGCTATATCAGGACGGACAAATCCTTCAAGAACTACAAGCTGTCCGTCAAGTGGCGCTGGACCGGGACCCCCGGCAACAACGGCGTGCTGGTGCACGCCACGACCCCGAACGCCCTGGGCGTGTGGCCGAAGTGCCAGGAGGTGCAGCTCGCCAGCGAAAACGCCGGCGACTTCTGGGTGATCGGCAGCGAGATCTCGATCCCGCTCGAAGGCGTGCCCGGCTACGAGAAAATGGTGCAGGGCCGTCGCCACCTGAACTTCGTCGACGGCGCCGAGAACCCGCCCGGCGAATGGAACGAAATGACCGTCATCTGCCGCGACGCCACGATCACCGTGCTGGTGAACGGCCAGCTGGTGAACTACGGCTTCGACAGCAGCGTGACCGAGGGCAGCGTCTGCCTGCAAAGCGAGGGGGCGCCGATTGAATATCGGGAGATCGTGCTGACCCCGCTGAGCGGCGACGAGTAACGGTCGCCCCCGCCGGCTCCCCGTCGTTCTTCGATGTTACGCCCGCGTCCGGTTTTGCCGGACGCGGGCGCTGTTCAATCGCCGCTTCGACCCCGCCCCGGTTGAGCCCCCCAGGCCCCCCGGGCTACCCTTGTCGCTACAGTCGTTTCGCCTTCCCCGGGGCGTCGCCCGCGCGTTCCGGCCGTCGTCCCGCCGCTGAAAACCGCCTGCCGATGACCCGTTCTTTGCTTCTCTCCGCCGCGGTCCTGTGGGCCGCGGCGTTCGGTCCGTCGGCCTTCGGGCAACTCTCGCCGACGAAGGACAACGGGCCGATCCCGGACAACGCCAAGTACGGCCAGGCGGACAGCTTCCGCGAACTGACGGAGATCCTGCCCACCCCCAACGATTACCGCACCGCCAGCGGGGCCCCGGGGCATGAGTACTGGCAGCAGCGGGCCGACTACGACATCGCCGTCACGCTGAACGAGGAGGAGCACACCCTCACCGGCGCCGAGACGATCGTCTACCACAACCACAGCCCCGACCGGCTGGAATACCTGTGGTTGCAGCTCGACGCGAACCTGTTCACCCCGGACAGCCTCGCCCGCCGCACCGCCACCGGGCCGGACGATCTGTCGGAGGACATGACCTTCGACGCCCTGAAGCAGATGCTCGCCGCGGAGACGTTCGACGGCGGATTTAAGATCGACAAGGTCGCCGTCGGCCCCCGCGGCCAGGGCGGCGCCGACCTGCCGTACACCGTCGTCGACACGATGATGCGCGTCGACCTCCCCAAGCCGCTGGAGCCGGGGGCGAATTACACCTTCAACGTCGCCTGGCATTTCACGCTGAACAACAGCGAGGAAATCGGCGGCCGCACCGGCTACGAGCCGCTGGAGGACGGCAACGATCTGTTCTGCATCGCCCAGTGGTTCCCCCGCATGTGCGTCTACGGCGACGCCGTCGGCTGGCAGCACAAGCAGTACTACGGCCGCGGCGAATTCGCCCTGGAACTGGGCGATTACGACGTGACGATCACCTGCCCCGCCGACCTGGTCGTCTCCGCGACCGGCGTGCTCCAGAACCCCGCCCAGTGTCTCACCCAGACCCAGCGCGACCGCCTGGAAACGGCGAAGACGTCGAAGGCCCCCGTCTTCATCGTGACCCGGGCGGAATCCGACGAGGCCCGCAAGACCCGCAACGAGGGCGGCGGGACGAAAAGCTGGCATTGGAAAGCGGAGAACGTCCGCGACTTCGCCTTCACCGCCAGCCGGGCGTTCATCTGGGACGCCTGGGGCAACACCGTCCCGGATGAAGACGCGAAGAGCGGAGAGCACTTCACCATGTGCCAGAGCCTCTATCCCAGCGAGTGCGAACCGCTGTGGAGCCAGTACAGCACCCAGGCGATCGCCCACTGCATCGAGGTCTACAGCAAGTTCACCTTCCCCTACCCGTACCCCAACGCGATCAGCGTCTACGGGGTCGTCGGCGGGGGGATGGAGTACCCGATGATCTGCTGGAACGGCCCCAAGCCGGAGGAGGACGGCACCTACGACGCCCGCACGAAATACTTCCTGATCTCCGTGGTGATCCACGAGGTCGGGCACAACTGGTTCCCGATGATCGTCAACAGCGACGAACGCCGCTGGACCTGGATGGACGAGGGGCTCAACACCTTCCTGCAGTACCTCGCGGAGCAGGAATGGGAGGACGAATACCCCTCCCGCCGCGGCCGGCCGGAGGACATCACGACGTTTATGAAGAGCACCAACCAGGTGCCGATCATGACGAACTCCGAGAGCCTGCTGCAATTCGGCGCCAACGCCTACGCCAAGCCGGCCACGGCGTTGAACATCCTGCGGGAGACGGTCCTCGGCCGGGAGCTGTTCGATAAAGCCTTCAAGACCTACTCCCGCCGCTGGAAGTTCAAGCACCCGGAGCCCGCCGACTTCTTCCGCACGATGGAGGACGCCAGCGGCCGGGACCTCGATTGGTTCTGGCGGGGTTGGTTCTACACGACCTCCCACGTGGACCTGGGCGTTTCCAACCTGCGGGTCTACACCGTGGACGCCGGCGATCCCGTGGAGAAAGAGAACCGCGAACGGACCGAGGAGGAGGCCGAACCCAAGACCCTCTCCGACCTGCGAAACGAAGAATTGCCCAAGCGGATTGACTCGTTCCCGGAGCTGGAGGACTTCTACAATTCCTACGACGAGTTGAAGGCGACCAAAAAGCAGATCAAGACCTATAAGGAGTTCCTCGAGGGCCTGAACGAGGAGCAGCTCCGCCTGCTCAAGAACGACGCGAAGTTCTACGCAATGGACCTCACCAACGACGGCGGCCTGCCGATGCCGGTGATCCTGAAGCTGACCTACGCGGACGGTTCGACCGAGGAGGTCCGCATCCCCGCCGAGATCTGGAGGGCGAACAACCAGAAGGTCACGAAGGTGTTGATGCGAAAAAAGGCGATCGAAAAGGTCGAATTGGACCCGAACCGCGAGACCGCGGACGTCGACCGCAGCGACAATATGCTGCCCCGGGAAATCGTCGAGAGCCGCTTCAAACTCTTCAAGAAGAAGTCCGACAAAAACCCGATGCAGGAGGCTCGCGAAGCCGAGGCGGAGGACGCGAAAGAGAAGGCGGCCGCCGAGAAGGCCGCAGCGGAGAAAGCCGCGAAGACGGACACCGAAGACCCCGAGGAAGCGGCCGAGGAGAAGGCCGAGGCGGAGGCACCGCGGTCCGAAGCCTCCGGCGACTGACGCCGGCGATCAGCGGAGAAATCACGACCGGGGGCGTCCGCGCGACGGACGCCCCCGGCTTCATTTCCGCGTTTTCAATTCGGCGACGAACGGCTGCCGCTCGACGCCCGGCTGCGTTTTGCCGGTCCGTTCTGTCGCCGGTCGTGCGGCGCCGCGGCGGGGGGCGAGACGCAGCGACGCGACAGGGTCGCGGCCCACGTCAGGCGAATGTCCAGGGGAAAGGCGAGGTGAGAAAGTTTGAGCGCAGCCAAAGCGCTTTGCCCGTCGGCCACGGGAGCCGAGACCGCCGCGGCCGCGCCGGCGGCACGTAACGGGCCGTCCGACGGACCGAGGCGACGGCCGCAACGCCCTTCCGCGCAGGCGTGCGGCCCCGACGCGTTCAACAGGCGAGGAAGTCCGTGACCGTCCCGCTCTGAGTCATAAAACTCCGTCGGTCCCCGCGGATCGGCAAACCGATCCGGCGCGGCTCGCCGTCCCGCACGACCGCTCACGTCTGTGTCTGCGATTGCGTTTCCGCCCCCCGTCCGGCGGGGCGCTCTATAACTCAGGCGAACAGGACGACCGTTGCGGTCCACAGGGCCGCCGCGATTGCGGCGGCGAGGGAGGCGGGCACCAGCTGCGTTTTGACGTGGTCCATCAGATCGCAGCCGGTGGTCATGGCGCTGAGGATGGTGGTGTCGGAGATCGGGGAGCACTGGTCGCCGAAGACGCTGCCGTTCAGCACGGTGGCGAAGCAGATGGACATAAAAAGCTCCGGGTTGGTCACGTCCCCGGCGCCGGCGACCTGCCAGGCCAACGGCATCGCCAGCGGGAAGGCGACGGCGAACGTGCCCCAACTCGTGCCGGTGGAGAAGGCGATCACCATCGTGATGAGTTGCAGCGCGACCGGCAGGGCCGCGGCGGGGATTCGCTCGCCCAACGACTCCACCAGATAGACGCCCGCCCCGACCTCCCGGCTGACGCCCCCCACCGTGACGGCCAGCATTAACACGACCGACGCCAGCACCACGCCTTTCAACCCGTCGCCGACGCCTTCGATCAGGGCGCCCAGACTCATTCCTTTAAACAGTGCCGTTAAGGCGGAGGCGAGGAACGCCGCCCCGAACGCCCAGTTGACCTTCGGCGACCCGGTCGCGACGAACGTGCCCACGGCGACGCCCACCAGCAGGAGGAACGGCACGAAAAACTCCAGCACGTGCGGCCGATACCCCGGCGGCACCCGCGTCGCGGCGAGTTCCTCGGAACTCAGCGGCGAGACGCCCGGGGCGTCCAGCTGCCCCGTGGTGCGGGCCCGCTGCATCGCCGCCCGGATCCCCCTCCCCGAGAACCGCGTATAATCAAGGCTCAGCAGAAACGTGCCGGCGATCGCGAGCAGGGCGTAGAAGCTGAACGGCACGCTTTTAAAGAAAAAGGCGATGCGGTCGTCCTCGGTCGCCAGGAAGCTGACGCCGGGCACGAAGATCAACGCCTGCACGTAAACCGGCCAGGCGTTGAACGCCAGCACCGCCGCGATCGGCGAGGCGGTCGAGTCGACAATATACGATAGCTCCTCATGGCTGACCCGCTCCCGGTCGGCGACCGGCTTCACGATCGTGCCCACCAGCACGACGCTGACCGTGCCGCCCTGAAAGAACAGCACGCCCAGCAGCCAGGCGACCAGCTTGGCGGTCCGCGGCCCCCGCACGAAGCGCCGGGTCATGAATTCGGCGAAGGCCTGCGCCGCCCCGGTTCGGGACCAGACGCCCATCAACCCGCCCAGCAGCCAGAGATAAAGCAGCAGAACCGTGGCGGCGCTTTTGCTGGCCAGGCTGGGCAGCAGCACCGCGTCCGTAATATCGAACCGCCCCAGCATCAACGCCCCGACGACCACCGACCCGAGCAGCGCCGACAGCGGCTCTTTCGTCAATAAACACAGCCCCACGGCGATCGCCGCCGGCAGCAACGACCACAGGCCGTAGTGTCGCCCCGGTTCCAGCAGGGAATACCGCACCCCGGCGGCGTCGCCTTCGCCGCTGGACTCCGCCTTAGACTCCACGCTGGTCTCCACGACCCACTGCCGCTCGAGCGGCGGCTCGCCGGAAAGATCCGCCAGCGCCTCCGCCCGCAACGGCGACGTGTCGTAGGGCACGACCTCCCCAACGGGCAGTTCCTCGCCGCTGTAGCGATACGCCAGTTCGCCGGATTCGTTTTGATAGACGTTGAAGGTCGTCTTCTGCTCCCGCCATTGCGGAGCGACCTGCGAGTAGACGAAGACCCCGGCGGCGAGGCCGCCGAGCAGCACGACCGCGGCGAGCAGGTGCGACGGCCGAAGCCGTTTCGCGACGGCGGCGGGAACGGCCGGCGGCTCGACCGGCCCGACGGCCGCCTCCTCGACGACCGGCACCGGCTTCGCCGCGGCATCGCCCGGGGGCGGGTGCGTCCGTGTCATTCCTCCTCCTGCGAGGCGGCTTCGATAAAGGCGGCGAGCAGCTTCCGCTGCAATGGGTCCTCGGGCGCCAGCTTTTCCGGGTGCCATTGCACGCCGATGAGGAAGCGGTCCGGGTCGGTCGTTTCCGTGGCCTCGATCACGCCGTCCGGGCTGCGGGCGACGACGCGGAGGCCCTTCCCCACGTCGCGGACCGCCTGATGGTGGTACGAATTGACCTCCAGCGACGTGCAGCCGAAGACCTTCGCCAGGCGGGAGTCCGGTTCGAGGGTCACCGGGTGCGTGACGTCCCGGTGCACGACGCCGAATTCCGAGGGGATGTCCTGCACCAGCGAGCCGCCGTGGGCGACGTTCACCCACTGGCTGCCCAGGCAGATGCCGAGCAACGGCTTGTCGGTGCGTTCGATCCAGGCGGAGATCAACGCCTTTTCGAATTGATAGCGGTCGTCGTCCAGAACCTTGGTGGTCGGGTGCGGCGCCTCGCCCCACTCCGACGGCGGGATGTCCGCCCCGCCGGGCATGAGCAGGCCGTCCAGCAATTCGAGATAGTCCTCGACGGCGTCCGGGCTGCCGTCGACGTTCGGCAGGACGACGGGAACCCCGCCGGCGTCGCGGATGGCCCGGACGTAGGTGTCGCCCGTCAAGCTGGCGATGCCGATGACCGGCCGGCGGACGGGGCGCTCCGCGGGCGTCGCGGCGGCGTCGGCGACGGGCAGACGCTCCGGGGCGAGGCGGAGCGACTGGGCCCCGGCGGTGGAGAGCCAGCCCGCCGGTCCGCCGAGGCCGCCCACGAGGACCAGGCCCAGGGCCGCCAGGAACGTGCGTCTCGTCATCAAAACCTCGGGGCGGAAAGAGTGACTGCGACGTCGGAGAGGGCCGGCGTCGGATCATAAAGCTCCACGCCGTTGCCGGGGCGGTCCGGCAGGCGGACGACGCCCCGATCGACGACGGCCCCGTCGGCGGCGTCGCGGGCCAGCAGCGTCGCCCCGTCGAGGTCGGCGTAGTCCAACAGCGGCAAGGTTTGAGCCGCCGCGGAAATGCCGACGGAGCTTTCGATCATGCAGCCGACCATCGTTTTCATCCCCAGCGTGCGGGCCCGCCGCAGCATCCGCACCGCCGGGGTCAGGCCGCCGCACTTCGACAGTTTGACGTTAATGCCGTGGAACGAACCGCGGCAGCGGTCCACGTCGGCTTCGACCCGGCAGCTTTCGTCCGCAATGACCGGCAGGGCGGAGCCTTCGAACACGCGGCGGTGATCGGCGGCCGGGGCGTCGGCCGGCAGGGGCTGTTCGAGGAACTCGACGCCGAGTTCTTTGAAAGCGTGCGAGTTCTTGATCGTCTCCTCGACCGTCCAGCCGCAATTGGCGTCGACGCGGAAGGGGGCCGTCGTTTCCTCTCGGAGCTGACGGACGATCTCCACGTCCCGGTCCGTGCCGAGTTTGATTTTATAGACCGGCCAGCCGGGCCGTTCCCGGAGTTTCGCGACCATCCGCTCGACGGAGTCGATGCCGACGGTGTAGCTGGAGGGCGGCACGCGCTCCCACCGCAGGCCGAGCAGTTCGTACGTCCGCCGGCCGGCGAGCTTGCCGTACAGGTCGTGGGCGGCGGCGTCGATCGCGGCGAGGACGAACGCCTCCCCCTCCAAGGCCGGGCGGAGCCGGTCCCACAGGCCGGCGGGGTCGCCGAACTGATAACTCTCGATCAGCGGCGTACAGCGTTCGACGGCGGCGGTCATCGCATCGAGCGTGACGCCGTAATAGGCGTGCTCCGTCGCCTCGCCGTACCCGCACACGCCGTCGCGCTCCAGCGTGACGATCAGCGACCGCTGACAGGTTTTCGTGCCCCGGGCGATCGTGAAGGGATGCTCCAGGGGAAGTTCGACGCGATGGAGTCGGACGGTCGTCAATTTATACTCCGATCACGTCCCGCCGCAGCTCGGCCACGGCGTCCGCGAGGATGCCGGCGCCGTGGCGGTAGACGTCGCAGACCGGCAGGCCAAGCTCGGCTTGAATGCGATCGCGTTCGGCCTCGGCCTCCTCCGCGGAGACCTTGCTGCCGTTGATCGCCACGCCGATCACCCGGCAGGGCTGCCGCAGGGAGGCGAGGGTTTCGTACACGTCGATCAGCCGGCGGTGCGGCGGGATCTCGAAGCCGTCCAGCCCCTTCACCCGGGTGCGGCCGACCTCGTAGCAGTAAATCAGCCCGTGCGGGGCGCAGCCGTGCAGCAGGCCGGTGGTCACGCCGGAGAAACTGGGGTGGGAGACGCTGCCCTGCCCCTCGATCAGCAGCACGTCGTGGGCTTCGTTCCGCCGGACCAGCACCTCGGCGGCGCCGTTGACGAAGTCGGAGACGACGCAGTCGATCGGCACGCCCTCGCCGGCGATCATGATGCCGGTCTGGCCGGTGGCGAGGAACTTGGCGTCCACGCCGCGGCGGACGAGTTCGCGCTCGAGTTCCAGCGTGACGACCATCTTGCCGACGCTGCAATCGTGCCCGACCGCGTGCACCCGCAGGCACCCGGGGCGGAAGGGGAGGCCGGTGGAGGTATCACGTTCGCGGTTCTTGCGGACGTCGATCAGCGCCGCCCCGCTCTCGGCGGCGAGTGCGGCGAACTCCGGATCCTCGCCGAGGAAGTCATGCATGCCGGAGACGACGTCCGCCCCGCGCCGCAGGGCGTCGCAGATCAGGCTCCGCCACGCCTCCGGCAGGCGGCCGCCGGGCGCCGCGATGCCGAGGAACACGGCGTCCGCGTTCAACCCCTCCAGGCCGGCGACGACCGGCGTGTCGCCCCCGACGCCGAACAGGTCCGCGGCCGTCTTGCCCGCCTCGCCGGCGTCGAGCACGGCGACGACGTCGTCCGGCCGGTACCGGAGCAGGCTCATCGCGGTCTTGGCGTAGAACGGCCGGGAGAACCCGTCCGTCAGCAGGGCGATGCGGCGATAGTCCGCCACGCCCCGGGGAGACGCCCCGCCGGCGTCCGGCGGGCCGGGAGGGGTCGGGGGCGGGACAGACGGCGCGGCGGTCACGGGAGGTCTCGGGCGGGCGGAACGCCGATTCAAAATACGGCCTTTCGGTGCCGGCACACTACGCAGTTGCGTAGTCCTCCTATGATGTTGCGCACGCCCGATCGGCCGCGAGCATGTCCGACGACGAAAACGAGTCCCGAATCGACGAGCCCCGGAGGGACGCCGCCCGGCACGTGGGGATCCTCGTGGAGACCGAGGATTCCTGGGGCCGGCACGTCGTCGAGGCGGCCTGTCGCTTCGGGCAGCGGGCCGGGTGGGCGGTTCTCATCAGCCCCCGCGACGCCCGGGGGGCGCTGCGGCTGCCCCGCGTCTGGAGCGGGCACGGCGTGATCGCCGCGATGCGCACCCGGGCCACGGTGCAGCACCTGCGGGCCCTGCGGGTCCCGGTGGTGGACGTTTCGAACACCCTGGCGAAGGAACCCTGGTTCGCCCGCGTCACCACCGACGACCGCGTGCGGGCGGAGATGGCGGTGGACCACCTTAGCGGCCGAGGCGTCCGCCAGTTCGCCTGCTACGCCCCCGCGATCGGCCGCTATTCCGGCGTGCGGGCCCGGGAGTTCCGGGCCTGCGTCGAGGCACGCGGCTTTCCCTGCGCGACCTACCTCGGCGAGGACGAACCGGGGACCGGCTGGCTGACGAACTACACGAAGGTCAGTGAATGGCTGGCCGACCTGCCGCGGCCGCTGGGCGTGTTCGCGGCGGACCCTTACCCGGCCCGGCAACTGGCGGAGATCTGCGCCACGAACGGCGTCCGCGTGCCGGACGGCGTCGCGATCCTGTCCGGGGACGACGACGAACTGCTCTGCCACGTCGCTTCGCCGCAGATCTCCAGCATCGAACTGGCCAGCCGCCAGATTGGCGAGACCGCCGCGGAAATCCTGCAAGGCCTGATGGACGGCGGCGCCGTCCCCGAGGCGGTCCGCCGGATCCCGCCGCTGCGCGTCCGGCCGCGGCAGTCGACGGACCTGCTGGCGATCGACGACTTGGACGTGGCCCGGGCGCTGCGGTACATCCGGGAGCGGGCCGGCGCCGGGCTGGACGTGGCGGCGGTCGCCCGGGCCTGCTTCGTCTCGCGGCGGACCCTGGAGAAGAAGTTCCGCGACCGGCTGGGCCGCTCGCCGGGCGAGGAGATCCGCCGGGCCCGGTTCGAGCGGGTGAAACGCCTGTTGCTCGACAGCGACCGCTCGATCGCCTCGATCGCCCTGGAGTGCGGGTTCTCCAGCGGCGAATCGCTGTCGCAGGCGTTCCAGAAGCAACTCGGCGAACCCCCCGGCCGCTACCGCCGCGCGCGCCGCAACGACCGCGACGGGTGAACCCCGGCGCCGCCCGATCGCCGGCGGACGGCGGAGAATCGGCCGTTGCGAGGGAATCGCGTTCATACCCCCCGGCCGTACGGCCCGATACCTCGTTCAATCCGTTCCGCCCCGGCCGTCCCGATGCTCCGCCCCCCCGCCCGTTCGCTCCGCCGCGTCTGCCGGGGCCTGACGACCCTTGCCGTGGTCGTTCCGCTGGCCGTCTCGGGCGCGGCGACGGCTCAGGACGAGCGGGCCAATGCGGACGCCCTCGAGCCCCCGCTGCCGACCCTGCCGAAACGCCCCGCCGACCCGGGCATGCCCGGCGAGATGGGTTCCGGCAAGATGAATTCGGGCGAGATGTCCGGTGACGAGACGCCGGCGTTCGTCTCCGAAGAACCGATGGCCGACCGCACCGTGCCCCTGCCGCGGCCGATCGCCGGGGCGGGTCGCCCCTCGGACGCGGCGCTGCGGGCTCGGTACGGGATGGCGGGCGGGACCTGCCTGCCGTTCGGCCCGCCGCCGGCCTGCGGGGTGGGGCCGGCGGACCGCTGCGTGGGGCTGCCGTATGCGGGGTTCCTCTACTACGGCACGCCGGCCTGCGACGACGACTGCCTGAATCACACCTGGACGACCGACACCGCGGGCCAAGGCGAACCCGGCGCCGCCAAGGTCGCCCGCCACGCCCGCCGGCACGAAGCGGCGCCCCGCAGCCGGCGGAGCTGGCTGCCCTGGCGTCACTGAGCGCCCCGCCGCTCCCGCACGTTTTCAACGCTTCACCGTTCACGCGCCCGCCGCGGCCCCCCGGACACGGACGTCCCAATGACCCGCCCCCCCCTCCTCCGCCTGGCCGCCTCGGCCGTCGTCGCCGGTCTGTTCGCGGCGCCGGCCTGGGCGCAGGACGCCGGCCGGGCGACGCTGGACGGCCCGCTCGCCGCTCCGCCGCCCGTCCCGACGGGCGGCGACCTGCCCGTGCCGGCGGACATCCCCGAACTGCACGCCGCCGACGACGACCCGATCGGCCGGCGGTTCGTGGAGCCGCCGCCGGTGCCGGAGGCCCCGCGGGGGTTGGGAACCGTCGTCGAGCGGGAGCAGAACGCCGCGTTCGCCGGCGCCCCGTTGACGCTCGACGAGGCGTTGGAACTGGCCGCCGCGAACAACCCCACGCTCGTGCAGGCCCGCGCCCAGGTGCAGGGCACGCTGGGGTTGGCGGTCGAGGCCGGGCTGTGGCCGAACCCCGTCTTCCGCTACGTCGGCGAGCAGATCGGCGTGGACCGCGAGGGGGAGACGGACACGCCCGGTGAGTTCCAGGGTGCGACGCTCACGCAGGAGTTCGTCACCGCGGACAAACGGGACCTCAGCCGGGCGAAGTTCCTGCAACGCACCCGGGTTGCGGAGTGGGCGGCCGTCTCCCAGCAGTGGCGGGTCTGCAACGACGTGCGAGTTCACTTCTATCAGGCGCTGGGGGCGAAGGAGACCGTCGCGATCCGCGAGGACCTGTTGAAGGCCGCCGAGGACGCCGTCGTCACCGCCCGGGAGCAGTGGAACCTCGGTCAGGCGACGCGGTCCGACCTGCACCTCGCCAACGTCGCGTTGCAGGAGGCCCGGTTGAATCTGCTGATGGCGGAGAACGACTATCTGGAGCAGTTCCAGACGCTCGCCGCGCTGATCGGCCTGCCGCTGGAGACCGGGGCGGTGGTCGGCGAACTGGACGGCGAATCCGCGGAAATCGACTTCGAACAGGTGTATCGCGAGTATCTGGACGAGGCCCCGCAGGTGATCATGGCCCGGCAGAAGCTGCGCGAGGATCAGATCACGCTCAAGCGAGAGCTGGTCGAGCCGATCCCGAACATCTTCGTCGAGGCGGGCAGCGGCTATAACTTCGAGGCACTGGAGACGACCGGCACCGCCAGCGTGCGGTTCGATATTCCCATTTTCGACCGCAATCAAGGGAACATCCGCCGGGCCGAGGCCGACTTGGTCCGGCAGCGCCGCGAGATTCAGCGGACGGAAATGCTGCTCCGCCGCGAGTTAGCGACGCAGTACCGCCGCTACCTCACCGCCCGGCAGCACGTGGAGCAGTTCGCCGAGGTGATCCTGCCGGAGGCCCGGGCGGCGTATAAGAACCAGCTCGACGCCTACGCGGAGGACCGCCAGCAGTGGCCGGACGTGTTGACGGTGCAGAGCAGCTACTTCGACCTGCGCCAGCGTTATATCGGGCACCTCGTGGCGCTGCGAACCAGCGAAACGCTGATCCGGGGCTACCTGCTCCACGACGGCCTGAACGTGCCCGATCCGCTGCCGCCCGGGCATCTGGACGTGACCGCCCAGCCGCGATAATCCGGCCGCCGGTCCGGAACTCGTGCCCCAAAGATACCCTTCCGGGGTACACTCGGTCCGGGATACACTGCGACTGCTTGCTCCCCCGTCGAAGTGCCTTGATGTCCGCCGCCGAAGCTCGTCGTTCGTTCCTCAAAGCCGGAACCGCGGCCGCGGCCGGTGCGTTCGCCGCGAACGCCGTCCGCCCCGCCGCCGCCCAGGAGAATCCGCGGCAGGACCCCACGCCCGCCCCCGGCGCCCCGACCGATCCCCCCGGCGGCGCCCAGCCGCGGGGCGAGAACGACGTGCGGGCGGACTACGACGGCTTTTCCCGCTACCAGCCCAGCCGCGGGAACGATCCCGATTCGAAATGGTATATCGGCAAGGAGGTCCCGGGCTTCCGCAGGGGCGAGGAGGGGCCGGCCCCGTTCATCGCCCCGGACGTGGAGAAGCTGCCGTACACGATGGAGAACGGCTGGAAGGTGTTTCGCCTGAATTGCACGCCGGTCCGGCGTGAGTTCCTGCCCGGCTATTACATCGACGTGTACGGCTTCAACGGGTCGATGCCCGGCCCGACGATCGAGGCGACGCAGGGGGACAAAATCCGGGTGATCGTGAAGAACGACCTGCCCGAGCCGACCTCCGTGCATTGGCACGGGCTGGAACTGAGCGTGCAGGACGACGGCGCCTCCCACCTCACCCAGAACATGATCGAGCCGGGGAAGGAGTACGTCTACGAACTGCACCCGCACGAAGAGGGGACGTTCTTTTACCACTCCCACGTCGCCATGCAGGAGACGTTCGGGATGGTGGGGTGGTTTATTATTCACCCGCGAAAGCCGTTCGACCCGCCGGTGGATCGCGACTTCGGGCTGATCTTTCAGAACTTCCGCATCGACCCGATGACCACCGTGGTCGACAGCTGGGGGATGGATTTTAACTGGCACACGATCAACGGCCGCAGCGGGCCCTACACCACCCCGCTGGTCTGCCGGCACGGGGAGCGGGTGCGGATCCGAATTATGGACTTCAGTCCGATCCAGCATCACCCCATTCATCTGCACGGGCACACCTTCTGGGTGACGGGGCACGAGGGGGCGCGGGTTCCCAAGACCGCTTGGATTCCGCGGAATACGGAACTCATCGCCGTGGCCCAGGCGTCGACCCTGGAGTTAATCGCCAATAACCCCGGCGACTGGGCGCTGCACTGCCATATGACGCATCACATGATGAACCATATGGTGCAGCACGTCGGCCCGCGGCTGCGGGGGCAGGCCGATACGGAGCGGTATACCGCGAACCTGGAGACCCGCCCCGCGGTGGATTTGAACTCCAAGGCCCTCGGCGAGGTTCCCCCCGGCTACCCGCAGATGATGCAGGGGATGAAAATGGACCCGCGGGCGATGGAGAAGGTCTGGAACCGCCGCGAAATGAAGGGGATGCGGGCGACCGCCCCCAAAACAATTCACGGCTTGTTCACCGCCCTGCGCGTGCTGCCGGACGACCTGTATCGGCTGGTGATGGAAAGCGACGAGCCGGTCGAAAAGGGCGCCGTCTTCGCCGAGATCGTCCGCCGCTTCGGCGACTACGGTCGCTACCAGTGGGCGCCCATGATGAACATGAACGGCGGCATGAACGGCGGCGAGTAGCGGGTCCCCGGGGACGTCGCCCCGCAGCGGGACAGGCCGGAGCGCGACGCCTCCGCCCCTCGCCGGGGATACCCCCAGCCGGTAGGATGGAAACCGACCGGTCTCCGGGTCGGCGTCCGTTCCTCCCTGAGCCCGGCCCGTCGGCCGTTTGCGACTTCCGTGCACCTCGACCGCGATCAGAAAGAGGCCCTCCGCAAGCGTCTCCGCCGGGCCGAGGGCCAAGTCGCGGCGGTGGGGCGGATGATCGAGGAGGACAAGTACTGCGTGGACGTGCTGATGCAGGTTCGGGCGGCGATGGCGGCCCTGGGCAAGGTGGGCCAGATCGTGCTGGAGAACCATCTGGACACCTGCGTCTCCGCCGCCTTCCAAGCCGACGACGACGCGGAACGCCAGGCGAAGATTCGCGAGCTGATGGACGTCTTCGCCCAATACGGCAACTTCGGCACGCGTTGACCGCCGGGCGCCGGGCGGTTCGAGCACCAGGCGGTCCGGCCGGGTTCCCCCCATTCGCCGGCCCCGCCTTCCACGGTTCGTACCCTCTCGGGGTATCCGTAGAACGAGACGACGCGCCGGGTCGGCCGGCGCGGCGTACCCGTTCCCCCCAGCGACGACGAGGACCGACGATGAGCGACGCGAAGATGAAGGAGTGCATCGACACCTGCCAGGAGTGCCACCGCACCTGCCTGGACCACTTTGTGAACACCTGTCTGGAGAAAGGCGGCGAGCACGTCGAGAAGGAGCACGTCAAGCTGATGCTGGACTGCATTCAGATCTGCGCGACCTGCACGGACTTCATGATCCGCGGCAGCGAGTTGCACGGCCTCGTCTGCCGGGCCTGCAGCGAAGTGTGCAAGCAGTGCGCGGACAGCTGCGAGAAGGTCGGCATGAGCGACTGCGCCGCCCAGTGCCGCAAGTGCGCGGAAACCTGCGGCGCGATGGCCGCCTGATTCGTCCGAGGCCCGCTCCCCCACGGCCCGCCCGCGTCGCCACCTCCCGCCCGCGGCCCCGCGGCGGGTCGTGGCGCGAGGGTCAGGGCGAAACGCTCCCGCAGTGCGACCGGACCGTCAACTCAGCGGCGGCGGCGACCGTCGCCTGAGGGCGGCGGACTCGCGAACCGGCCCGCCGTCACGCCGACCCCGTCGTGGGCCGCCTGGCGATTTGATCGGCGGGACGCTGACGGGATGCCGCCCTGCCGCCCGGGTTCGCCGCCCGGCCCGCCCGGGGGGCGGGCGTCACAGGAATTGCAGCAGGCGGGTCTCCAACCCGGCGCGGTCGGCTGCGGTCGGCTCCAGTTCCTCCATCAGTCGCCCCCCCTTCATCACCCCGATCCGCGTGGCCAATTCCCGGATGTGGTGCAAGTCGTGGCTCGCCATCAAAATGGCGACGCCCCGGCCGGAGAGGTCGCGGAGGAGGCGTCCGAACTCGCGGGCCGCCAGCGGGTCGAGTCCGGACGTCGGCTCGTCCAGCAGCAGGCCGCGGACCTGCCGGACGACGGCCAGCGCGATCACGACCTTCTGCCGCATGCCTTTGGAGTAGTTCGAGACCCGCCGGTCGACCGCGTCCGCCGGCAGGCCGGCGGCTTCCAGCGCCTCGGTCAGGCGGGCCCGGGTGAGGTCCGACTCGCCGGCCAGCGACGCGAAGTACCGCAGGTTCTCCAGCCCGGAAAGCCGCGGGTAGAGGGAGACCTGTTCCGGGATGTAGCCGAGCCCGACGTTCGCCCCGCCGCGGCCCCGCCGGGGGGCGGCGCCGTTGATCCGCACCTCGCCGGAGGTCGGCGGGATGAGTCCGAGGAGCAGTTTGATCGTGGTCGACTTGCCGGCCCCGTTGGCGCCCAGCAGGCAGAACACGTCGCCCGGCCGGACGGTCAGGTTGAGCCCGTCCAGGGCGACCTTCCGGCCGTAAGTCTTGGTCAGTTCGACGGCTTCGAGCATCAGTCCGCTTTCCGCGAGGGTCGGCTGTGGGCGAACGGGTCCCGCCGCCGGAATCGCAACCAGCCGATCAGACCGCACGCCGCCGTCCACAGGAGCAGCGCGGCGCCCGAGAGCGCCAGCGGCGCGGCGTGCATGTGCGGCCCGACGGTTCGGCCGTCGAAGGCGGGCATCGCCCGGATGTCGTCCCGCGTCAGTTCGCGGTCCGTGATCGTCATCGGCTCGAAGTGTTTTTGAAAGGCGCCGTGAAACTCAGCGGTCGCCGAGGCGAGGTCGACCGCGTGCCGCAGGCTCGTCCCGGCCGCCTGCTCCGAGGCGGTCCGCCAGGCGACGGCGGGGCTGAGGAACTGCAGGCGGTCGAGACGCCGTTCGCGAGCCAGGAAGCGATCGATCTCGGCGCGGTGCGCCTCGAGCACGCGGTCGCGGACGGCCCCCGCGGCGGCCAAATCTTGGAGCAGGAACTCCAGCTGCGGGTTCTCGTCGTCCAGTTCGACCTCCGGGTGTCGCCGGAGGAAGTCCCGCCAGACGTTCTCGGGGAGGTCCAGAAACTGCTCGTCGGCCCGGCGCTCGACGGCGGCGAGTTCGCCGGGCTCCGGGGGCGCCGCCCGGTCGTTGACCCGCCGTTCGATCAGCGAGGGCACGCCCAACACGAGGACGGCCCAGCAGAGCAGCAGCGTCAATCCCGACGCGGCCGCCGACAGGTCGAACGAGGCGACCAGGAAAGCCAGCGCCCCCCAGCAGGCGAGCGTCCCGAGAACCGCCCCGCACCATACCGCCAGGGCCGCGACCGACGGCGCCTCCCCCGCGGGGACGGCCAGCGTCCAGAGGACCGTCGGCAGAATCACGACGACGGCCACCGCAGCGACCCGGACCCCGCACCGGAGGGCGACGAGGGCCGCGGTCGAGCCGCAATGCGACGCGACGAGCGGCCAGCGGCCCCGCTCCCGGTCGTCGGCGGTCAGGTCGAACGTCAGCATCAGTAGGAGCAGCGGGAGGACGGCCCCGACCAGCAGGGTCGTGTCGTACGGGCCGACGACCGTCAGCAGCGGGTTCGTCGGGGCGTCCCGACGGAGCGTCTCGGCGAGCGAGGAACCGGCGTGCCGGTACGCGTCCGGCCAGTCGTCGGCGGTCCCCGCGGTCAGCCGGCTGAGCGGCGAGGCGGGCCGGTACGAGGTCCAGAGGCCGCCGGTGAACCGCATCAGGTCGGGGGACCGGGCCGCCATCCGGAGCGCCGCCCGCCGGTCCTGCTCGGCCGGGGACAGTTCCGCCCCCCCGTCCGACGGCGCCGCGGCGTCGTCGAAGGCGGATTCGAGGTCCCGCCGCTGCGTGGAGTTCTCCCGCTCGATCGCCCGCTCTCGGTCCAGCCGTCGCTCGACCCGCTGGTCCCCGGCGAGCAGCGCCAGGACCGTCAGCAGCCCGGCGACGAACAGGACCGCCGGGACCCGGGGGTCCCGCTTCGCCAGCGCCCACTCGCGGCCGATCGCCCGCGTCGTCGAGGAGACCGTCATGCGCCCGCCCCACGGGGCCGCCGCAGCGCCACGGCCAGTATCGCCGCCGACCAACCCAGCAGCAGGCCGACCGGCCACCGGGCCGCCCCGGCCAGCTGCCGGAGCGACGGGACGCGCTGCCGGAACTCCGGCACGCGGCCCCAGAACGCCCGCGCGGAGGCGGCCGTGTCCCCCGGCCCCTCCCGGTTCAACTGGGCCGTGTTGAGGAACGCGACGTAGGACCGCCGGTGCCGCTCCGCGGACCGCAGGAACGCCGCGTGGTGGACCCGGTCGGTTCCCGCGAGGGCCGTCGACAGGGACCGGACCGCCAGGAACGGGGAGAGGGCCGCGGAGCGTTCGACGAACCGGGTCTGTTCCTCATGGACGGCGTCGACGCGGGCTTGCGCCGTGTCGTCGAGGGCGTCCGTGAACGCCTCCATCGCGAGCAGCCCGGCGGCGTCGAGGTCGACCGGCAGGTCGGCCACCTCGTCCACGCCGTACTGCCGGAGCAGCCGGCCTTCGACCTCGGCCCGGAACTCTTCCAACGAGCGGTCGCCGTCCGACCCGTGCCGGACGGCGGCTTCGCGGGCTTGCCGAAACTCGGCGGGGGCGGGCGTCGGGTGTTGGGAATAGGCCAGATCCACGGCGACGCGGGGCACCACCAGCGTCGCGCCCGCCCACGCCGTGATGAGCAGGACGAGCGTCGCCCCCGCCGAGAACCGGGTCGACAGGGCGACGCCGGTCACGCACCAGCCGAACAGGTAGAGGAGCGTCGTCGCGTACAGCGCGGCGCCCCGGACGGCGAGTTCCCCCCACGTCAGGACGGCTTCGTCCGCGGCCGTCGCGAGCGTCCAGAGGAGCATGCCGACCACCGGGCCGGTCAAAACCGCGACCGCGGCGAACGTCGCGGTCAGCTTGCCGAGCACGACTGCGGAACGCCCCACGCCGAGGCTTTGCAGAAAGCCCCATGTGCCCCGCTCCCGCTCGCGGGCGACTGTCGCGTAGCTAAGAAGGACTGCGACGAGCGGCAGGACCGCCTGGATGAGCTCGGCCGGGGTCCCGAAGTTCAACCGGAGCAGGCGGAGCCGGTCGCGGCCCGGCACCCCCGTCGGCTCGTTCCGCCGGTGCGACTCCAGCCGCACGGCGGACCCCAGCACGGGGTCCGTGCCGGGGTCGACCGCGGCCAGCGGACTCGGCCGCCTGTAGACCGTCATCCCGCGGTGGGTGGCGTCGTGTGCCGAGGTCGACGACTGCCCCAGCCAGTCCTCCCGCGACGACGTCTGCCGCTCCCGTTGCGCGGCGTCCCGTGCCGTCCAATGCCGGGCGGACGCGACGCAACTCGCGAGCAGCACGCCGAAGAAGACGGCGCACACGGCGACCGCGACGCGGTCGCGCGTCAGCTCACGGAGTTCTTTACAGACGACGACGAAGAGCGACGGCATCCAGTTCCAAGTCGTGTCGAAGTCGTGACGGTCGCCCCGCGTCCCCGCCGGCCGGTCGCCGGCCGGTCGCCGGCGGGGACGCGGGGGCGGGCCGGGCGGACGTTAGTGCTTGCTCTCCTCGCCGCCGACCGAGATCACCGCGGTCGGCATCCCGCCGACCCGATACTTACCGATGACCTGGAGGTCGGCCAGGGAGACGATCCAGATCTGACCGTTTCCGGGGTTGGAGAGAAACCCGAACCGCCGGTCGTCGCAGAAGTCGATCGCGTGGTGGCCGAAGTGCCCCTCGACCCGGCTGGGCCCGACGCCCATCGTCTTCGCGATCGCCGCGTCGGAGAAGTCGCGGTCGCCGTTCGGGTCGAGGTCGACGACGGTCAACTTCTCCTCGACCTCGCCCTCCTTCCGGTCCTGGAAGAGGAACGCGAACTGCTTGCCCGTCAGGGCCGAGACGACCTCGGGAACGACCAGCGAGAGGCCGTCCGGCGTCGGAACGTCCAGCTGAACGACCGACGGCGTTCCGGCGGCGGCGTCCAGGAGGCAGAGCTTCGGCGCGTCGGCCGGTCCGGTGGTGAACAGCACCCAGTTCCGATGGTTCACGAAGGCCCCGGTCCGGAGAGGACTGTCGTTCTCCCCGACCTCGCCGAGCGAAATGTGATTCGCGGCGACCGTCTCGGACGTCTGTTTCAACTCCGTGTCGACGTCGACCCAGTAGACGCCGTCGGACGGGGCGAAGAAGGCCCGGCCGCTGTTGGCCGTCGCGCCGTGGAGCACGCCGCTCGACAGGTGAAAGGTGTAGGCGAGAGAGTCGTCCCCGGTCTTGGTGGGGTCGGAGACGTCGACGCGGCCCTTGTCGGGGCCGTCGCCAGCGATCCACGTCCCGTACACGACCTTCCGGTCGGCGGCCGCCAGCGTGATGTGACCGCCCCCGCCGCGGTGGAACGTCCCGGCGTACCCGCCCGCCGCGCCCGTCAGGCGCTCCGGCAGGAGCATCGTGAAGCCGTCCCTGGCGTCGTTCGCGATGAAGAACGCGTTGTCGTAGACGTAGACGTGCGCGGGGTTCCCCTGGTTTTCGTCGACGACGCTGGCGACGACCCGCGGCGGGTTGCGGTAGGTGAAGTCCGAGTGGTTGCCGTGCGGCACCTCATCGACGCCGAGGTCCACCGCGACCCAGCCGCTGCCGAGCTTGCCGCCGTCGTCGTCGCGGACGCCGACCACCAGGACGCTCCCGACCCGGGCCATCTGCACCAATTCCTGGCGGTCGACGTCGAGTTTCGGAAAGCCCTGAATCGGGCCGCCGGTCCGGAGGACGACCCCGCGGCCGACCTTGACCAGCTCCCCCCACATCAGGGTTTTCGCCTCGCGGTCCTGCCAGACGATCCGGCTCATCGGCTCCGGCCGCTGGCTGAGGCCGATGCCCGCGGTCAAATGCAGCAGCGTCAGGGCGAGGACGGGAAGAACCGCTCGCGCAGTCCGGGTCCGACCGACGGGGAGACGTGTCATGATCAGGGTTCCTTTTGCAAACGCTTCAGGGGCGGGGACGCGCCCCGCGGCGACGGGGGCCGGGGGGACGGTATCCGGCCGGACGCCTACCTGCAATCCGATTGCATCAACGTGTTCGGGATGAAGCGTCCGGCCGCCCGGTTCGTTTCGAAGGAGCCGCTCCGCGCCGATCCCCCGCGAGTGGGGCCGACGGCGGGCCGTCGGAACGACAGGCGCCCGGCGCCGAGCGAGCCACTCCTACGCCGGGCGGTGCAGCATCGCAACCGCGAACAGTCACGCGGTCGCCGTCAGCCGGGGCGAACCGATCCCTCTCCCGCCGGTCGTCCTGAGCAGCCCGACGGGAATCCGCCGGAGATGGGCGATGGTCAGGACGGCCCGCCAACCGAGGGCGACGCCGAGCAGGACGAACGCCAGCGGGAGGGACGTCGAGGTCCGCTGCCACCCCCGGCGCCCACGATCGCCGCAGCCAACGCGTCAGCGTCTGGCGACACGGCGCACTCCGCTCTCGTCAGGCGTCTTCAGACCGCGGGTTCAGGCGGCGGCGGTCCGTTCGACCCGCGGGAACGGGTCGTCCCAAGCCGCGAGCGACTCGACGGAGGCGTCCAGTTCCGCCGCGGTCATCAGGCAGTCGCTCAGCCGAGCGCGAAGCGCCGATTCGCTCATGCCGGTCCCATCACCCCACGTCGGGGGCCGTATCAGAAAGGACTGGAGGGACTGACGACAACTGGGCGCGGCGGGATTCGAACCTGCGACTTCCACCGTGTGAAGATGGCACTCTAACCACTGAGTTACGCGCCCGGGGCCGCTATTCTGGCGACTGCCGCCCGGCTCGGCAAGGGGACCGACACGCCTCGTGGTCGGTCGGTTCGTTCCCGCCGGGAGGAACCGCCGCCGCCCGACCGTTCGCGCCCGCGGCGACGGGCGACCCTGCGGGTTGCGCAAAGCGACGCGGCGGAGACGGTTGCAGCGAAGAGTGCGGCGACGCCGGGTCGATAGGGGCTCCGACGACGGGAAGCCGTCGGCTCGCCCCCCGCGCAGGACTGCCTCGATGCTTCGGACCTCGCCCCAAACTCGGCCGATCGCGTTGAGGCCCGCCTCACCCGGGCGGCGCCGGCGGATCGCGGCGGCGGTGTGGCTGCTCTCCGCGGCGGCGCCGCTGTCGTGGGCGCAGGAGCCGTACCGGCCCGCGCCCCTCGCCCCGGGAAACGACCTGCCGGTGCTGGAACTTCCTGAAGCCGGCGCCCCCGCCCCCCGCGGGTTCGCCGAGGAGTATCCGGTTCAGGAGTACCCGCGCCAGGAGTACCCCCTCCAGGAGTACCCGGTCGATCGGTACTCGGACGAGGAATACGCCCCGGGGGGCGCGCCGTACTCCCCCGGAACGCCGCTGCCGGCGCCGCCGGGCGATGAATCGGTACCGGGCTTCCCGGAGCCGCCGGAGTTTGGCCAGGCCCGGGTGCCCGGCCCGCCGCGCCCCGCGGTGGAGGCCCTGCCCGGCACGCCGTTCTTCGCCGACACCGAGTACGGCGCCCGCCCGAACTACGGCGACCCCGGCGCCCCCGCGTTCGGCCTGCCCCACCAGATGGAGCAGTCGAATCGCTACGGCATCTGGTATCGCCCCAAGAGCTTCCACGCCCCCAACCGGGCGGTGTACCGTCCCAGCCCGTTCCGGCCGCGAGGGTTCGGGAATCTGTTCGATCGGCCCTGCGTGCCGGACCGGATGGACTACACCCCCTACACCGTCGAAGACCTGCCGAGCCGCTACGGGCCGACCTACTACCCGCACTTCCGGGAGAACACGGAGTGCCTCGTCCGGCCGACGCGGCACTACGACAAGGGTCCGCACGCGGAGAACAGCACCGGCGGCTGCCGGCTGGGGGCCGACTGCTATCACGCCGCCGGGATGGGCGACTGCCCGGGCTGCCGCCCGCACGGCTTCCTGCACGCCGCCAAGGCGGCGGCCGCCGAGCCCGCGGCCGGGCACTGCCAGTGCGAACGCTGCCAGGCCAAGCGGCGCTGACCGCCCCGCGGCGGACGCCGCCGCAAACCCGCCCCGGCCGTTCCCGGCCGGGGCGGGTTCGTGGTCGGCAGCAACCGTCGTGCGGACTACTTCAGGGGGTCCCAGATCGTTTCGATCTGCGGCTTCAGTTCGGCCAGTTCGGCCTGACAAAGCCGCTGCACGCCTTCGATCCGTTCGGGGTCGCGGGTGGCCAGTTCCCGGGCGACGTGTTCCCGGAAGATGACGTCCTCGTCGATGGCGACGGCCTGCTGCTGTTCGATCGCTTCGGCACGGACCTGCTCCTGCCAGAGCACGGCGGCGGCGAGGGCCACGTTCGTCAGTAGCGAGTAGGTGAAAAAACCTTTGAGCGTCATGTTCGAAGCTTTCCGGTGGGGAAGGGCCGGGAGAGGGGCGGGAAGCCGGCTCTGACGGCAGGGCTGGGAAGGAGTGGGGACGGACCAGGGGATGGCCTGTCCGGCGGGGCCGCCGGCGATGCCGGAGGGGTCACCCAAGTGTGTCGGCCGGCGTCGCGCCGGACCAACCCCCCATCACGGAACGTGAAGCGGATTTCACCGGATCATCGGGTCATTTTCGCGGGTTTCGAGTCAAGTCGCGCACCGAGCGGGCAGCGTCGCTGAGCGGGTTCGCATTTCAATCAATTCGCATGAGTTTCGTGGGAGGGCGCCGGGGCGCCGATCTCCCATCCGCGGCACCGGACAGCGACCTGCCCGCTCATCGGGCGCCGGGTCCCAACGGTTCGACAGGGCCGTCGCCGATCAGGCCCCAGGCGGCGTCAGCCGGGGACGGCTTCGTCCTCGCTCGGGGTCGAAAGCACGTCGATCACCAGCCAGGCGGCGAGCAACGTGAAACCCACGCAGAGCCACGCCGTGAGGGCGGTTCCGTTCATCGCGAACTCCGAGAGCCCCGCCTCGTACAGCCCCCAGGCCAGCAGCGTGCCGAGCAGGACGAACAGCCCGGCGATCAGCGCCGGCCGCCCCAGCGCCGCGGCGGGCGTGACCATCGCCCAGACCGTCAGGGCCAGGGCGATCAGTAGTACGGGGAGGGTCACGAAGAACGGGATCACCGTGCGCTCCGGGTCGCCGGCCAGGTCGGGAACGTCGAGGATCGCCGGCTCCGTCGTCGCCGCGACCTCGCCTTCGGCCGCCTCCGGCACGGGACCGCCGATCACGGCCTCCTCCGGCAGCGTGTCCACCACGACCGCGTCGTCGCCCGGCTCCTCGTCAATGAGCGCCCCGTCGTCCAGGTTCCCGTCGTCCAGGTTGGCGTCCTCGTCGATCGCCGGGACGGGCTTCGCGTCGCCCAGTAGCGGGCCGCGGGGCTCGGTCTGCAGGACGTTCTCCTCCTCCGCCTCCTCGACGGCGGGGTCGTACAGCAGCGGGCCGGCACAGGCCCCCATGGCGATCAGCCCCGCCAGCAGGACCAGAACCTTGGTGATGACTTCGCCGCCCATGCCGTCGTCCGCTGCGAGGGGAGATTCGGAACGGCGTAGCCTAATCGGTCCGCGGGCCCGGGCTTATCGGGGCGAACCTGAGAGGCGGCTGGCGCTCAAAGCCGGGCGGCCGCGTCCAGCCGGCGGCCTTGGTCGTCGTAGAGGCTCAGGTCCTGCCCGGTCAGCAGCTTCGTGTAAACGACGATCTGGGCGACGTGCCCGGTGAAGTGCTCCGTGACGTGCACCGCGGCCGCCACGCCGCTGATCTGGCGGCCCTGAATGGTTCGCTCCGCGGCCAGCTCCGCCGGCGAGAGCCGCTCCAGCGCCGTGCAGGCGGCGTCGATCGCGGCGTGCAGGCCGGACAGCAACTCGTCGGCCGGCAGCGGGTCGCGGCGGGCGAACTCCGCGGGGCGGTCCCGGTCGAACGCCACCCCGCCCAGCCCTTCCCCGGCCCACTGCCGGACGTTGCCCGTGAGGTGCAGCACGAGGTTGCCGATCGAGTTGGACACGTCGTTCGCCCGCTCCCAGACCTGCTCCTCGGAGAGCAGCCGCACGCAGCGGTCGATCTGGGCGGCCTGATCCCGCAACTTGGCGACGCAGAACCCGGTCAGCTCCGCGGCCAACCGCTCCGCGAGGGCGGCGTGAGCCTCTCCGACGGGCGTCACTCCGTCACCTCCACGCCCTTCCAGAAGGCGACATGGTCGGCGATTTGGGCGGCGGCGTCCTTGGGCGTGGGATAGATCCAGGCGGCGTCGGGGTTCGTTTCGCCGGCGACTTCGAGATTGAAGTAGCTCGCCTCGCCCTTCCACGGGCAGGTGGTTTTGGTGGCCGAGGGCTTGAGGAACTCCCGCCGCACCGCGGCCGGCGGGAAGTAGTGATTGCCCTCGACGACGCGAGTGGCGTCGCTTTCGGCGATCGTGTGACCGTTCCAAAAGGCTTTCATGGCGGCAGCGGGGGGCGAGCGGGGAACGAAACGCGGGGAGCGACTGTAGGGCGACCCGACCGCCCCGTCCTCCCCCCACTGCCCGCTGGACGGGTGGAAGAAATCAGGACCGCCGGGCAAGGTTCGCCCCGCCCTCCCCCCTCTCCCTTGAGGGAGAGGGGCTGGGGGTGAGGGTGACGCACGGTTCCTACGCCTTCGCTCGGAGATTGTGAGCCCGAAGCGCAAGCGAGGCCGGGTGATCCTGCCACGTGTATACGCCTCGGCTTGCGCCTCGGGCTGCCAATCCTGAGCGCCGACCACTGAGAGACGTTCGACAGTCACTGCCCCCTCACCCCCGATTCCTCTCCCCCAAAAGGGGGCGAGGGGGGATTGGAGGCCGGCCGGGGTCAGACTCTGCGTCGCCCCAGGCCGACCAACTCCCAGGCCTCGCGCATGCCCAGCAGGCGGGCGGCGGGCAGGAAGGCGAGGGAGCCGGCGACGACCGCGGCGAGCAGTTCCCCTTCGGCGGGCCAGCCCAGCCCCGCCGGGCCGCTCAGCGCCCGGGCGGCCAGGCAGGCCGCCGCGACCACGGCCGCCCCCGCCGCGGAGCGCCACGTCGCCGGCCACAGGGCGGCCATGCGCCACTCGGGGATCGCCCGGCGGAGCAGCCAGAGGAGGGCGAGGAACTGCCCGCAGGTCGCCGCCGTACACGCCGCCGCCAACCCGGAGACGCCCAGCGGCCAGACCAGCGCCACGTTCAACACGAGGTTCGCCCCCACCGCCCACACGCCGACCCAGACCGGCGTGCGGTGGTCGTCGGAGGCGTAGAACACGCGGGAGGCGATCGACAGCCCGCAGCCGGCCCAGGCCCCGGCCCCCAGCCAGGCGGCGGCGGCGGCGGTCTCGGCGGCGGCCTGACGGTCGAACTCGCCGTGCCGCAGCAGGGCGTCGGCCAGCAGGTCGGCCGTGAGGACCAGCCCCACGCTTGCCGGCACGCCCAGATACAGCGCCGACCGCAGCCCGGCGAGGGTGACGCCCCGCAACTCCCCCCGCGACGCCGCCGCGAACCGCGGGAACAGCACCGTGCCGACCGTCACCCCCAGCAGGCCGACCGGGAACTGATAGAGCCGCTGGCCGAAGTACAGTTCCGACGCCGCCCCCGGCCGCAGCGGGTAGCCCACGCCGGGCAGCAGGCCGGGGAGGAACTCCGCGGTCGGGTCGTCCGCCGGGGCCGCGAAGCCCCAGGCGGCGAAGCCGTCGATCAGGGAATTCATCTGGGCGATGGACAGCCCGAACAGCGCCGGGGCGACCGCGGCCCGGATCGCCCGCAGCGCCGGCCGCGTGCCGACCGGGTCCCAGCGCCAGACGAACCCCGCCCGCCGCAGGGCGACGGCCATCAACACGACCTGAGCCGCCCCGCCCACGGACACCGCCGCCGCGACGCTGTAGATGGCCCGCTCCGTCCCGGCCCCGGCGGCGATCCAGAGGGCGGCGCCGACGGTCCCAGCGATCCAGAACAGGTTGAGCAACACCGGGCAGAGCGCCGCCGCCGCGAACCGCCGGCGGGCGTGCAGCGCCGCGGCGTACTGGGCGCCGACGCAGGTGAAGGTCGCCAGCGGTCCGCAGGCCGCCGTCAGCCCCCACAGCAGGCGCCATTCCTCATCGAGATCGCCGACCCAGCCCAGCGCCAACGGGATGAGGACTACCTCGGCAAGCAGCGTCGCCAGCCCCACGCCGACGGTCAGCCGGCCGATCACCGCGGCGGCGAGGGCGTCCGACTCGACCTCGCCCCGATCCTCCCGAGTCTTGACCAGCGCCGGCAGCACCGCCGCCGACAGCGCCCCCTCGCCCAACAGCCGCCGTGCCAGATTGGGCAGCCGGAAGGCGACGGTGAAGGCGTCCAGCACCGGCCCGGCGCCGAACACCGCCGCCGTCGCCATATCCCGGGCGAGCCCGAGCAGCCGCGAGAGCAACGTGAGCGCCGCGACGACCGGAGCCCCCTGAAACGCCCGCCCGGTCAACGGCCGGCGGGGCCGAGCCCGCGTCGATTCGTCCGCCGGGACCGGCTCGGCCGTCGTCACTCCGCGGCGGCGGGGCGGCCACCGACGGACGGCTCGGCGTCGCCCGCCGCGCCGTTCGCGGCCCGCAGGGCCTTCGCGTCGGCGAGGAACGCGGCGGCGCCGCCGGATTCGTAGCGGTCCTGATAGTGCAATTCGCCGTACTTCGAGCCGTCGGCGCTGGTCAGCAGCACGGTCGGGTAGCCGGCCACGCCGTAGGCCTCCTGAACCTGCTGGTTGCGGGCGGCGATCTCCGGGGCCTGCGCCTTCTTATTGGGGAAGTCGAACAGCACCGGGACGAAGTCGTCCTCCAACCGGGAGGCCGGCGCCTGGGCGAACACGCTCTTCTCCAGCGCCATGCAGGGCGGGCACCAGTCCGAGCCGGTGAACAGCATCAGCACGTCCTTGCCCTCCGCGGCGGCGGTCTGCCGGGCGACGGCGAGGTCCGTGGTCCAGTCGTGGATCGGCAGCGGCTCGCCCGAAAGCGCGGCGGCCTGTTCCACGGCGGCGGAGTCCGCCAGCCCCCCGCTGCCGGAGGTGCACCCCCCGAAACCCAACGCGGCCCCGCAGGCGGCCAGTCCGCACAGCAGCGCCGGAACGAACGACGGCCGAGACAGGGAACGGGACATGAGCGGCACGACTTCGCAGCGACGGGGGAACGAACGCCCTCAGCGTAGAGCGCGCCGCCCACCCCGCCTAGATCAGCCCGGTCCGCAGCGCCCGTCCCGAGCGCCCGGTGCGGCGCTCGGGGTGCGGCGCCCGGTCGCCTACTTTTTGCCCAGAGCCGCCACGATTTCGTTCTCCAGCGCCGGGTCGCGGCCCAGCGGGACCCACTGGATCGGGCCGAACTGTCCGTGAACCGCCTGGAGTTCGCGGTCGATAGGCTCGCGGGCCTGGAAGGTCGCCCCGCCGGTGGTGTTCGCCACGACCCCACGGACGTCCTCCAGCTCCTTGAACGCCCGAATGGTGACTTCGTAAGCCTCCGGGCCGAACTCCCCGGCGACCGGCCGCACCGTGGCGACGACGCGGCGGCGGGTGCTCTGGAGGGTGTCTTCGAGGCGGTTGGCGAAGCCGACGCTGTCGTCCCGCCATGGCTCGCCCAAACCGCTGCCGACGACCCAGGCGGTCTCGATGGTGCCGTCCAGCTTGTTCTCCTCGGCGGTGCGAAAGCCGAAGCGGTGCAACGTGGAGACGGTCGTCTCCCAGGCCGCGTCGTAGTTCGCCGTCAGCATCACCTTGGAGGGCGCCGGGGCGTCCGGAGCCCGCACCGCCACCGCGCTACAGCCCGTCAGCCCGAGCAGCCCGGCACCCAGCAGCAGGCACAGCGCCGCGCAGGGCGCCGCGATCGGCCGGCGAGGGGCGGGGGGAATGCGCACGGGTGCCATCTAGCAGGTCATCGGCGCCGCGGGAACGCGAGGTGCGTCCCGGCCCCGTTCACTTCGCCCCCCAAGCAGGGCCCCCCCTGAGCAGCCCCCCAAGCGGCCGTCGAGGGCCGAAGGCCGACCGCTCCGCTCTCCCGTCGGCGCCGGCGTGCATCGCCGGGAACGCATGCGACTTCGGCGGGGGGCGGGTATCCTGCCGGCCGTTCGCCCCCTTCCGTCACGTTCTGCGCCGATGTCCACCGTCTACTTCCCCGAAGTCCCCGAGCCGATCCGCTACGAGGGCCCGGACAGCAAGAACCCCCTCGCCTTCCGGCACTACAACCCCGACGAGGTCGTCGAGGGGCAGTCCATGAAGGACCTGTTCCGGTTCGCGGTGGCCTACTGGCACACCTTCCGCGGGACCGGCAGCGACCCGTTCGGCCCCGGCACCGCCCAACGGCCCTGGGAAGACGGCACGGACTCCGTCGAGATGGACCTGAAGCGCGTGGACGTCGCCTTCGAGTTCATGCAGAAGCTCGGGGCGCCCTTCTATTGCTTCCACGACCGCGACGTCAGCGGCGCCGGGGCGAACCTCAAGGAGACCAACGCCCGGTTCGACCAGGTCGCCGCCAAGTTGAAGGAGAAGCAGGGCGAGACCGGCATCAACCTGCTGTGGGGCACGGCGAACCTGTTCAGCCACCCGCGTTATATGCACGGCGCCGCCACCAGCCCGCAGGCCGGCGTGTTCGCCCACGCCGCCGCCCAGGTGAAGAAGGCGATCGAAGTCACCCAGGAGCTCGGCGGAGAGAACTACGTCTTCTGGGGCGGCCGGGAGGGCTACTTCAATCTCTATAACACGGACATGCAGCGGGAGCTGGACCACCTCGCCCGCTTCATGCACATGGCGGCGGACTACGCCGACGAGATCGGCTTCAAAGGGCAGTTCCTGTTCGAGCCGAAGCCCAAGGAGCCGACGAAGCATCAATACGACTTCGACGTCGCCGCCTGCATGAACTTCCTGCGGATCAACGGGCTGCAGGATCGGGTCAAGATGAACATCGAGGCCAACCACGCCACCCTGGCGGGACACTCGATGATGCACGAACTGGAATACGCCCGGATTCAAAACGCCCTGGGCAGCGTGGACGCCAACACCGGCGACGCCCTGCTGGGCTGGGACACCGACCAGTTCCCCACCGATTATTATCTCACGACCCAGTGCATGCTGGTGATCCTGGAGTACGGCGGGCTGGCCCCCGGCGGGCTGAACTTCGACGCGAAGGTGCGGCGGGAAAGCTTCGAGCCGATCGACCTGTTCCACGCCCACATCGGCGGGATGGACGCCTTCGCCAAGGGCGCCAAGGTCGCCGCCGCGATCCGTAAGGACGGCGTGCTCAACGACTTCGTGAAGGAGCGCTACGCCAGCTACGACGACGGCCTGGGCGCCAAAATCGAAGCCGGCGAGGCCACCTTCGCCGACTGCGAAGCCTGGGTGACCGAGCACGGCGAACCGACGATCGCCAGCGGCCGTCAGGAGCTGCTGGAGAACATTGTGAATCGGTACATCTGACGGCGAACTGCGGAAGCGGACGCTGAGGTCCGACGACGCCCGAGGCGAACCGGCCCCGGCGAGCGCCGCCGCACGGTCCGACCGGGCTCGCTGCCGGGTCGGACCGTGCGGCGGGCCTCCGTCCGGTCATTTGTACTCCGTGCCCCCGGACTGCTGGCGGAGCTCCTCCAGGTCCTGCAGATCTTCTTCGGACGGCTCGATGAGGCCGTCTTCGTGCTCCGCGCAGCCGGCCGCAAAGGCGACGGGCGCCGCCAGGGCCGCGGCCAACGCGGCGGAACGGCCCAGCGAGACGAGGGGCCGGCAGGACAGGAGAGAAAAACGCATCGGAAAACCCTGATCGTTTGGGAAGGGGAAGGGAGGCGTCGGCCGGCGGCAGCGGGCGGGGGCGACCGCTGGGCCGGACCGCGACGGCCGATCGTCAGTACACAAAGCGTCCGTGCGCCGGAACGATCGGATCGGAGAAATCTGACTCGTTTCCGAAAAAACATCGGAACCTTCCGACGCGTTGGGTGTTGCCGATGCGAAAGCGGGGTTAACTTTGCGGCGGGAGCCGTTTTTTCTAGAGCGGCGTCGTGTCGCCCTGCGGTCCCCTCTCGTCCTTTCCTTACCTTGGGAGCCTTCCAGATGCGTATCCCC
Organism: Alienimonas californiensis; assembly: GCF_007743815.1. Lineage (GTDB taxonomy): Bacteria > Planctomycetota > Planctomycetia > Planctomycetales > Planctomycetaceae > Alienimonas > Alienimonas californiensis. The sequence continues at coordinate 1,062,759 of NZ_CP036265.1, forward strand.
GCTCGGTCAAGACGGCCACGCGCCGGCTTCACGCTGATCGAACTGCTGGTGGTCATCGCGATCATCGCGATCCTGGTCAGCCTGCTGCTCCCCGCCGTGCAGCAGGCCCGCGAGGCCGCCCGCCGCAGCCAGTGCCAGAACAACCTCAAGCAGTTGGGACTGGCCATGCACAACTACCACAGCACGTACGAGACCTTTCCGGCCGCCGCCGGCGGCACGGGCGACGTCAGCAACGTCGCCGACCAGTGCTACTCGGACACGAACTGGAACTGCACCAACGAGGGCGCCCTCAGCCCGCTGGTCGCCCTGCTGCCCTTCCTGGATCAGACGGCCCTGTGGAACCAGATCAGCCGCCCGTACACCAGCCCGAAAGATCCCTCGAAGATCTTCCCCCCGTTCGGTCCCCAGCCGATCCACTGGGACTCCAACGGCTACCTGCCCTGGTTCACCCAAACGGCCGTTCTGCTGTGCCCTTCCGACGGCGCCCCGCCGCGGAACCACGCGGAAACGAACTACGCGATGAACTGGGGCGATAACGGCTACGGCAACGGCAACCCGGCGAACTGGGACGGTGCGAGCAAGGCGCAGCGCGGCATGGCCGGCGGCGGGCGCTGGAACGACGACGGCGGGAACGGCAACGTGCACTTCGGTCTGAATGCCGCCAAAGACGGGACCACCAACACGATTCTGTTCGGCGAGATCGCCCGCGGCGAAGAACGCGCCTTCCGCGGTTCCGTCGCCCAGGACGTCGACCTCGGCCGGGACAACTCCGCCCGCACCCAGTCCAGCCCGAAAACCACCTGCCTGGACGTTGTGAACGACCCGCAGAACCCCGGATTCTACAACCAGTCGGTCAGCGTCTTTGACAACGAGACCATTCGTCGCGGGTCCGTATGGGGGCTGGGTTCGCCGCTGTGGACCGGGTTCAACACGATCTTCCCGCCGAACGGTCCGAACTGCGACGGCGTTCAGGACACCGGCAACGATTGGTGGCGGAACCAGCACGGCGGCATCTACTCCGCCGGGTCGTACCACTCCGGCGGGTGTCAGGTGGTGATGGCCGACGGGTCGGTGCAGTTCGTCTCCGACACGATCGACACCGGGGACCTGACGCGGAACACCGTCAGTAGCGGCCAGAGCCCCTACGGCGTCTGGGGCGCGATGGGCACCCGGAGCGCCGGGGAAACCGTCACCAACAACTAATTCTACGAACCGGTCGGTTGAGCGAGCCCTCGTACGGCCGAGTCCGCTCAGATCCGGCCGCACCGAACGTAGATCAGTCGGCTCCTTCTGCCGCGTCGCAACCCGTTGCGACGCGGCGATTTTTTTTGGAGTTCAACCGATGAGCCGTCGCCGGGCAGCGGACCGGGGACCGGGGACCGGGGACCGGGGACCGGGGACCCGGCCGTCCCTGAGACCCACATGGGGACGCCGCCGGACGGCTTGCAACACGAATGCCGATTGCGTCGACCGCCCCCTCAGCGTAACATAAACCGCTTCTCGTCACAGTCGGGACTGCCAGGGCTTTCCTCCCCGATCTGCGTGGCGCCTCCTCGCGTCTCCCTTTTCCGGGATTCTCCCCCCATGTCGCGCTCCCGGTCCGCCCTCGTGCGGACGTCGTCCATCCTTCGCTCCGGCTTCACGCTGATCGAACTGCTGGTGGTCATCGCGATCATCGCGATCCTGGTGTCGCTGCTGCTGCCCGCGGTGCAGCAGGCCCGGGAGGCGGCCCGCCGCAGCCAGTGCCAGAACAACCTGAAACAGCTCGGCCTGGCGCTGCACAACTATCACAGCACGTTCAACGTGTTCCCGCTCGGACGCGGCGGCACCAACGGCACGCCGCCGACCGCGACACCGATGCCGGCCGGCAACTACACGAGCAACGGCGGCCGGCTGGGGACCCACGTCCCGCTGCTGCCGTACATGGACCAGACGGCGCACTGGAACCAGATCTCGAAGCCGTTGGTCTTCGATCTGAGCGGTACCCAAACCGCCGCCCCGTCGATGGGCGCCCGCCCCTGGGAGACCAACTACCCGCCGTGGAGGGTCCAGGTTGCGGCGCTACTGTGCCCCAGCGACGGCGCTAGCACGAGTTCGACCTCCTTGGCTGTGACGAACTATTCGTTCAACTGGGGCGACAACGGCGACGGGATGGACGACTCCTTCGGCACCAACCCCCGGGTCCGCGGCATGTTCGGCGCGACCAACTCGTCCGGTATGCGCGATATGCGGGACGGCACGACCAGCACCCTGCTGATGGCCGAAAACGGTCGCAGCGACGGATCTCGCTCTTATCAGGGAAGCTATGCTCAGAACTTCGGGGGGAACATCTCGAAAGCGACGTTGATCGCCACGCCTTCGGCGGCCTGCCTCACCCCGGCCAACGATCCCGCCAACCCCGGGAAGTATATCAGCACCGCCGGCCTCCGTGGCCGCGGCTCGCGGTGGGCGGACGGCGGCGCGGCGTATACCGGCTTTACCACGATCTTCCCCCCGAACGGCCCGAGCTGCGCCGCGGACGGGACGGACTGGGGCGACGGTATCTACTCGGCCGGGAGCTACCACACCGGCGGAGCCCAGGCGGTGTTCGGCGACGGGTCCGTCGCGTTCATCAGCGAGACGATCGACGCCGGCAACCAGAACGCCCCCATGCCTCAGAGCGGCAAGAGCCCTTACGGCACCTGGGGCGCCCTGGGCAGCCGGAACGGCGACGAAGTGACAAACGGTTACTGAACCGGAGTTCCCACGGAACGGCGTGACTCTCCGCAGCCCCCCGCCTCTTGAGGCGGGGGGCTGTATTCATTGAGAGACTATCGCTGTCGTCACGGGAGCGGCGGTCGCTTTCGATCCGCGGCCTCGATCCGCTCCACCACACGGCCCCGTCCAGCTCTCCGAATCTCGCTATCGCAATGACCGCCTGCACGCCGCCGGTGTGATAGCTGCCGGCGGCGAGCAGGCGGTTCTGGGCGACGGCAGCGTGAGGTTCATCTCCGGAACGATCGACGCCGGCAACCAGTCCGCCGGTGTGGTGACCAGCGGCAAGAGCAACCACGGCACCTGGGGCGCCCTCGGCAGCCGCTCCGGCGGCGAATTGGTCGGCGAGTTCTGACCCGACCACGGGCCGCCCGTCAGCCCGAGCGTCACGTTTGCTTTACCGAACCGACCCGGGGGAACGTTCCCCCGGGTCGGTTCGTTCATTGACCGGACGCGGTTCCGATCGGGAATCGCCGCTCAGCGGCCGCTGCGGATGCGTTCCATCTCGGCACGCTCCTCCGGGGAGAGCTGTTCGACCGCAGCGTCCGCCTCGTCCACTTCCGGTGCCTCAATCTCGCCCTCCGTCACGCCGGACGAGCAGCCTACCAACGCCGTGCACAGGCCGAGGGCGCCGAGGCACGGCAACGTGGCCGCCGGCAATGCCGCGGAAAGGACGGCGGCGGACAGGGAACGAGCGAGGCGGGACATGGCGGATCAATCTGACGACAGAGGAAGAAACAGGGAGGGAACGGGCCGCTTGGCCGGCCGCCTCGCGGCGGAAGGTAGGCGGGAGACGATCGCTTTGAAACGGTCGGGAGGACTCTTCGGGACGCCTTTTCGGCGGGAGAGCGGGAACTTTGCCGCATCCGGCAGGAAGTGGGGCCATTGAACAACAGTCACTGTTCCGTACTCTTCTCGCCCGTTGCGTCCCTGAGCAGCCCTCAGGGTCGACCCCAACGTCGCATTCTTCCTCGTCCCCTTCCAGTCCTCAGCGCTCCATGATGTCGCACGTCTGTGTTGGCCGCGGTTCCGCCCGGCAGCCCGTCCCCCCGCCGCGTCGCTTCGGGTTCACTTTGATCGAACTGCTGGTGGTCATTGCCATCATTGCGATCCTGGTCTCCCTGCTGCTGCCCGCGGTGCAGCAGGCCCGCGAAGCGGCCCGGCGCAGCCAGTGCCAGAACAACCTCAAGCAGTTGGGGCTGGCGATGCACAACTATCACAGCACCTACAAGACGTTCCCCGCCGGGATGGGCGGGACCTCGACGCCGGACCCGGCCGCCCCGAACCCGTGGCACGGCAGCAACGAGGGGAACCTCGGCTACCTGGTGCCGCTGCTGCCCTTCCTGGACCAGACGGCCCTGTGGAACCAGATCACCAACCCGCTGGACGGCACTATCAGCGGGAACCCCTACCGGTACCCCGCCTTCGGCGGTCAGCCGGTCTCCAGCAGCTACGTGCCGTGGCGGACGCAGATTTCGACGCTGCTGTGCCCGACCGACTCCGCCCCCGTCTCCGGCACCGCCGACACCAACTACGCCGCCAACTGGGGCGACAACGGCTACGGGAACGGCCGCGGCAACCGCTCCCAGGCCCGCGGCATGTTCGCCGGGGACGCCTGGAGCACCTCCGGCAACGGCTTCGTCAACCTCGGACTGCGTGACGCCCGCGACGGGACGACCTCGACGATTCTGATCGGTGAGATCGGCCGCGACGACGGCTCCCGTTCTTATCAGGGCGGGTTCGCTGCGGAGATGAGCCTCTCCGCCGGCGCCAGCGCAGGCACGTACTCCAATCCGCAGACCCAGTGCGTCGACGTCGTGACCGACCCGAACAACCCGGGCAAGTACGTCGCCTCCGTCGCCTATCGCGGCGACCGCGGCACCGCCTACGCCCTGGGCACCGTGCCCTACACCGGGTTTAACACGATCCTGCCCCCCAACAGCCCGTCCTGCGCCACCGGAAGCGCCTCGAACTGGTGGGAGCGGGTCAACGGCGGCATCCTCTCCGCCGGCTCGTATCACACCGGCGGCATTCAGGTGGTGATGTGCGACGGCTCGGTGAGTTTCCTCTCCGAGACCATCAACGCCGGCACCCAGACCGCCGATTCCGTGACCTCCGGCAAGAGCCCCTACGGCGTCTGGGGCGCCCTGGGCACCCGCTCCGGCGGCGAAGTCGTCGACGAGTATTGATCCGGCGCCGGCGCCCGGGCCGGCCTTCGGCCCGGACCGCTCCGATGCCTCGACTGCCCCGGGAGGCCCACGCCTCCCGGGTTCTTTCGTGCGCCTCAGCGGGGGACGGCAGACGTTGCGGCGCTGTTCCCGGCCCCACGATCCGGCGTCTCGCCGGGGCCGGGAAGCGCGGTTGAAGCGGCCGGACCCAGACTGTCCGGCGCCGTTTCCGGACTGCCGAAGGAGCAATCCGACGAGCCAGCTCCGGTTGATGTATTGAACTAGAGGGACTGTTCCGTACCCTTTGGCGTTCCCTCGCCGCGTCGCCCTGCCTGATCCCTCCATTCGGCGGCGCCGATTCCTTCCTGCTCCCCTGACTCCTGTCGTGATGTCTCACCGCTCTTTAAGTCGCCGGTCTTCAAGTCACCGCTCGACTCGGCCGCTCCTCGCCCCGCCCTCCCTGCGGTCCGGCTTCACGCTGATCGAACTGCTGGTGGTCATTGCCATCATTGCGATCCTGGTGAGCCTGCTGCTGCCCGCCGTGCAGCAGGCCCGTGAGGCCGCCCGCCGCAGTCAGTGCCAGAACAACCTCAAGCAGTTGGGGCTGGCGATGCATAACTATCACAGCACGTACAAGGTCTTCCCGGCCGGCAAGGGCGGGACGCAGGTGACCGTCGGCTCCGACATCAGCACCCAGAGCAACCAGGGCTGGGCCGGCTACCTGATTCCCCTGCTGCCCTACATGGACCAGACGGCGCTGTGGAACCAGATCAGTCGGCCGCTGGACACGAACGGCGACGGCACGCCGGACTACGCCGCGGGCGGCCCGAAGGTGGACAACGACTCCTACCCGCCGTGGAAGAACCAGATCGCCACGCTGCTCTGCCCGACCGACGGCGCCCAGCCGACCGGCGTCGCCGACACCAACTACGCCGCCAACTGGGGCGACAACGGCGCCGGCAATAACACCAACAACCTCAGCCAATCCCGCGGCATGTTCGCCGGGGCCGCCAGCGCCAACCCCCGGCTCCACATGGGCCTGCGGGACGCCCGCGACGGCACCGTCAACACGATCCTGATCGGCGAAATCGGCCGCGACAACGGGTCCAAGGCGTTCCAGGGCGGCTACGTCGTGCCCTCCTCCCTCACCGCGACCAACGGTAGCTTCGCCGACCCGGTCGCCAACTGCGTGGACGTCGTCTCCGACCCCAACAACCCCGGCACCTATCTCGACACCGTCACCTACAGCACGAGCCGCGGCAGCATCTGGACCGCCGGCGGCGCCGGCGCCACCGGGTTCAACACCATCCTGCCCCCCAACAGCCCGAGCTGTCAGGGCGAGCCCGACGGCACCGACACCTGGCGGGGCTTCGTCTACGGCCGAGGCATCTTCTCCGCCGGCAGCTACCACACCGGCGGCGCCCAGTTCGTGATGTGCGACGGCTCGGTGACGTTCATCTCCGAAACGATCGACGCCGGCAACCAGTCCGCCGCCACGCCGACCAAGGGCAAGAGCCCCTACGGCACCTGGGGCGCCCTAGGCAGCCGGAACGGCGGCGAAGTGACCGGTGAGTTTTGAGAGAGACACGGTCTGAGCGACCGACCGCTGGCCAAGGACCGTGAACCACGGACTCCGGGATGCAAAAAGGCCCGGGAGGCAAACGCCTCCCGGGCCTTCTTGTTTGGAGCCGGTCGAAATGGACCGGACGAACTGACCGGGAGACCGCGTTCAGATCTCCATGTCGTCCGGCGTGGATTCTTCGGGGGTCTCAGGCTCGGCGGTGACCCCGCCCCGCTCCGAATCGCAGCCGGTCAGCGAGAACGCCGCGAGGGAGAGCGGAAGGAGCGACAGCAGAACGGCCAAGCGGCCGACGAAACGAGCGGGGCGGGACATGACGGTGACCTGTGGGAAGGAAGAGCTGCGTCGGGTGTGACGCGAGCGTCTTTATAGAACGGCGCCCCGTTCGCCGTCGACCGTCTAAATTGGCGGCGGGAACTCGCGGGGGCCGCGACGGTCGTTCGCGCCGGCCGCTCGCGACGGCCGGCGGGGCCTATCGAACGCCGGCCTCGACCGGCATCTTGGCGTTCATTGCCGACTGCCAGTCCCGCAGGGCGGTCCGCAGTTCGGCCAGCTTGTCGGGCCGCTCCGCGGCGAGGTTCTTCAATTCGCCGGGGTCGGCGGCGAGGTCGTACAGCTCCGCCGTGTCGGTTTCGTAGAACTCGATCGCCTTCCAATCGCCCCGCCGCAGCGACGCCCCCGGCGTCCAGCCGCTGCCGTGGTAATGCGGGTAGTGCCAAACGAAGTCCCGCGGCTCGAGTTCGTCGGACCCGGCCAGCAGCGGAACGAGGGAGACGCCGTCGGCGTGCAGCTCCGGCCGCGACTTCAACCCGCACAGCTCCAGCACGGTGGGGAACAGGTCCATGCTGACGACAGGCTCGTCGACGACTTTCCCCGGCAACACGCCCGGCCCGGCGACGATCAGCGGCTCCCGCACGCCGCCCTCATAGAGCCAGCCCTTGCCGGAGCGCAGCGGCAGGTTGCTAGTCGGCCCCATCCGCCGCGAGGTGCACAGCCCGCCGTTGTCGCTGAAGAAGATCACCACGGTGTTCTCCCGCAGCCCCTGATTTTCCAGCGTATTCATCACCTTGCCGACGGCCCGGTCCATCGCCGCGACCATGCTGGCGTAGGCCGGCAGGTCCTGCCGCGCCCGGGAGATGACCTCCGCCCCGGCCGCGGCGCCCTCTTCAATGGTCGGCGTGGGGTCGTCGAACCGCCGTTCGGCCTCGCGCTCGAACTCCGCGACGGTGATATTGTCCGCGGTGATCGGGGTGTGGACGTTATAGAAGCTCAGCATGGCGAAGAACGGCTCGCCGTCGGCGTCCTGCGAGGCGTTCCGCACGAAGGCGGCGGTTTCGTCGGCGAGGCGATCGGTGAGGTACTCGCCGTCGGCCCGGGCCGTCAGCGTGGGGTTCTTCCACGGGGCGTAATACCCGCCCGGCGGGGAGCCCTTCGAATTGCCGCCGATGTTCACGTCGAACCCCTGATCGGTCGGCCAATGGCCCTCGTCCCCCAGGTGCCACTTGCCGGCGAAGAAGGTGCCGTAGCCCTCCTCTTTGAGAACCTCGGCCAGCGTGACCTCTTCCAGCGCCAGATTGTCCCGGTCGTCGACGTGCTGGAACCGGCCCTTCCTGCGGGTGCCGGGGATCCAGTCGGTCACGTCGACCCGCACCGGGTGCCGGCCGGTCAGCAGGCTGGCCCGCGTCGGGCTGCACACCGGGCAGGCGGCGTAGGCCTGAGAGAACCGCGTGCCGGCCGCGGCGAGGGCGTCGACGTGCGGCGTCTCATAGAACGTGCTGCCGGTGCACCCGAGGTCGTTCGCCCCCAGATCGTCCACCAGAAACAGCACCACGTTCGGCGCCCCCGGTTCGCCGTCGCCGCGAGGCGGCGCGCCCCAGGCAGCGGTCACGAACAACAGGGGCAGGGCGAACGACAGGCGGAGCATGGGAACGGGCCGTGAAAGGAGCGACCCGCTCACCTTGCCGGCCTCAGCCCACGAACTCCACCTCGGCCGGTTCGGGAATCACGCCGGCTTCATAGCCGCGCTTCAACAACTCCCGCACCGCGGCCCGGCCGCGGTCGCCGAAGTCCAGCGTCCAGTCGTTGACGTACATCTCCACAAATTCGTCGTTGCGGGCGTCGTCCAGCCCGCGGCCCCACTTGGCCGCGTATTCCAGCGCCTCGGCCCGGTGCTCCAGGCCGTATTGAATGGACTGTTTGAGGATCGCCGTCACCTCGTTCACTGTCTCCGCCCCGAGGTCCTTGCGGATCGCGTTGCACCCCAGCGGCAACGGCAGGCCGGTCTGCTCCTGGAACCAGACGCCGGTGTCCACGACGAGGTGCAACCCCTGATCCGGGTAGGTCAGCTGGCCTTCGTGAATGACGAGCCCGGCGTCGAACTCGCCGGCTTCGACCACGTCCAGCATCGTGTCGAACGGGCGGACTTCATATTCAAAGTCGTCGCCGAGGATCAGTTTGAGGCTGAGGAACGCCGTCGTCAGCGTCCCCGGCACGGCGATCCGTTTGCCGCGGAGGTCGTCCACGGTCCACGGCTGCCGGGCGACGACGCGGGGCCCGTAGCCGTCGCCCATGCTCGCCCCGCAGTTGCAGATGGCGTATTTGTCGGTCAGGTGGGCCATCCCGTGCAGGCTGACGGCCGTCAGTTCCAGCAGGTCGGTCCCTTCAAGGGCCCGCCGGTTGAGCGTTTCGATGTCGACCAGATCGTGCGTGAATCGATAGCCCGGCGTGGGGATCTTGTCGTTGGCGAGCGCGTGGAACATGAACGCGTCGTCCGGGTCCGGGCTGTGCCCGACGCGGATCAGTTTTTCCCCGGAGGCAAGGGGGGGCTCGACGGCGGCGGCAGAACGCATGGGGGGTCGAAAAACGAACGAAGAACGCGGACGGAACGCGGCGAGAACCGCGGACGGCCGCAGAGCGTAACGCCGCGGGCGATTCGGTTCGCCTTCGTTGGAGGACCGCCGGCCGTTCGGGGCCGGTATCCTCGCGGCCATGAACCTCACCGCCCTGCTCCTCGCCGCCGCCTTCGCCCCGCCTGCCGGCGACGACCGGGGACCGATCACGGTTTCGCCGGAGGCGGCGGCTCTGCATCGGACGTTGTTGGTGGCGGACGGGCACAACGATCTGCCGTGGGCGATCCGTACGGACTTCGGCTCCGACTTCTCGAAGTTCGACCTCGCCGCCGGCGTGCCCGCCCTGCACACGGACATCCCCCGCCTGCGGGCCGGCGGGGTGGGGCTGCAGTTCTGGAGCGTCTACGTCCCCGCCGCGCAACAGGGCGCCGCGACGGCGGTCTTCGAACAGATCGCGATCGTCAACGAAATGGTCCGCCGGCACCCGGAGACCTTCGCCCTCTGCCGCACCGCCGAGGAGGTCGAGGCCGCCCGGGCCGAGGGGAAGATCGCCTCCCTCATCGGGATGGAGGGCGGCCACGCCCTCGAAAACTCGATCGGCCTGCTCACGAAGTTCCGGGAGGCCGGGGCGGCCTATCTGACGCTGACGCACTCCGCCACGCTGGACTGGGCCGACAGCGCCACCGACGAACCTAAAAGCGACGGCCTGAGCCCGTTCGGGGTCGAGGTGGTCCGGGAGATGAACCGGGTCGGCATGCTGGTGGACCTCTCGCACGTCTCCGCGGCGACGATGCACGACGCTCTGGACGTGACGGCGGCCCCGGTCATTTTCAGTCACTCCTCCGCGCGGGCCGTGGCGAATCACCCCCGCAACGTGCCGGACGACGTGTTGCGGCGCCTCAGGGAGAACGGCGGCGTGGTGATGGCGAACTTTTATAGCGCCTTCGTCGTCCCCGAATTCGCCGCGGAGCAGGCCGGGATCTACGAGATCCGCCGGCAGGCCGCGGCCCAACTCCCGGACGACGAGGCCGCCCGCGACCGCCTGGAGCGGGACTGGCGACAAGAGCATCCCGTCCGCCCCGGCACGATCCACGACGTACTGGACCACCTCGATCATTTAGCGAAGATCGCGGGGCCGGAGCATGTGGGCCTGGGCGGCGACTACGACGGCGTCTCCACGCTCCCGGCGGGCCTGGAGGACGTCTCCGCCTACCCCCGCCTCACCCAGGGCCTGCTGGACCGCGGTTATAGCGAGGACCAAATCCGCGGCATCATGGGCGAGAACGCCCTGCGGGTCTTGCGGGCGGCGCTGGCCGTCGGTGAGCGAGCGGAGTGAACGATTACTGGGGGGCGACGGAGACGATCGCTTCGATTTGACGGCCGTCCCCGACGCGGCGACTCGACGACGCGTGAGCCGCCCGCTTGTCGTACGATGTCGCGGGCGCATCCGGCTCGCGACGCCGCCTCGCGAATCTGTTTTCCCTTCAGAAGACCGTCATGGCCTCTCTTCTTCCGGCGTTCTGCCTCCTCGGAATGCTGGCTTCCGGTTCTCCGGAGCCGCACGACGGGGGGCGGGAGATCCGCGTCCTCACCTATAACATTCATCACGGGGAGGGCGCCGACGGGCGGATCGACCTGGAGCGGATCGCGGGGGTCATTCTGGCGACCGAGGCGGACGTCGTGTTGCTCCAGGAAGTGGACGTGAAGACCCAGCGGGCCGACGGTGTGGATCAGGCGAAGGAACTGGCCCGGCTCACGCGGATGCACTCCGCGTTCGGAGCCAATCTGCCGTATTCGGGCGGTCAGTACGGCAATGCGATCCTGTCGCGTCACCCCATTCTCCGTTCGGAAAACCACGCATTGCCCGCAGGCGGCTCGGAGCCCCGCGGCGTGCTCGTCGCGCAGGTGAACGTCCCCGGCTGCGGCGTCTGCCGCGTGCTGTCGACCCACTGGGATCACCGCAGCGCGGAGAATCGCCTCGCGTCGGCGAACGCGCTGCGGACGCTTGTCGAGGAGTGGACCGAACCGGCCATCCTCGGCGGAGATTTGAACGCGACCCGCGACGCAGAACCGCTGAAGACGTTCACCAAGAGTTGGACGTTGCTCGGCGACGAAGCGCCGACGTCTCCGGCCGCCGATCCCACCCGGCAGATCGATTTCATCGCGTACTGCTCGTCGTGTTCGTCGCGCCCGATCACCCTGACGAAAAGCGGTGCGATTGAGGAGAAAGTCGCCTCCGATCACCGTCCGTTCGTGGCCGTGTTTCGCATCGGCGCGTCGGCGAGCGAAGACTGAGCCCGCCCGGGCGACGGCGTGCAGCACGACGTGCGGGCGTCTTCACGCGACGCATGGGAGACGTTTCGTTCCGGCGGACTTCGACAACGGGAGAGGGAATGAAGGACATTAAAGTCGCCTCCGTGCAGTTCAACCACCGTGCAGGGGATAAGCCGTACAACGTCGCCGTGATCGAACGGTTCGTCGAAGAGGCGGCCGAACGGAACGTAGAGTTAATTTCCTTCCCCGAGATGTGCGTGACGGGCTATTGGCACGTCCGAAACCTCGCCAAGCCGGAAATCGAGGCGCTCGCGGAGCGCGTCCCCCACGGGCCCACGACGCAGAGGTTGTTGTCGTTGTCCCGCACGCATCGCATGACGATCGGCGCCGGGCTGATCGAAGTCGCCGACGACGGACGGCTGTACAACTCCTACCTCGTGGCCATGCCCGACGGCACGCACGCGTGCCATCGAAAGCTGCACTGTTTCATCAGCGAACATATGGCGAGCGGGGACCGATATACGGTGTTCGACGCGCCGCAGGGATGCCGCATCGGCGTGCTCACCTGCTGGGACAATAACCTGGTGGAAAACGCACGGGCGACGGCGTTGCAGGGAGCCGAAATCTTGCTGGCTCCCCACCAGACCGGCGGATGCAATTCCAGGAGCCCGGGCGCCATGGGACTGATCGATCCCCGGCTGTGGGACGACAGGGAATCCGACCCGGCGTCGATCGAAGCGGAGTTCCAAGGGCCGAAGGGCAGAGCGTGGCTCATGCGCTGGCTGCCCTCCCGGGCGCACGACAACGGCATGTTTCTGATCTTCAGCAACGGTGTCGGAATCGACGACGACGAAGTGCGAACCGGCAACGCCATGATCCTGGACCCGTACGGCCAGATTCTGGCCGAGACAGGGAAGGCTCAAGATCAGATGGTCGTCGCAGAGCTCAAAGCCGATCAACTCGAGCGATGCACCGGTCGGAGGTGGATCCGGGGGAGACGACCGGAGCTGTATGCGAGTCTGACGGTCAGAACCGGCGACGAACTCGACCCCAGATCCGCGAGATTCTCGCAGGAGCGCACGAAAACCGCCTGACAAATCGCTGCCTCGGACGCGAACCCGCTTCTCGGCAGGGGCATGTCGGCCAACTGACGATGCCGTACCTTGGCGCCCCGCCGATTGCTCCGCCCGCCGCTCTCGCCCGATGCCAATTCAGGAATGCGCCACCGTCGGTCTCGTCAGCGGCGTGAGCGTCGCCGCGGCCTGCATGGCGGTGCTCATGTCGCTTGAGTCGACGGCCCCGACCGGGTCCTCGATTGCGATGTCGCTCATGTGGTCTCAAGGCGCCGTTCTCGGTCTCGGCCTGGCGATCGGGCCGACGTGCGGGGTCGCGTACTGGTACTTCAAACGGAAGTGACCCGGGCCGGCGACGCGGGGCCGGCGGTCGCGAATTCGCCGTTCCCCGCGCGGCCGGGGCCGTCTACAACCCGTTCCATGAACGCTTCCGCCGGCCCCTCCCCCCCCGACGCGCCCGCCCTCGACGTGCTGTTGGTCGGCGGCGGGGTGGCGGGGTTGTGGGCGCTGGACGTGCTGACAAGCCGCGGGCTCTCCTGTCTGCTGGTCGAGCGGGGCGAACTGGGGGCGGGGCAGACGGTCGCCAGTCAGGGGATCGTGCATGGCGGGCTCAAATACACCCTCACCGGCCTGCTGACCGGCAGCGCCAAGAATATCCGCGAGATGCCCGGCCTCTGGCGCCGCTGCGTCGCCGGGAACCCGGACCCCGTCTTTCCGCACGAAGGCCCCGCCGGCGGCTCGCACCCGGACCTCTCGGAGACCCCCGTGCGCGCCCCGCACTGCCTGCTGTGGCGGAGCGAATCGCTGACCGGCCGCCTCGGCATGATCGGCGCCAAAGCCGGGCTGCGGGTCGCCCCCACCGCCCTCGCCGCCGACGAAATCCCCCCCGTGCTGCGGGGCGTGAAGGGGCCGGTCTGCCGTTTGGACGAACAGGTTCTCTCCCCGGCCGGGCTGGTGGCGAACCTGCGGCGCCGCAACCTCGACCGCCTCCTTCAGATCGCCGACGACGGCGTCGCCGTTCACACCGCCGGCGGGCAGATCACGGGCGTCACGCTGACCGCCCCGGACGGCCGCACGCTGGCCGTCGCCCCCCGCCACGTCGCCCTCACCGCGGGGGCCGGGAACGCCGGGCTGCTCGAATCGCTCGACCTGCCGGGGGCGGAGCGCCTCGCCGGCGCCCTGCCGACGATGCAGCGCCGGCCTCTCCATATGGTTCTCGTCCGCGGCGAACGCCTGCCGCCGCTGTCCGGGCACTGCGTCGACGGGGCGAAGACGCGGGTGACGATCACCAGCGACCGCGATTCGTCGGGCCGGGTCGTCTGGCAGGTGGGCGGGCAACTCGCCGAGGACGGGGTGAACCTCGACCCGGAACCGCTGATCGCTCGGGCCGAGCGCGAACTGACCGAGGCGATCCCCGGGCTGGACCTCTCCGGCTGCGACTGGGCGACCTACCGGGTCGACCGTGCCGAGGGCCACGCCGGCGGACAACGGCCGGAGGACGCTCAGCTTTACACCGCCGGCAATCTGCACGTCGGCTGGCCGACGAAACTGGCCCTCGCCCCCGTGCTGGCCGCCCGGCTGGCGATCGCGGCGGGGGCGGCGTCGGGTTCGTCGTTCGTCCCTCCCGCTGATTGGCCGCGTCCGCCGGTCGCCGCCCCGCCGTGGGAGCGTTGCGAGTGGCGGAGCCGGCAAGAACCGCTCCGGCGGGCCGCGTAGGGTCCGCTGTGCGGACTGATTGAGACCCACCCTGTTTCCCCTGCACGGTCCGCAGAGCGGACCCTACGGAACTCCGCCATGACCCCCCGCCCCCTCGGCCGCACCGGCCTGTCGGTTTCGCCCGTCTCCTTCGGGGCCTTCAAGATCGGCCGCAACCGCGGCACGAAATATCCCACGCCCTATCCGCTGCCGACGGACGCGGAGGCGGAGGGCCTGTTGAACGCCGCCCTGGACGCCGGCGTCACCCTGATCGACACCGCCCCGGCCTACGGCGCCAGCGAGGCCCGCATCGGCCGGTTCCTGTCGCATCGCCGGGACGAGTTCACCCTCTGCACGAAGGTCGGCGAGCGCTGGGGGCTCGGCCCGTCGGGGGAGTCCGAGAGCCGTTACGACTTCAGCCGCACGGCGGTGTTCGCCTCCGTCGTGCGGAGCCTGCGGACCTTGAAGACGGACGCCGTCGACCTGCTGCTGATTCACTCCGACGGCCGCGACGCCTACGTGCAGAACGAAACCGACGCCGTGGAGACGCTGCTGGACCTCAAACGGCGGGGGCTGGCGCGGTACGTGGGGCTCTCCGGCAAGCGGCCCTCCGGCTGCGCCCAGGCGTTGAAATGGGCGGATGTGGTGATGGTCGAATATCACGCGGAGGACACCTCGCACGCCGCCGTGATGGTGGAGGCGGAGCATCGGGGCGTCGGCGTGCTGGTCAAGAAGGCGCTGGCCGCCGGCCGGCACGACCCGGCCGCGGCGGTGCGGTTCGGGCTGGACGGGCCGGGGGTCAGTTCGCTGGTGATCGGCACCGCCAGCGCCGCCAACCTGCGGGCGAACGTCGCCGCCGCGAAGGCGTGGCGGCCGGGAAAGTCCCTGCTGCGGGCCGCGGCGTAGAGGGTTCGGAGGATTCATGAACGACGCCCCGGGCCGGTCGCGAGACCGGCCCGGGGCGTTTTCCTGAACAGGCCGCACCGGCTCAGAACTCGCCGACGACCTCCCCGGCGGCCCGGGTGCCCAGCGCCCCCCAGGTGCCGTAGGGGCTCTTGTTGCCGCCGGTGTAGGAGGCGTGCGTGACGGGCTGGGAATCCTGGTCGCCGGCGTCGATCGTGTCGGAGATGAAGTTCACCGAGCCGTCGACCATGCAGACCTGCACCCCGCCGGTGTGGTGGCTGGTCGCGGCGAGAACGGAGTAATCCGGCCGATTGCTGTCGCTGATCGCCGTGGACTGGTCGTGCCGGACGCAGCTGACCCCGTTGGGGGGCGAGAGCGTGTTGAAGCCGGAGTTGACCGGGGCCCCGTCGGTCCAGCGGGTGCCGCGGGCCACGGTGTTCCCGGAGGAGACGTAGTACCCCGGCTCATCCGGGTCGCCGTGGTTCGCCAGGCAGGCGGACGGCTTGGTCCGCGGGTTTCGGTAGGCGTTGCCGAGGAACGAGCGGTCGCCGCCGCTGCGAGCCATCTCGCTGAGCAGCAGCGTGGTCGTCGTGCCGTCCCGCACGTCGCGGACGCCCCGCCAAGCGCGGTGGCTGAACACGCCCCGCTCGCTCGCCGTCGAGGCGTTGTACCGGGACGCGTAACTGTCGTCGCCCCAGCAGGCGGCGTAGTTGGTGTCGGCGATGAGGCCGTGGGTCGGCACGCCGTCGCTGGGGCAGAGCGTGCTGGGGTACTCGATCCTCCAGGGCGGGTAGGCGTTGCGCGAGGGCGCCGGCCCCATCGCGGCGTACGTGACGTCCGGGGTCCCGTCGTCGTCCGTGTCGACCGACATCGGCCTGCTGATCTGGTTCCACAACGCCGTCTGATCCATGTACGGCAGCAGGGGGACCTGCCAGCCCAGCCGGTCCCAGTTCCCCTCCAGGCCGCCGGCGCCGGCCTTCCCGGTGCCCCCGCTGCCCGCCGGGAACGTCTTATAGGTGCTGTGATAGTTGTGCATCGCCAGCCCGAACTGCTTCAGGTTGTTCTGGCACTGACTCCGCCGGGCCGCTTCGCGGGCCTGCTGCACGGCGGGGAGCAGCAGGGAGACCAAGATCGCGATGATCGCGATCACCACCAATAATTCGATCAGCGTGAAGCCGGATCGGCGCCCGGCGCCCCGGGCGCCGGCGAGAGATTGATTCATGGGAGAACGTCCTGAAAAGACCTAAAAACGCAACATGCACAGGCCGCCCGCGACGTATCGGACACGACCCATGCGTCACGCCGGACGATACGTCGCCGGCCACGCATTCACAATCGCAGATGTGCACGATGAGATGCGCACAATGAGCGGGCGGCGGCGGCCGGAGTACTCGAATGCAGACGGTCCTCCTAAACTCCCCGCATGACTGCCACCCTTCAGGACAACGTCCGCGAGAACTACGGCGCCGTCGCCGCCAGCGCCCTGACGGGCTCTGACGCCGGCGTGCGGGCCGTCGCGGAGGCTTTCGGCTACTCCGCGGAGGAACTCGACAGCATCCCCGCCGCGGCGAATATGGGCCTCTCCTGCGGGAACCCCACCGCGACCGCGAACCTGCGGCCGGGGGAGGTGGTGGTCGATCTGGGGTGCGGCGGCGGGCTGGACGTGTTCCTCGCCGCCCGCAAGGTCGGGCCGACGGGCCGGGCGATCGGCGTCGACATGACCCCCGCGATGCTGGACCGCGCCCGGGCCAACGCCGCCGCGGCCGGCCCGAACGGCACGCCGCTGACGAACGTGGAGTTCCACCACGCCACCATCGACGCCCTGCCCCTGCCGGACGCCTCGGTGGACTGCGTGATCTCGAACTGCGTGATCAACCTCGCCCCGGACAAGCCGGCCGTGTTCCGGGAGATCGCCCGCGTCCTCAAGCCCGGCGGCCGGCTGGCGGTGTCCGACATCGCCCTCAAGAAGCCGCTGCCCGACGCCATCAAGGACGACGTCGGCGCCTACGTCGGCTGCATCGCCGGGGCGATCCCGATCGAGCAGTTCCAAAGCGGCCTGTCCGACGCCGGCTTCAGCGAGGTGAAGGTGGTCGACGAACGGACCGACCTGAACGCCTACGCCAGCGTCGACGGCCAGGGCGCCTGCTGCTCCCCCGCCGCCGGCGACGCCGGTTCAAGCGGCTTGGCGGTGCTCGACAGCGGGTGCTGTTCGCCCTCCGAACAAACCGCCGCCGACCCCACCCTGCATGCCCGGCTCGCCAAGCTGCTAGCCGAGCACGACGTCAACGACTACGCCGCCAGCGTGAAGGTCTACGCGGTGAAGCCGTAGGGCGAACGGTCGCCTCCAGGGTCTCCCCTCTCCCTCTGGGAGAGGGGCCGGGGGTGAGGGTGAGGCACGGTTCCTACGCCCCCGCTCTCTGCGGTGAGGGGATTGAAGGAGAGCCGGCGGACTGGGAACGGTGCTCGGAAGTCAACGCCCCCTCACCCCCGACCCCTCTCCCCCAAAAAGGGGGAGAGGGGGGACGCGAACGCCGCTCACTCCCCCTCGCCGCGGCCGCCTTCGCCGTGTTCGCCGTCGGGGGCGGTTTTGAGGCTGGCGAGATACTCCACCAAATCCCGCATCTCCCGTTTGGTGAGGGCGTCGGGGATGTCGGCCGGCATGGCGCTGGGGCCGTCGGCCCGGTCGAGGATCTGGGCCGTCGGGATCACCACCTCCTCGGCGGTCGGCAGGACGAGGGTCAGGGCCTCGGCGGTTTCGCTTTTCAGCACGCCGGTGACGACCTGACCGTCTTCCTTAAGGACGACGGCGGTGGCGAAGCCCTCGGCGATCTTCGCGCTGGGGAGGACGATCGATTCCAACAAATAGGCCCGGTCCCGCTTGGCGGCGATGCCGTCCAGTCGCGGGCCGACCTCGCCGCCCTCGCCGTCGGCGATGTGGCAGCGCCGGCAGCTCGCGGCGCTGCGGCCGAAGAAGATCTCCTTGCCCGCCGCGACGTCTCCGCCGGTCAGGGTCTCGCTCCACTGGGCGAGCTTGTCCGGCCCGCGCTTGTCCTCGTACATCGCCAGGTACTCGCCGAAGGCGCCGTCCTTGCGGGTGGAGGCCGCTTCGAGCAGTTCGAGCGTGATCTCCGGCGGAGCCTCGCCCGCCATCAGGCGCTTCAGCCAAGTCTCAATGACGGCGTCGGCCTCTCCGGACT
The DNA here is from genome assembly GCF_007743815.1 of Alienimonas californiensis. Classification (GTDB taxonomy): domain Bacteria; phylum Planctomycetota; class Planctomycetia; order Planctomycetales; family Planctomycetaceae; genus Alienimonas; species Alienimonas californiensis. The sequence continues at coordinate 1,081,251 of NZ_CP036265.1, forward strand.
CCAGCCCGGCGAGGGCCGAGACGGCCCGCTGGCGTTCCAGCGTGGCGCCCTCCTCCAGGGCCTCCGAGAGCAGCCCGACGGCGGAGGCCGGGTCCCGCTTCACCAGCACCGCCCGGGCGGTCGCCCGCACGGACGGGTCCTCGGCTTTGAGGGCCGACCGGGCGACGGCGATCGCCACCGCGGCGTCGTCGGCCAGATCGTCCACGGCCCGCACCGCGGCGACGCGGACCTCGGACGGCTGGGAAGCATCCTCGGCGAGGGCCCGCATCGCATCCAGCGACGCCTCGATCTTGTACTTCGCCAGCAGTTCGACGGCGGCGGCCCGCACCTTCTCGGAGCCGTCCAGCAGGGCCGGGGCGTTCTCCGTCAGCAGGGCCGGCAGGAAGGCGGCGTCCCGGACGATCTCGGCCTGCCCGTCCTTCGCGTTCTCCAACGCCGCCTCCGTCGCGGGGACGATGCGGTTCGCCGGGTTGGCGGCGGCCCACTCGGCGGCGGGGCGGAGCCGGCCGGTCACGCGGTCGATGCGGTCCGGGGCGTCCCACATCGTCAGCGTTGCGATCGCCTCCTCCCGCAGGGCGGAGGGCAGGCCACCGTCCGCCGCGACCGCGGCGACCCGGGCCGCCGCGGAGGCGTCGCCGAGCAGGAAGTTCGCCATCAGCACCCGGCGGAGCAGCGGGTCGCGGGTCGGTTCGTCGCCGAACTGGGTCGTGTTGGCGAGGGCGAACAGTGCCGGGCCGGACTCCGCGACGGCGGGTTCGTCGATGACGGCCCGGGCCAGTTCCAGCCGCACCGCGGGGTTCTCCGCCCCGCCCCGGCCGAGGGCGTCGGCCAACGCGGTCCAGGCCCCCGCCCGCCGCAGGGCGACGACGGCGGCCGTGTGCAGCCGGGCGTTCTGGGCGGCGACGTCCGCGTCGCCGAGCCCCGGACGGGAGGCGAAGGAGGCGCCCAAGAACGCCGCCAACTCGCCCGGGCCGGCGGTGGCACTAAGTCCGACCGTCGCGGCGTGGAACAGGGCCGGGTCGGTGCCGTCGGCGGCGATCACCTCCCGCAGCCAGGCGGTCGCGGTCGGCTCGGGTGTCGTCGTTTCGCCCAGCGCCAGGGCGGCTTCCCGCACGACGCGGGCGTCCTCGTCCTTGAGCGCGGCGGCGAACAGCGGGGCGTACTGGTCGGCGGCGTTCTCGCCCAGCAGGCGGAGCGCCCACCACCGCAGCAGCGGGTCGGTGTCCGTGGCGAGGGTCGCCAGCGGGGCCGGGTCGGCGCCGTGGACGCGGACGCACTGCCCGTAGCCCCAGAGGGCGTGCCGGCGGGCGAAGGGGTCGGCGGTGGCGTCCTCGGCGACGCTCAGCAGGGCGTCGGTCGCGTTGCGGCTGCCCAATTCATACTGGGCCTCCGCCCGCACGCGGCGGTCGGCGTGGTTCAACAATTCGAGCAGGCGATATTCGTTCGCCTCTGTGAACCCGTCGGCGAGAATCTTGGCGCTCTCCTCGGCCGTGTATTTCGGCTGGGCGATGCGATAGACGCGGCCCTTGCCGACGCCGGTCCAGCCGGTGACCCAGTCGGAGACGAACAGGCTGCCGTCCGGGGCGAAGGTCGCGTCGGTGGCGAGCACGCCCCAGAGATATTGGCCGTCGTCGACCGGTTTGAAGCTGGCGCCGTGGCGTTCGTTGGTCCAGTGCCGCACGCCGCTGTTGCCGGGGGTGCCGCGGAAGTCGCAGGCGAAAAAGTGCCCGCGAAGCTCCGGCGGCAGGCCGACGCCGGGGTCGTAGGTCAGGCCGCTGGGGCCGTCGCCGATGTTCGCCAGCGGCGGGAACACGTGGGCCGGCTGGACCTGGGCGGCGGCGGTCTCTTTAGGGACGCCGCTGGCGCCGAATTGCACCGTGGCCGGGGTGTCGCGGGGGATCCACATCATCTCCCGGTTCCAGGGGCCGCGGTCCGGGAGGTACTGAAAATACATCCGCCAGCCGTTGTCGGCGCCCTGCAACACGTGCACCCAGCGGGCCTTGTCGCCGCTGTCCGAGTTATTATCCCAGGTGAACAGGTTGCCGGCGTCGTCGAAGGCGATCTCCTGCGGGTTCCGCAGACCGTACGAGAAGATTTCCAGCCCGCTGCCGTCCAACTCGCTGCGGAAGACCGCCCCGGTGTCCGGCATCGCCAGCAGTTCGGCCGGTTTCCCCTCGGACGGGGGGGAGAGCACATGAAAGCCGCGGTCGCCGATGGACCAATACAGGCGGCCGTCCGGGCCCATCGTCAGGCCGTGCATATCGTGGCCGCGGAAGGCGAACCGCACGCCGTAGCCGGTGGAGAGGGCATCGCGTTTGTCGGCGACGCCGTCGCCGTCGGTGTCCTTCAGCTTCCACAGGTCCGGGATGCAGGTGTAATACACGTCCCCGTCCGGGCGGACGAGCACCCCGGCGCCGGTGCCGGAGACGATCGTGTTGAACCCGTCGGCGAAGACTGTGGCGGCGTCGGCCTTGCCGTCGCCGTTGCTGTCGGTGACGAGGCGGATGCGGTCCTGCTCCGCGGTGTATTTGGCGTCGGCGTCCTCAATATAGTTGCGGGAGTAGGCGGCCCGGTCCTCGACCGTTTCCGCGGCGAGGTCCGCCCGCAGCCAGTCCATATGACCGCGGTTGTCCTCCACGCCTTTGCCCTGGCGGAACGTCTCGCAGACCCACAACCGCCCCTGATAGTCGACGTCGATCGCCACCGGGTTCGCCAGCAGCGGCTCGGCGGCCCAGACGGAGCCGGTCGCGCCCTTCGGCAGCGTGAACCCGGCGAGGGCGTTTTCGCCCTCGTCGGAGGCAGGAGCGATCGGCGGATTGTAGGTCTGCTCCGCCGGATCGGCGGGGGCCGGTTCGACCGGTCCCCGGGCGATCGTCAACGAGGGCAACGCCAACGCCGCGGCGAGGGCGGCGGCGCCCCAAACGGGACGGGTTCGTGACGGACGGATGCGTGAGGAACCGGCGGGACGGACGGCATTCATTACGGGGGCTCTCGCCGGACGGAAGGGAACGGGGAGAGTTTATCCACCAACGCCCCCCTTGCCGAACGGGACGAGCCGGCGGGGCGCCCGCTCGGCGAGGATTCGCCCCCCTGCCCCTCGGGCGCTGCGCGTTCGTTGCCTCCGCGCATCATGGCGGGGACCTGCCCGCAGCGCGGGAAGCGATCGCCGGATCACAGAGCGAGGTAGGCGTCGCTGGCGACGAACTCGTCGCCGCGCGGATAGAACTCCGTGAGTTCGGCGGGTTCGTACACCATCGCGAACTCCTCCTCCAGCCGTCGGAGCTGATCGGCGGCGGCGTCGAAGTCGCCGGCGGCGATGAAGGCGGAGAGCAGCCCCGCCTGGGCGAGCGTGAGGTCCGGTTCCTCCTCGACCGCCGCGATCGCCGCGGCCATCGCGTCGGCGTCGCGGCCCACCTTGGGCAGGCACGTCGCGAGCATCCCCCGCAGGTACGGGTCGCCGTCCAACGCCCGGTCCAGCCGCTCCAGTACGACGACCAATTTCTCCGGTTCTTCGACATAGTAGCCGATCTTCAACAGATCCAGCGATGGATCATCCGGGAAACGGCGATCCACGTCGGCCAACGCCGCATTATACCGGTCCGGGTCGTCCAACCGACCGGCGGCCTGCACTCGCAACACCTGGACCGCACGCAGTTCCTGGAGGTTCTTCGGCAATCGCTGATACCGATCGAGCGCGTCCTCGGAATCTCCCCGCAGGGCGGCGTGTTGAAAGGCTTGCATCGCTTCGAGCGTGTCCATGCCGCCGTCTTTCGCGCCGAGGCTCGATCCGAAAAGCCGCCGCATCATCGTGGAAAATCGCTCGCCGGTCGTAAACAGATATACGTCGGCGATCCGGACTCCCGGGGTGGGGTAGAACGCCAGATAAGACATGCTGCCGTCGTCGTACAGCAGGCGGACCAGCGCCACGGACCCGCCGTCGCGTCGGGAGACGCCCAAAAATCGCGCCCAGCCGTATTCCTCTAAGGCCTCGCCCCATTTTCCGGCGCTCTGCCTCGCCCCCTCGGCGAAGCCGCTCCTCATCGACTCCCGGTCGCGGTCGGACAGTTCGAGCCCGTCGATCGCCAGGTCATACACCGCGTCCGAGTCCAGCAGCCGAGCCATCGCATGGCTGTCGCGGTCGTTGAGAGCGGCCTCGATCTTCTCGCCGAGCGCCCGGGCCGTCGCCGACGAGGCGGGGGCGGGGGTCGGCGACTCCGTGGCGGCGGCGATCTCGGCGGCGGCGCGGCGGTTCTCCGCCCGGTCCGCCACCTCCCGGACCCGGTTGGCCGCCGGGACTAGCAGCGCCCCCAAGCACCCGCCGCACACCAGCAGGACCGCCGCGGTTCCGCCGCCGATCCATGTCCAAATCGGCACGCCGGAGGACGATTTCGCCCGGGCTCGCCCCACCGACGGGTCGCGCCGCACGGGGGCCGGGGCGTTCCGGGCGTCGCTCCACTCCGCCTCCGCGTCGGGGTCGGCGTAGGCGTCGGACGCGGCCCCGTCGTCGGCGAGCAGCACGAACGGCTCCCCGCAGCCGGGGCAGGGCTTCGTTTTCCCGAGGGCGGCGGCCGACTTTAATCTCGCCTGACGACCGCAGTGCGGACAGGTAATCGGGATTCCGACGGACACAGGCGGCGGCGGGACGGAGCGTTGTGAGGCCCACAGCCTACCGTCCGCGTGCGCCTCTCCGCTCTCGCACCGCGCAATAAAAAACCCCCGGCCGGCGATCCTGTCGCGCCGGTCGGGGGTTCCCTCCTCACTCCTCTCTCACGAGGACCTTCATTTTAGGCGCGAGGGCGTCGCGCGGCCTCGATTTATTCCTCGCGCTCGGCGTCCGAATCCTCGGCGTCGGGGCGCTCCGCGTCGGGGCGGAGGGTGCGGAAGGAGGAGTTGCCGCCGCGGGGGTCGCTGACCAGGGCCAGCAACGGTTTGTCCTCGTCCACGGCGTCGATCGCCGCCTGCAGGTCGTCGGCGGAGGCCAGTTCGTGCCGGCCGAGGCGTTCCACCAGTTGGCCGGGCCGCAGGCCCGCCGCCCGGGCGGGGCCCTTCACGGCGACGACCACGGCGCCGGTCGCGGTCTCCTCCAGGCCCAGCCGGTCCCGCCACTCGTCGGAGAGCGGGGCGAGGGCCAGACCGAAGGCGTCCAGCTGGAACACCTCGCCGATCTCCGCGTCCCCGTCGCCGTCGCGGCTGGGGCGGGATTCGCGGCGGGCGGTCTGCTGCGGGGCCTCGGAGAGGTTCGCGGCCTTCAGTTGCAGGGTGCGGCGGCCGCCGTCACGGATCACGTTCAGCGGAACTTCCTTGCCGATCTCCAACCGTTCGACCAGCCGGCTCAGTTGGCGCGGGTCGCTGACGTCGCGGCCGTCGAGGCTGACGATCACGTCGCCTTCCTCCACGCCGGCGGCCTCGGCGGGGCTGCCCTGGATCACGTCGGCCACCAGCACGCCGGCGTCGGTCGGCACGCCGAGGGCCTCGGCGGCGGAGGGGTCGAGGGGCTGCATATACACGCCGAGGAAGGCCCGGGTGACGGAGCCCTTCTCCGCAAGCTGGTTCACGACCCATTCCGCGTCGCTGCTGGGCACGGCGAAGCTGATGCCGTCGTACCCGCCGCCGCGGCTGGAGATCGCGGTGTTCACGCCGACGATCTGCCCGTCCAGGTTCACCAGCGGGCCGCCGGAGCTGCCCGGATTAATGGCGGCGTCGTGCTGGAGGAAGTTCTCCCGCTCCGCCAGGCCGCTGGTCCGGCTTTTCCCGGAGACGATGCCGGCGGTCATGCTGAACTGCTGGTTCAGCGGGCTGCCGAAGGCCAGCACCCAGTCGCCGATCTGCGTGCGGGAGCTGTCCGCCAGTTGCACGCTGGGCAGCTTCCGATCGCCCAGGTCCTTCGGGTTCAGCCGCAGCAGGGCGACGTCGGTGTCCGGGTCGGTGAGGATGTCGCTGGTGGTGTATTCGTCGCCGTTTTCAAAGCGAACCGTCACCTCCGAGGCGCCCTCGACGACGTGGTTGTTCGTCAGGATCAGCCCGGCGGGGTCGATCACCGCCCCGGAGCCGCTCTTCACCCGGATCGCGCCGCGGGGGGCGCCGCGGAGCTGGTTGCGTTCAAACCGAAACCCCTCCGGCAGTTCGCGGCCGGGGAAGGAGTCCTCAAAGAACCGGCGGAACTGCGGATCGGTGAACGGGTCGAACCCCTCCGGATTCACGCCGGGGGGCAGCTGGCCGCGGAACTGCCGCACCTGCGGGGCCGCGGCGGCCGGTGCTTCGACGCGGGCCTCGACGGCGACGACCGCCGGCATGACCTGCTCGGCGACGGTGCGGAACACGCCGGACAGTTCCCGGGCGTCGGCGGCGGTGGCGTTCGTGCCGACCGCGGCGACCGCCGGGACGAGCGGGGGAGCGGCGCCGGCGGTCAGCGCCGCGGCGGTGCCCCCGGCGGCGAGCAATCCGGCGAGCGCGGCCGGCACCAGGCCGCGGGTGTGTTTCGTGACGGGCATCGGTGTGAATCGTTCCATGAAAGAGAATAAGGAGGAGATCCCCGCCGCCGCGGGCGTCGGGCCGCCTCGGGAACCGGCGTCCAGAGAACAGGCGTCGAGCAAAGACGGCCGGGGACAGCGCTTCCTACGCGGTCCCGCCCGTCGCAGTTGGCCGACGCAGCCGGTTTTTTCGATACAGATGGAGAACCCGGGGGAAGCCCGGGGGCGCGCCGGGGCGAAACGGGGTCGGCAGTCGTCGCGGTGGTGGTCGCCGCGGCGGCTGCCCCCCAGATGTCGGGGGGGTGCGGCGGGGGGACGCGGCGAAGGAGCGGGATCGCAGCGTGAGGCGGGCGGTGGTGATCCTGCGGACTCGGGGAACACGGGGGCCGACGGCCGCCCGGACTCGGTCGGAAACCGGTCGGGAGCGTTGTGTTCGGGTCCGCGCCCGCCCAGCATGTCCACGCCCCACGAGGGTCGGCCCAGCGACGGGCCGTCCCCGCGGCCGGCGCGACCCGCGACGTTCGCCCCCAAGGCCACGCCCGGCGTCCTGCCGTCAGTCCCTCCCCAGGGACGCTCCCCCCACGGGCGTTAGGACGACCCCGGACCGGATCTTCCCTCCCGCCGCCGGTCGGCTCCCCCGGCTCGACGCACTCGACGGACCGCCCCTCCCGCCATGCTCCAAATCGCCGACACCAAGCTGCCGCACACCGTGTTGTGCTACGTCGCCTTCCGGGCGGCGTTCCACGACACGCTGGAGCAAATCGCCGTTCACGACGCCCGCGACGGCGACCCGCACGCCCGGTTCGGGTTCCTCACGGAGGTGCCGTTCCTCCGCTGCGTGCCGGCCCACGTCCAACTGGACCTGCTGGCCGAAACCTGGAGTCGCCACGCCGCCCACGACCCGCACGAGGCGGACCTGGTGGACGAGGCGGTCCTCTACGCCGCCTGCGAGACCGCCGGCCGGCTGTGCGCCGAGGAGCCGGAGACCGTCGCCCGCTACCTGATGGGCGGTCCGATCGACGTAACGCTGGCCGTCGACGGCCTGCTGGCCGACGAACTGCGGGCGCTGCACCTGAACCTCGCCGGCGAGGGCGACTTCCTCACGGTCAGCCAATTCGAAGACCTCCCGCCCAAAGAGGGCCGGGCGTTGAAGATCAAGCTGGGCGTGGACCCGGAGCGACTGGACTCCCTGTTCGAGGCCCTCGGCCGCTGGAACCTCTCCGCGGAGTTCCTCGGCAACCTCAGCGGATTAATGACGGGCTACGAGATCCTCTCCGCCGTCAACGTGCTCGGCGTTAAATAAAACGGCAGGCGAGCGGGGGGCGTGAGCCCCCTGAGTCGTCGCGCCGCGTTCCTGCCGGCCTGCTTAGACGACCGTGACGGCGCCCTGGAAGATCACGGACGCCCGCCGCGATGCCTGAGCCCCCCGCCCCGCCGCTGACCGCCTTTCCCGACCGGGAGTCGGCCGCGGCGGAATTTAAATCCAGCCTCACGAGCTTCGCGGAGTTCGGGAAGAAGCTGTCCAAAGCCGCCTCCGGGTTCGCCAACACCGGCGGGGGCGTGTTCGTGATGGGCGTGGACGACCACGGCGACGCCGACGGCGGCGTGGAGACCGTCGTGGGCCGTCAGGCGCTGTCGGACTGGATCGACGTGGTCGTCCATCAGGTCTTGCCCACGCCGCGCTACCGCACGCACCTGCTCACGGAGGCGGACGGCCGGGGCCGGATCGAACCGGGGCGGGTCGTGGCCGTGGTGGAATTCTTCGAGTCCGCCCAGGTCCCGCACATGGCGGACGACGAGCGGTACTACATCCGGGCCGGCGCCCACACCGTGCCGGCGGGGCAGTTCCTGGTGGACGCGCTCTACGCCAAGCGGGGCGTCGGCAAGCCGGTCCTCGCGCACGCGTTCCGCATGAAGCCGGGCTTTCCCGGCACGGTGCAACTGGGGGTGATGACGCTGTCCGAGGCCCCGGCGGTGCAGGTCCGGATCGACCTGTCCAACACCGCGGCCCACTTTAAAAGCGTGGAGAAGCATCTGCCGCTGGCGATCCCCGTCATCGGCTCCTCCACGCCGTTCTTTATGGACGTGGCGACGTTCCACGACGCGGACGAACGGTTTGGCACGGACGTGCGGCTGTCCGTCGACTATCAGGACCTCGAGGGGCACGATTATCACTACGTCGCCCGGCTCAATATCTCCGACTCGCTGCCGCCGCTGTCGATCGGGACGGAGTCGAATGAGAAAGCCGCCAAGGCGCTGGAGAAGATCGAACGCACGCTCCGCAGCCTGCTGAAACACGTCGACTCCGGCAGTTCCTCCGACCCGACCCCGTCCACAACGCCCCCCGCCCCGCCGAGCGACGCATGAGCGCCCCCGAACCCTCCTCCGCACCAACCGTCACCGCACCAACCGTCACCGTGCAGACCGTCGTCGCCGCTCCGGTCCAGCGGGTGTGGGACGCGTGGACGGATCCGGCCGCGATCCAGCAGTGGAACGCCGCCTCCGACGACTGGCATTGCCCGTCCGCCACCAACGACGTGCGGGTCGGCGGGGGGTTCTCCTCCCGGATGGAAGCCCGCGACGGCAGCATGGGGTTCGACTTCGCCGGGATCTATACCGAGGTCGTCCCCCACGAGCGGATCGTCTATCAAATCGAAGACGGCCGGACGGTCCAGATTCAATTCGAAACGGTAGACGGCGGCACGCGGGTCACGGAAACCTTCGTCGCCGATTCGACCCACCCCGTCGAGATGCAACGCGACGGCTGGCAGTGCATTCTGGACCGGTTCAGATCCTATACCGAGTCCCGGGCGACGAATTGAACCGGCGGCGCCGCAACGTGTCGTGAACGTGTCGTGAGCCCGGAGCGCAAGCTCCGGCCGTCGCCGCAGCCGGCTTTGGAACGCACGGCCGGAGCTCGCGCTCCGGGCTCACGGCTCATCGGCGACGACCTTCTTCGAAATTCTTTACTCGGCGTCGCAGGACCCCGAGACGTCCAGCACGCTGCCGAACAGTTCGAGGACGTTGCCGTCGGCGTCTTTGATCGGTTCGCCGCGGGTGAGGACGCGGTTCCAGCCGCCGGTCGGGAGGCGGTGGCGGACCTGGACCTCAAAGCCGTCGCCGCCTTTGCCGGCGGCGTCGAGGGCCATTAACAGTGCCGGGCGGTCGTCCGGGTGCACGGTGTCTAAATACTCGTCGAAGCCGGGCGGTTCGTCGGCCGGCTCCAGGCCGGCGATGCGGAAGGTTTCCTCGCTCCAGTAGACGGCGCCGCTGGCGACGTCCAGCTCCCAGGTGCCCAGCCCGGCGATCCGCTGGGTGCGGCGGAGGCGGTCCTCGCTCTTTTTTAATCCCGCTTCCTGACGCTTGCGGACGGTCATGTCCCGGGCGTTGGCGACCACGACCCGCCGGCCGTCCACCTCCGTCGCCCGGGCGCTGACGAGCATCGTGAGCCGGCCGCCGCCCTTCATGTGGAAGTCGACCTCGGCGTTCTCGAACTCGCCCCGCTCCTGCAGGCCGTGGACGAACTTCTCGCGGCAGCGACTGGGCGGCCAGAACGCCGCCTCGTCCACCGTCTTCCCCACCACATCCGCCGGCGCGTAGCCCAGCAGCGCGGTGAATTGATCGTTCACCTCGGTGACGCGGCCGTCGGTCAGGTCGACGAGGAACACGCAGTCCGGGCTGGCGAGAAACGCCCGACTCCATTTGAGCACGCCCTGCTCGAGCGCGGAGCGTTCCGCCTCGGCGTTCGCCAGGCGCTGCCGGGCCTCGCGGCAGCGTTCGGCGACGGGTTCGTCGTGCAGTCCGCCGGCCTCGATCAGGCCCTCGCCCAGTTCGAGGTCGCCGTTGTCGCAGGCGCGCTCGGCGAAGACGATGCGGACGGCCCGCAGCGTCTGGCGGGCGCAGTCGTTCCCCTCCCAGGCGGCGAGGGCCTCCATCAGCGTGCGGGTGGCGAGGCCGAAGGAGGCGTAGTCGCCGGAGCGGTCCGCCTCCGCGGCGAGCTGCCGGCCACGGCGGGTCAGGCGAACGCTCTCCGTGTGGGATTCGTACTCCGCCAGCAGTTCCTTGAACGCCGCCACGCCGGGCGGGCGGTCGGCGGGGTCGTCGGCCATCACGCGGCGGGCGATCTGCACCAGTTCCGCGTCCCACTCGGCCTCGTCGTCGTCGCCGCAGGGGTCGTCGGAGAGAGCGACGTCGAACCGCTCCGGCCGGTAGCGGTTGACGACCGGCTCCTGCCGCGGCGGCTCGGGCAGGTCCAGCCGGTTGGCGGCGGCGCTTTTGAGGCAGGCCGTCAGCGTCTCCCCGGCGTGGGGGCGGCGGCCGGTGGCGATCTCGAACAGCACCGCGCCCAGCAGGTAGACGTCCGTGCCGGGGCCGAGATCCTCGGCGTCGCCGCGGGCCTGTTCCGGCGCCATGTAGGCGGGGGTGCCGGCGATCCCGGTGGCGTCGATCCCGCCGCACAGCCGGCCGGTGGGGGCCTCGCCGTCGTCGCGGTCCGCCCGGCAACGGGCGGCCTGCTGCCGGGCGATCCGCCGCTGGGCGTCACGGGCGTCGGCCCGGTCCTCCTCGGTCAGCGCCAGGCCCCAGTCGTTCAGCAACACCTCGCCGAACGCGCCCAGCAGCACGTTTTCCGGCTTGATGTCCCGGTGCACCACGCCGCGGGAGTGGGCGAAGGCGACGGCGTCCGCCACCGCGGCGAGGATCCGCAGGTTCTCCGCCCGGGTCATCGTGCGGATCGACTCGCTCCAGGGCGTGCCGACCACCCGCTTCATCACCAGGAACGGCTCGCCCCCCTCGTCCGCGGCCAGTTCGTAGACCGGCAGAATGTTGGGGTGATCCAGACCGCCGACGACGCGGGCCTCGGCGAGGAACCGGGGGCGGGCGTCGGGCCGACCGGGTTTGAGCCGTTTGACGGCGACGGTGCGGCCCAGGGAGACCTGAATCGCCTCCCGCACCACGCCGCTGCCCCCCTCGCCGATGCGTTCGCCGAGTTGATAGTCCGCCGTCGGATCGTCGCCGACGGTGCGGACCGGCAGCGGCGGGCCGGCGGCCAGCGCCGCCGCGGTGACGTTCGTGAAGTCCCCGTTCGGCGCCGGGGTCAGTTGCAGCGTGCGACCGTTGGGGTCGGCGGTGTCGCCCCCGGGATCGACCTCGCCGCCGGCGTCCAGCGGGCCGGGGCGGCCGGTGGCCCGCAGCCCGGTAAGCAGCCCCTGTCCACTCCATCCCCCGGAGATGACGGTGCGGGCGGAGTCGTCAGCCGCGGCGGGCATTGGGCGGGGCGGGGCGGCGAGGCCGGGAGGGGTCGCCCAGTGTACCCACCGCCGCCGTCGAGACAGCAATCGCCGGTCGGCCCGGGGACGGTCTCGTCCCGTTTTCAGGGATCGCCCCACGTGCGCAGTTCAGGGGGCTGAGGCCCCCCGCTCACCTACTGGCCGACGGCGGCGGCGTACCGGCGGGGGTCTTTGACGAAGGCGGCCCGGGTCTTCTCCGAGGTGAACAGGTACAGCCGATCGCGGTAGACGACGCAGCGATCCGGCCGGCCGGGGACGCGGAAGCCCTCCAACACGCCCAGCACCACGTCTCCGCCGCCGGCGATCGGCTGATAGCGGGCCGGGTTCTTCAGGAACGCCGCCCGGGCCTCCGGGGTGGCGAAATGCCAGGGGGCCGCCTCGTGCGTCGCCGCGTGCTCCGTCCGGCCCGGGGCCAGCCGCATCTCGTCCCGCAGGGTGACGGGGCAGAACGGACCGAACCCGGGCGTGTACACCTTCGCCGCCTTCGCCGCGGCGGCCGCCTTCGCCGCCTCGGCCAGTTGCCGGGCGACGAGGCGGTCGGCCTCGGCCCGATCGGCCGCCATCTGCTCCGCCTCCGCGCGCTCCGCTGTCAGACGGGCGGCTTCGCGGCGTTCGGCGTCGATTCGTTCCCGCTCCAAGTGGTCGGCCTCGGCCTGTTGCTCGGCGGCCCGCTGCTCGGCGGCCTTCTGTTCAGCGGCCTGTTGCTCGGCGGCGGCGGTTTCGGCGGCCTGCTGCTCGGCGGCGGTCTCGGCGGCGGGGAGTTCGGTCGGCTCCTCGAAGGGGTCGATCCAACTCGGGGGGGCGGAGTCGGGGGCGCCGGGGGCAGCGGGGCGGGCGGACGCCGCAGCGTCGAGGACCGCCGCGGACGCTGCGGCGAGGGCGACGGAGGAATCGAACAGCGGCTCCGGCGCCGGCTCCACCTGGGGCTCTGTTTGGGTATCCGCGGCGGGCGCCACGGCGGGCGTCGGCGTCGAGGCGAGGGCCGGTTCGATCGCGGTCAGTTCGACCTCCCACTCCGGCTCGACGTCGGCCTCCGGCTCCGGCGGGGTGACGATGATCTCGCCGCCGGCGCCGGTCAGGGCGAGGGCGGGGCGGCGGGCGTCCAGCGCCGCCAACTCCGCCAGCAGTGCCGTGCGGAACCGGCCCGGCGGCAGCGCCTCGGCGGCCCGACGCCCGCGGGAGGCGGCGACGGGTCGGCCGGCCTCCGCCCGCCCGGCCTCCGCCCGCTCGGCCGCGACGCCCCCGATCGCGACGCCCTCGGCCGCGACGCCCCCGATCGCGACGCCCTCGGCCGCGGCGCCCAGCGCCGCCAGGCACATGAGCGGCGCAACGACGGGTCGCAGGACGGAACGGCGGACCATGGGAGCGCTGGGCACGGGGACGGGGCCGGTCCTGCGCTTATCGGCCGGCCGGTCCGACGGATCGCGGCGAATCTGCGGGCGGGGTGAAGAAATCGGCGGTCGGGCGTCGATGTCGGCTCATGTCGGCGGCGATCCCGGACCGGGGCCGCCGCCCCGCGGCGTTCGCTCCCCGTTCCCCCGTCGGCCTCGCCCTCATGCCCGTCTCGCTGCCGGCCGCCCTGCTGTGCGCCCTGCTGCCGGGCGCCTCGCCCGAAACGCCGACCTTGGCCGAGACCCCCACGCTGGCCGAGACCCCCACGCTGACCGAAAGCCCCACGCTGGCCGAGGCGCCGACCGGCGTGCCGACGCTCGCCGGGTCGCCGGCGCCGGACGTGGGCGGGGCGGGCTTCGTGCCGGCGGAGATCGCCGCCGCGGACGCCCCGCCGCTGTCCGCCCTCAGCACCGTGTGCGTGGTGGCGCTGGCGGAGCGTCGGTTCGAAGCGGCCTCCCCGCACTTCAGCGCCGTGCACGCCGGCCGCACCTATTTCTTCGCCTCGGAGCAGGCCCTCCAGACCTTCCGCGAGGCTCCGGACCGCTACGCCCCGGCCTGGTGCGGCATGGACCCGGTCGCCTACCTGGATGAAGACACCCTCGCCGAGGGCGCCCACCTCCGCCGCCACGCCGGCCGCTTCTACCTGTTCACGACCGTGGAGAACTGGAACGTCTTCCGCACCGCCCCGGGGCGCTACGCCCGCTGAACGTCTCCCCTCGCCCCCTTTTGGGGGAGAGGGGTCGGGGGTGAGGGGGCAGTGATTCCCGATTACCGTTCACTGTCCGCCTGCTCGCCCGTCGACCGATTCGTCACCGCACAGTGCGGAGACGTAGGAACCGTGCGTCACCCTCACCCCCGGCCCCTCTCCCTGAGGGAGAGGGGGGAAGAGCGACGCGAACCGTTCTCGGCGTTCGTAGGCCTGCTGCCCCCCTCGCCCCCCTTTGGGGGAGAGGGGTCGGGGGTGAGGGGGCGGTGACTTCCGCACGCCCTGCACTGCCCGCTTCGCTCTCTCGTCGGTTTGTCACCGCAGAGAGCGGAGACCGGTGAACCGTGCCCCACCCTCACCCCCGGCCCCTCTCCCTGAGGGAGAGGGGGGAACGAAGGCTCACTCCGCGGCGACCGCGGCGTCGGGCGACGGGCCGATCTCCAATCGCACCTTCAAGCCCGGCCGCAGGCGGAGGCCGGCGTTGTCGATCGTGGCCCGGACGCGGACCTCTCCCGTGCTGGGTTCGACCTCGCTGCCGATGTAGGTGACGCGGCCGACGCGGCGGATCGGCTTTTCTGCGGACGACGTGCCGGGGGTGTCGCCGGTCGGCTGGTAGATCACCGCGGCGGGGGCGCCGAGGCGGTCGCGGACGGCGTCGTAGTCGGCGAAGCCCTCCGCCCGCAGCACGTCCAACCGCAACACCCGCACCACGGGGGAGCCCGGCTCCACCCACTCGCCGGGTTGCCGGAGGCGCTCCTCCACCACGCCGGCCAGCGGCGAGGTCAGCGTGTGCCGCTTCAGGGTGAGTTCCGCCAGCTTGAGGTCCAGCTCCTCCGCGGCGACCTTCAGTTTCTTGACGTCCTGCTCCAACGTGCGTTGGGCGAGAGTCGCCTCGGCCTCGGCGAGGGCCCGGCGGCGGGTATCCAGTTCGTCCAGCGACGCCGACGCCGCGTTGCGTTCCCGGATCGCTTCGATTCGCTCCAGAGCGGTGCGGGCGAATTCCACGGAGGCGGCGGCGAACTCGCGGGCGCTGTCCTCCTCGGCCTCCCGCCGCGTGAGGGCCAGTTGCCCGGCCGCGGCGTCGCGGGCGATTACCGCGGCGGCGGCGTCCAGCCGGGCGACCGGGTCGCCCTCTTTCACCTCGCCCAGTTCCGGCACGGTCAGTTCGGCCAGCACGCCGGCGGTTTCCGCGGGCACGTCCGCCTTCTGATCGACCCGCAGGAAGGCCGAGTCGATCGTCAGCACGTCCGCGGCGCCGGCGCTTTCCCCGGGCGAGCCGGCGGCCCGCTGCGGACCGGCGGCGAGGAGCAGGACGAGGGCGAACGCGACAGGCATGACGGGCGACCGGAGATCCAACGGGCGGCGGAGCGGACCAACGCCGCTCTACGTTCCGTCCGCTCCGGCCCCGACGCCACCCCGGCCGTTCCACCCCGGCCGTTCCACCCCGGCGTCGCTACCGGGCGGCGAGGGCGACCGGGCGGGGGCGGCAACCGCGGCAGGGGGCCGTGCGGTGCGTGGCGGGGTCGAACACCACCGCGGCGCCGCAGTGCGAGCAGGCCCGAATCTCCACCGCCGCGTCCCAGTCGCACAACGCCGTCCCCCGCACCAGCGACCCGCAGACCAGCAGCGATCCCGCCAGCATGGCAGTGCTGAGCAATCGAAACATCGTCGGTCCCTCCCCGGCCGAGGCCGGTACGGGCCGCCCGCCCCGCAGGGCGTATGCGGGGGGAGCCGGTCTTGGTTGGATCGGCGCACCGGCTTTCGGAGCGACGCCCCTCCACTTGTCGGCCACAAATTCACACGTTCTTCGCATCACCTTCAACATCGGTTCCCGCCTCCTCGGCCGGGAGGTTCCCCCGGGGAAGTTCCCGAGCGAGCGCCCGACACCGGACGGCGCGGGAAGCCGGGGCGGCGGGTCGGGGGGGGCGAACGGGGGCACAGCGGTCGGCAGGCCGGGGGGCGGCGGGATAGGATGTCGCCCCGCTCGCCCGCCCCCCGCCACGACCGGTTCGCTCGTGACCGGCCCCGCCGTGACTTCCGCCGCGTCCCCCGCCCCGACCCGGCCCGTGCGGCCGGCGTTTCCGGATCCGGTGCCGCCGGAGGACCCCGCTGCCGTGCGGGCGGCCCGCCGCAATCGGACCCGGCGGCTGATCTTCGCCGGCGCCGTCGGCGTGGGCGTGCGGCTGGTGGTGATCGTGGCGGAGTTCGCCGCCTACCTGGCCTGCGGCGCCGACGTGCTGCTGGTCGACGCCGTCGCCAGCCTCGCGGACGTCGCCGCCAGTCTCGCCCTGCTGGCGGCGGTGAAATACGCGGAGCGTCCGCCGGACGACGATCACCCCTTCGGGCACGGCCGGTTCGAGCCGCTCGCGGGGCTGCAACTGGGGGTGCTCATCGTGCTGCTGGGCGCCGTGCTGGGCGGACAGGCCGTGTGGGACGCGGCCCGGGAGGAAGTCGCCCTGAACCTGCCGCTGTGGGCCGCCGCGGTCCCGCTGGCGGCGGCCGTGCTGCTGGAGATCACCGGCCGGGTGGTGAAGAACGTCGGCCGGCGGGAACACAGTTCGGCCCTGATCGCCGAGGCCTACCACTACCGCATCGACGCCGGCACCAGCCTGATCGCGGCGGTCGGCCTGGCCGCGGCGGCGACCGTGCCGGACTGGGGCGGGCTGATCGACCGCGGCGGGGCGGCGCTGCTGGCGGCCTTGATGATCGGCCTCGGCGCCGCCGCCGTCTGGGAGAACCTGCATCAACTCGTGGACGGCGTGCCGGACGACGCCCGGTTCGAACTGGTCCGCGAGGCCGCCGCCTCCGTGGAGGGCGTTTTGGAAGTGGAGAAGGTCCGCATTCAACACGCCGGCCCGGACGCCCATGTGGATATCGACGTGGAGGTGAACCCGGAGGAGACCGTCTGCGAAGCCCACCGCACCGCCCAGCACGTGCGGGCCGCGGTGCAGTCCGCCTGGCCCAGCGTGCGGGAGGTGGTCGTGCACGTGGAGCCGTATTACGAAGGCGACCATTAATCGGGAGCGGACGCCGTCGCTGGACAAGGCGGTCTGAGGCCGGGCAGAGTGCTCCTCCCGCCTTCCCCCGCCCTTCCCGGGTCCCGCCTTGATGTCGTTCTCCCGCTCCGCGTTCGCCCCCGCTGCGCCCGTACGCCGCCCGTCCCGTCGGCGGGGCTTCACCCTAATTGAACTGCTGGTGGTGATCGCGGTCATCGCGATCCTGGTCTCCCTGTTGCTGCCCGCGGTGCAGCAGGCCCGGGAGGCGGCCCGGCGGACGGCCTGTTTGAACAACCTCAAGCAGATCGGGCTGGCAATGCACAATTACGAGTCGACGCTCAAGACGTTCCCCTCCGGCTACCTCTACGCTCCGGGCGACGTCGGCGCCCCCGGGGGCGTGGGCAACACCCGCGGCTACGGCTGGGGGGCGCTGCTGCTGCCGTATCTCGACCTGCCGAACGTACACGCGGAGATCGACTTTAACGTCCCGATCTACGACCCCGCCAACGCCGCGATCCGCACCCGCCACCTGCCGGTGTTCCTCTGTCCGACGGACACCGTCTCCGACGGCGGCTACGTGGTAATGGGCGAGGGGGAGGCGACCGAACCGCAGATCTCCACCGGCGAGGTCGAGGCCTACGCGATGGCCAGTTTCGTCGCCTGTTTCGGCCCGCCGGATCTGGACGACAACCAGACGCAGCGCGACGGGATGTTCAGCCGCAACAGCGCCACCCGCATCGCCGAGGTCCGCGACGGGCTCTCCAACACCCTGATGGTCGGCGAACGCAACAACGGCCCGTTCCGCAGCGGGGCGGAGCACGGCGTGCACTTTGAATACGAAACGAACTGGATCGGCGGCGTCCGGGAGATCACCGAAGCCTCCGACGACCACGGCCACATGATCCTGTTCCAGACTGGCCACACGCCCAACAGTCCGCAGAGCGACGACCGGGACGTCTCCGCCCCGCACGTCGGTTTCGCCCAGTTCCTGCTGGGGGACGGTTCCGTGCACACGATCGGCGAGTCGATCGACTTCGACGTCTACAACGGCCTGGGCACCCGGGCCGGCAACGAGGTGTTGGACGAGTGGTGACCGCCGCCGCGATCGGGATCGCTGCAACCGGGATCGCCGCGACCGGGATCGCCGGGGCGCCAGTTGGAGGTGCGCCGGCGGGGGGGGCGCCGGTTGGAGGTGCCGCGGATTCGTTCGGCCCCTAAACTCCCCCGTCCCCTCCCGAACCGCCCGCACCGCCGATGCCCCGTTCGTTCGCTCTCGCCGCCGCGCTGGTCGCGACGCTTCCGGTTCTCGCCGCCGCCGCGGCCGCCGCGGACGTGCTGGAACTCCGCGGCGGGCAGAGTGTGACTGGGGAGGTGTTGAAGGAGGACGGCGACGCCCTGTACGTCGATCTGGGCGTGGACGTGGTCCGCATCCCCAAGGACCGCGTGCTGAAGCGGCGGGCGGAGTCCGAAACGGACGCCGTCAGCAACGTGACCGACCGCGGCGTCTATCAGACCGCCGACCTGCCCGGCGGCAGCGTCAAGCAGCTCGCCGATCAATACGGCGAGGGCGTGGTGCTGATCCAGACCCCCGGCGGACTGGGCAGCGGGTTTATCATCAACGAGGACGGCCTCGCGGTGACGAATTATCACGTCGTCGAGAAAGAGACCCGCCTCGCCGCGACGCTGTATACCAAGGAGGGCCAGTCCCTGCGGCGCCGGCGGGTGCAAGACGTGGAACTGGTCGCGTTGAACCCGTTTCTGGATCTGGCGCTGGTCCGCATCCCCAAGCCGGAGGGGGTGACCTTCAAGCCGGTGTTCCTCAGCGAGGAAGCCGATTACCGCGAGGGCGACGCCGTGTTCGCCATCGGCAACCCGCTGGGTTTGGAGCGGAGCGTCAGTCAGGGGATCGTCTCCAACCGCCACCGCAACTTCGAGGGGCTGACGTATATTCAGACGACCGCCCAGATTAACCCCGGCAACAGCGGCGGCCCGCTGTTCAACGACCGCGGCGAGGTCATCGGGGTGACCAATATGAAGCTGACCTTCGGCGAGGGGCTGGGCTTCGCGATTCCGGTCACCTTCGTCAAATCGTTCCTGGACGAGTGGGAGGCGTTCGCCTACGACCGCAACAACGCCAACAGCGGCTATCGCTATCTGGAGGCGCCCTCCCGCCGCAATCCGAACCCCCCGCCGGCGGCCGAGGAGTAGGCGGCCCGCGGCGCCGCTTGCCGTGACGGCACAATCGGGCGTCGGGCGGTGCGATCCCCCATGAAATAGGGCGGTGCGGTTGACGGTAAGCGGCGTCGTTTCAAGAATCGCCGACCTTCAATCGGCGGACGCAGAGTCCGCCCGGACGAACACGAGTTCGCCCGCGTTCCCCCCGTCTCTTCACAGCGTCTCCCTATGAGCGGCCCGATCGTCCGCACCGGCTCCAACAGTAAGCTGCGTGAGGGCTGGGACCGTATCTTCGGCGACGACGCCGACGCGGCCCCCGCCAAGTCCAAGAAGTCCGCCGGCAAGAAGGCCGCCGCCAAGCCCGCCGCGGCGAAGAAGGCGACCCCGAAGGCGGTCGCCCAGAAGACGGCCGCCGCCGCCCCGAAGGCCGCCGCGAAGAAGGCCCCCGCCAAGAAGGAAGCGGCCCCGGCCAAGAAGGCGGCGCCCGCCAAGAAGGAAGCGGCTCCCGCGAAGAAGAAAGCGGCGGCTCCCGCGAAGGCGGCGGCGAAGTCGGAGAAGGCCCCCGCCAAACAGGAGAAGAAAGCCGCGGCGAAGAAGGCGGTCGCCGGCACGACCGCCAAGGCGGCGGTCAAAGAGAAGGGCGCGGCGAAGAAGACCGCCCGCAGCAAAAAGTAGTCGGCCCGACCGTTTCCCCCGTATGGGGTTTGCCGCACAGGGGGTTTGCCGCCATGTGGAACGTGCCGCGATGAAGGGCGTCGTCGCGGGAACGCTGCTGTTCGCGGCGCTCATGGCCTATTCGCTCGTGCAGAGCCCCGTGCCGGGCGTGAACGAGCCGCAGTACCTCGGCAAGGCGCTGCACCTGGTCGACCCGAGCTTCTGCCCGGGCGATTTCTTCCTGGATTCCTCGGACCCGCACGGCGTGTTCGGGTTGCTGTGCGGCCCCGTGGCGGACGGGTTCGGCCTACCCGCCGCCGCCCTGTTCGGCCGGGCGACCGGGCTGGCCCTGCTGGCCTGCGGCTGGACGCTGCTGGCGACCCGGGTGATCGGCACCCCCTGGGCGGCGCCGCTGAGCGGGGCGGCGTTTCTCGCGGCGGCGGCGGTGGGCAACCTGTCGGGCGAATGGCTCGTCGGCGGGGCCGAGGGCAAGGTCTTTTCGTACGGCTTCCTGCTGCTCGGGCTCGCCTGGGGGCTGGAGCGACGCTGGCTGCCAGCGGCGGCGGCGGCGGGGGCGGCGGTCTCGTTTCACCCCGTCGTCGGCGTGTGGGGCGCCGCCTGCGGGGCGTTCGCGGCGGCGGCGCTGGCCGGCGCCCGACGGTGGCGGGGGGAACCGATGGAGCGCCCGGCTCCCCGGACGGCAGCCGCCGCCGCGGGGCTGTTCCTACTGTGCGCCGTCCCCGGGCTGTGGTTCGCCCTCGACGCCTTGGACGCGGCGCCCGGGGCGAACGTCGGCCGGGCGAACTTTTTGCAGGTCTATCTGCGGCTGCCCCATCACCTCGACCCGATGACGTTCCGCACCCATTCGTGGTTCGGGTTCTTCCACCTGACCGCCGCGTGGGTCCTGCTGCGGCGCTGGGGCGCCCGGACGGCGGCCGAGACGGCGTTCGCCCTCGTCGTGCTGGGGAGCCTGCTGATCGCCTACGTCGGCGTGCTGATCGGCCTGCGCACCGGGGAGCCGCACGAGGCCGCGTTCCCCTACCTGCGGGCCTTCCTGCTGAAGTTCTACCCGTTCCGCCTGGCCGACGTGCTGGTCCCGCTGGCGGCGGCGCTGGCCTTCGCGGGGTGCGCGATCCGCTGGGCGACCACGCCGCCGCGGACCCTCGCCGCGACGGGCGCCGCGGGGGCGCTGTTCCTCCTCAGCGTCTGGACGCCCTTTTACGACCGCGACCCCTCCGGGCTCTCCCCTGAGGACGCCGCCGCCTGGGAGTCGATGTGCGGCTGGATCGACGAGACCCTGCCGGCGGACGCGGTCGTCGTCACGCCGACCCGCAATCACGCCTTCAAGTGGTTTGCGCAGCGGGCGGAGTACGTCTGCTTCAAGGACTGCCCGCAGGACCCGGCGGGGATTCTCGAGTGGAACCGCCGCCTGCGGCTGGTGCGGGACTGGGCCCGCCTGCGGTGGGGCGACGACGAAACGCCGGGCTTCGACCGTTCGGAGTTGGGCGAACTGGGCGTCGCCACGGAGGCGGACTACCTGCTGACCGCCACGCTGGAGCCGATCGACGCCCCCCCGACCCACGTCGCCGGCCCCTGGCGCCTGTACGCCCTGCGGCCGGAGCCGCCGAACGCGGATTGATTCGCCGGGCGGGCGCCGCTTGCGGTTTCACGGTGGTCGAACGCCCTCGGCCCCCGCGAAACCGCAAGCGGCAGGCGTCCATGAAAAAACGACCGCCCCCGTTGCCGGAGGCGGTCGTCACGACTGATGGGATACGGCTGTGAGCCGGAACCGGGCTCAGTTGGCGGCGTCCGGGACCGGGACGAGCGGCTGGCCGGTGGGCAGCGGATCGCAGCCTTCGGCCGGCAGTTCCTTCTTTTTCTTGATGCGCTCGCCGAAGGTCTCGCCGTTGCAGCTTTTTTCGCTCTCGATGCTCTCCATGGCCTTGGTGAAGGCTTCCTGATCCTTCTCGTTCTCCTTGACGACCTTCGCCAGGGCGGCGCCGTAGGGGTTCCGGATCTTCTTATCTTTGGGCTGGGTCTTCTCGTGACAGATATCGCACTTCACCTTACTGATCTGATCTTTTTCGATCTCCTCGGCGTACTTCTGGGCGAAGAACTTGAGGTGCTGGGGACGGGCCTGGGCCTCGTCGGCGCCGTTGGGGGCCGGGGCGAGCAGCAGGCCGGCGGCAAGGGCGGCGAGGGCGACGCCGCCAATCAGACGGCGGGCGGGGCGAGCAGTGATCATGGGCGAATGTCGGTGGGTTGAGGAGGGTCCGGGGCGGCCGGGGAACGGGCCGCGGATGGAAACGGGGCCGCGGGGCACGACGCGCCGACGAGCCGGGGCCGTGTCCGCATCGCGGGGACACGGTTCGGTCGGACGGATGGAGCACGCCGCGTACCGGCCGGGCCGGACCCGACGATTCTCCCCCCGATCCCCGGCGGAACCGGGAACGGCGAGACGAACGAATCGGGCAGGCTGATTAGATCGCCCCCCGGGACCGTGCGTCAACCGGCGTTCAGGCCGATCCCCACCCGCCGGCGCCCTCCGGCGGCCCCCGCCGACGCTTCGGGAGCCGCTCCGCCCCGCCCCGCGCCGGCCGGAAGTGTCCCGCGGGTGCGACGCAGCGTGTAAGTTCGACACCCGCGATCGTCGCGCACCGGCCCCTTTGTCAAACGACCGTCTCGGAACGTCCGCATGTTCGGCCTCCCGCTCGCCGCCTCGTTCGCCTTGGCGTGCGCGGCGGATCCGTCCCCCGCGGCCGCCGACGTGGAGGGGCCGTCGGCGGCGGAGATCGCCGCGACGCTGACCGTCGTGCCCGGCCTGACGGTGGAGCTGGCCGCCGCGGAGCCGCTGGTCGTCGATCCGGTCGCCCTACGGTTCGACGAACGCGGCCGGGCGTGGGTCGTGGAGATGGGCGACTACCCCACCCCGCCGCCCGAGGGCTTTTCCGAGGAGAATCCGCCCCGCGGCCGAGTGCGGATCTTGGAGGACGCCGACGGCGACGGCACCTTCGACGCCGCCCTCACCTTCGCCGACCGCCTCGCCTTCCCCACCGGCGTGCAGCCGTGGAAAGGCGGCGCCTTCGTCACCCTCGCGGGCAAGGTGAGCTACTTCCCGGACACCGACCGGGACGACGTCGCCGACAGGGAGGAAGTCTGGTTCACCGGCTTCGCGGAGGAGAACGAACAGCTGCGGGCCAATCACCCGACGCTCGGCCCGGACGGTTGGATCTACGTCGGCAACGGCCTCCGCGGCGGCAAAATCGTGAAGGGGGAATCGAACCCAAGCCGGACGCATGCGTCCGGCTTAGGCGAGGATAAGGACGCTGAACCGCTGGACCTGTCCGGCCGCACGTTCGCCTTCGACCCGCACATTGGCGAAGCAAAGGTCGTGGCCGGCGCCGGGCAGTACGGGCTGAGCATCGACGCCTTCGGGAACCGCTTTTTCTGCGAGAACCGTAAACCGGTCCGACACGCGGTGTTGCCGGACTCGCTGACGGCGCTGAACCCGCACCTCGCCGTCGAATCCGCCGTGCACGACGTCGCCGCCTGGGGGCCGGACTCCAAGCTGTACCCGACGCAAAAGGCGTTCACCACGAGCCTCGCCCACGCCGGCCAATTCACCGCCGCCTGCGGGGTGTTGAAGCTGCCCCGCGGCGTGTTGACCAAAGAATATGAGAACAGCGTCTTCACCTGCGAGCCGACCGCCGGGCTGGTGCACCGGGAGGTTCTCGAACCGCAAGGAGCGACGTTCACCTCGAAGCCGGCCCGCGACGGGGTGGAGTTTCTCACGTCCGCCTCGCCCTGGTTCCGCCCGGTGGACCTCGCCGTCGGCCCGGACGGCAGTGTATATGTCGTCGACATGGCCCGGGCGGTGATCGAACACCCGCATTGGATGCCGGAGGAATTAAAAAACCGCCCGGACCTGCGATGGGGCGAAACCCGCGGCCGGCTGTGGCGGGTGCGGGCGGCGGGGGAGCCCCCCTGGCGGGCGGACGTTCTGGGGGCGGCGTCGCCTTCCGAACTGGCGGGGGCGCTGCACGAACCGGGCTGGGGCGGCGAGACCGCCCAGCGATTGCTCCACGAACGCCGCGACCCGGCCGCCGTCACGCCGGTTCGCGAGTCCAACAGAATCTATTGGGAGCATGAGGATTTATCGCGGGGGCTGGCGTACTTGGCCGCCGTCGGAGCGTTGACCGAAGGCGATGTGTTACACGCACTCGACGAAATGCCCGGACGAGCGGCGAGGATTGCCGCCGACGCCGGACTGATGACTCCCGCAGCGCTCGATGCGGCCGTCGCGGCGCTCAGCGAGTACGTCTGGGAAGGCCGAACCGCCTTCGACCTCTGCGTCGCCCTCGCCCCGCACGCGGACGACCCGGCCGTGTTTGCGGCGCTGGTGGACGCGGCGGTTCAGTCCGACGATCCCTATCTGCACACCGCCGTGTTGGCCGGGGCCGGGCGGGCCGGGATGCCGACGCCCCTCACCGCGGCGCTGTGGCTCTCCGAGACGCCGGCGCCGCCGGACCTGTTGGCCCGCTCCGCCGAGGTCGCCGGGCGCCGGGGCGAGTTGACGGCGACGATGGGCATGGCCGTCGGGTCCGTCCTCGCCGATCGGGTCGTCCCTGAGAAGGCCGCGGCCGTGCTGCGGGGCCTCGACCGTGGCGCCGGCCCGGCACTGCGGCGGGAACTGGCGGCACTGGAGGCGGGGTACCGGGAGACGCTCGCCGCCGCGTTCGTGCAGCGGTCGGCCGCCACTGCGGATCGGGAGAACGACCTATTTCTGCTCGGCCTGCTGGAAGAAACCTGGCCGGAGCTGACGGCGGTCGCCGCGGAGGACCCGGACCCGGCGGTGCGGAGCGCCGCGGTCCGCCAGTTGGCCCGCACCGCCTCCCCCGCCGCGGCCGATCTGGTGCGCAACCTGCCCGCCGAAACGCCCGCCGTGCGGGCGGCGCTGCTGGAACTGGCCCTGACCGCCCCCGACCGGGCCGCGGCGCTGCTGACGTTGGTCGAAGACCGCGAACTGACCGCCGCGGCCGTCGGCCCCGCGGCGACGCGGCGACTAGTTCAATTCAATGACGAGGCGATCCGCACCCGGGCCGAGGCGGCGCTCTCCGGCGGCGGCGAGGACCGGGCGGCGGCACTGGCCCGCTATCAGTCGGCCCTCACGATGGAGGGCGACGTGGCCCGCGGCCGCGCGGCGTTCGGGCGGGTTTGCGCGACCTGTCACGCGGTCGACGGCGTGGGCACGGCGGTCGGGGCGGACATCTCCGACACCTACAACCGCACCCCCGAGAGCCTGTTGACGAACATCCTCGACCCGAACCGGGCCGTGGACGTCGGGGGCTTCGCCTATACCGTCCTCACCGCCGACGGCCGCGTCCTCACCGGCCTGCTGACCAGCGAAACGGCCGGTTCGATCACCCTGCAGTCCCCCGGCGGCGAGACCGTCTCCCTACCCCGCGGCGACCTGCTGGAACTCCGCAGCGAAGGCGTCTCGCTGATGCCCACCGGCCTGGAGGAACAGCTCACCCCGGAGCAGATGGCCGACCTCCTCGCGTTTTTAAAAGGCTGGCGGTACGCGGAGTGACGGGCGTTTTTCTTCCCCCCTCTCCCTCAGGGAGAGGGGCCGGGGGTGAGGGTGACGCACGGTTCACCCGCCCCCGCTCTGTGCCGTGACGTCCCGGCCGACGGGAGAGGGAGCGGGCAGTGAACCGCAATCGGAAGTCACAGCCCCCTCACCCCCGGCCCCTCTCCCCCAAAAGGGGGCGAGGGGAGCAGAGGCGATTGAGCGCCCTGATTAAATCACGAAGTCCGTCGCGCGACCCAGGACGCGGTCGATCAGGTCCTCCGGCAGGTCCACCGAAAGTTGCTCCGGGGGCATCATGTCCGTCGGATTGATGCCGCAGTATTGGCTCCAGGGGCCGAGGTGCCGCCAGCGGCCGGCCCGCTTCGGTTCGCCGGGCAGCACCGGGGTGGTGCACCGGTTGCAGCCGATCGTCGCGTAACCCTGCTCGTGCAGGGGGTTGGTGGGGATCGCGTTGTCTTTGAGGTACGCGGCGAGTTCCTCGTCCGCCATCGTCACCAGCGGGTTGATGCGGAGGGTGTTCGTCTCCGGGTCCGGCGAGAGCACCGGGGTGCGGCCGCGGGGGCCGCCGTCGCTGCGGCGCAGCGAGGAGATCATCGCGTCGTACTGATCGGCGACGGCCAGCAGCGGGTCGCTTTTCCGCATCCGGCAGCACTCCGCCTGCCCCTCCGGGGTGAGGTAGAGCACGCCGAGCTGGTTGGTCTGCTCCTCCATCGTCAGTTCGGGAGTGAGCGTGCGGATCGTCAGACCGTACTCCTCCGCAATCAGATCACGGTGGGCGTAGGTCTCCGGGAACAGCACACCGGTGTCGACGAACAGCACCGGGATGTCCAGATCCAACGTGCTGAGCATGTGGCAGACCGCGCAGCCGGTCTTCTGCATCGAACTCAGCGCGGCGAGCCGGTCGCCGAAGAGGTCTTTCGCCCAGCGGATCAGGTCCCGGGGGTCGCTGTGCTCGAACTGGGCGTTGAGGTCGGCCAGGTCGGCCAGCGTCAGGCGGGCCACGGCGGGCCTTTCGGAGGGGGGAGATCGGGCGGGGATAATAGGCGCCGGGGCGGTCCGAGGTGAACCGCGATCCGGCAACGCCCCGCTCTCCCGCCGTTTAAGCCGGCCCCATGGGTCCGGCTTAGGCGGGGTCGCCCCCTCAGAACACGCTGAGCAACAGCACCTGGCTGAGCCGGACCAGCCAGCTGCGTTCCTTCTCCGTCATCACGCCGCGTTCCAGCACGCCCTCGGTGACGCTTTTCGTCTGGGCGAGCGTCACCTTCTGCATCGTGCCGAACCGGCGGCCCGTGGGGTTCTCCGGGCTGGCGGCCCGTTCCAGCAGCAGGCCGGTGATGCGGTTCACGGCCCGGGCCTCGTCCAGGTCCGGCGACGGGTTCGCCTCCCAGACGGGGGCCTCGGCGTCGTTGGCCGTGGTCACCGTGATCGCCAGGATCAGCGAGGCCACCCGGGCGGCCTTCTCCACGTTGAGGTTCTCCGGCGTGTCGGTGGGGCGGTGGTAGTCCTTGTGCTCGCCGGTGCTGAAGAACAGGAAGGGGATGTCGCGGTCGCGGAACGGGCCGTAATCGCTGCGGGTGCCGATCAGGTCGATGCCCAGCCGGGCCGCTTCCAGCCCCTCCGGCGTGCCGACGCGGTCGAGAACGCTTTTGAGGTGCGGGGCGTGCTCGCTGCCCATCACGAATACGGTAGGCAGGTCCAGGTCGCCCAGACTGCGGCCGATCATGTCCGCGACGAACACCGCCTTGAGTTGCCGCATCGTGGCGTCATCCTGCCCGCCGGTCAGCACGGCGGGGGGGTGGGCGGCGAACCAGCGGGAGCCGAACAGCATGCGCTCCTCCAGGTCGAACGCGACGAACAGCACGCTGCGGCGGGGGCCGTCGCCCTGTTTGGCGTCGTCGGCGAGGCGTTCGGCGGCCTCCATCAGCATCGCGGTACCGCTGGCGTTGTCGTCGGCGCCCGGATACAGCACCCCGCCCCGCACGCCGAGGTGGTCGTAATGGGCGCCGATCATCACCACTTCCGCCTTCGCCGCCGGGTCCGAGCCCGGCAGCAGGGCCGCCACGTTCCGCCCGAACGGCCCGCCGTCCGGCCCGGCGATCGTCTGGAAGAAGCTCTTCCCCCCCGCTCCGCCGTCGCCGTCAGCCGGCGCGTTCCCGGGCGCAGCTGCCGGGGATGCCTCGAAGACCGGCTCCAGCCCCAGCGATTGGAAGTGAGCGGCGAGGTACTCCGCGGCGGCGTCCGCCCGGCCGCCGGGGCGACCGCCGCGGGCGGGGTCGGCGAGGAACTCGACGTGCGGCCGCAGATCGTCCGCCGTGATCCGCTGCGGGGTGATCTGCTCCGCGGCGACGACCGGCGGGGGCGTCTCGGCGGGGGCGTCCTGCCCCAGCGCCGCGGCGGACGGCAGGGCGAAGACCCAGACGGACGCGGCGATCAATCGCGCGCGGGTCGGTGAGGGACGAACGGGAACGGGCGGGAGCCGCATGGGAGACGCATCCGTGCGCGGGATCGGGAACGCCCCCAAGTTCGCCTGCGGGGCGGCCGCCGGCAAGGGCCGGCGGGCGCGAAGAAAGCGACGGGCGCGATTTTTCCCCCGGGGAGCGTCCTCCCGCTCAAACGGGCTGAACCGCATCCGCCGGTCGGGCCGAAGAACCGTTCGCGGCCGCATCGCGGCCCCGGGCCGGCGGGCCGCTTCGCCGGCCGCGCCCGACCCGCCCAACACCGCCCCCCGCCGCCGCCATGAACCGCCGCGTGCTTGTTCTCCCCTCCAACCGTCGCCTGTTGCGGTTGGCCGCGCTCGCCGCCCTGACGGTCTGCTGCGCGTTCGCCGGCCCGGACTCGGCCCATGCCAGCGGCAAGGGCCAGCCGACCGACTGGAACCGCTTCTACCACTACCCGTACGTCTACTACCCGCGGAACTTCGAAGCCCCGCAGGAGTACGACAGCCTGTACTACAAGTACCCCGAGGAACGCCGGATTCCCGTCTATCGCACGGACTGGCACAACTTCTACCCTCGCAACCGTCCGTACCACAGCGGCCACCACTTCTACCTCGACGTGTTCTGAGCCGACTGGTCTGAGCCGATCGGCCGGTCCCGGACCGCCCGATCCCGACATCGCCCCGCAAGGATGCGGGGTTGTCCCCGCAAGGATGCGGGGCACGCCCGCCAGACCCCTCTTCGTGAGGGATCGGCGGGCGGTTGCTTGCGCGGCGTCTTCCGGACCGAACGGTCCTCGGATTCGTTCCGCGGCCAAGGCGCGACATTTTTCAGAACGCGCCGGCTTGAGACGAGTTACGTTCGCCGTCCTGATGGCTGACGTTCCGCCCGCCACGCCGCCGCCCGACCCTGCCGGACCGCCCGACGCATTGGGGCTGCCCGCTGCGGTCGGGTCGTCGCGGACGGCGCCGACGTCCGCGGACAAAACGGTCGGCCCCGCCGGGATCACCCGGTCCGGCGGCGCCCGCTCGGGCGCCGGTGCGGGGACGGTTCCCGCCGGCCGGTTCCTGGGGCGCTTTCGGATCGACGGGACGTTGGGCTACGGCGGGATGGGCACCGTCTACCGGGCCTTCGACCCGACGCTGGAGCGGCACGTCGCCCTGAAGGTGCCCCGGTTCGACGCCGACGACGATCCGGAACTGCTCCGCCAATTCCTGCGGGAGGCGCGAGCCGCCGCCGCCGTGCGGCACCCGCACTTGGTGGAGGTGTACGAAGCCGGCACGATCG
Organism: Alienimonas californiensis; assembly: GCF_007743815.1. Lineage (GTDB taxonomy): Bacteria > Planctomycetota > Planctomycetia > Planctomycetales > Planctomycetaceae > Alienimonas > Alienimonas californiensis. Next base: position 1,110,244 of record NZ_CP036265.1, read on the forward strand.
ACGCGTCCGGCGAGGGCGGCCGGCAGTGCTACCTCGCCAGTGCCCTGTGCGACGGGCCGGACCTGGCGAAGTGGCTGGCGAACCGCGTCGAGCCGGTTCCTCCCCCGCTCGCCGCGGCGTTGTTGATCCCGATTGCCGAGGCCGTGCACCGCTGCCACCTCGCCGGGGTGATTCATCGCGATTTGAAGCCGGCGAACGTGTTGCTGGACGCCCCGGACCCGCGCCCCGCCGAGGCCGGGGAGCTGCCCTTCGTGCCCAAGGTGTCGGACTTCGGCGTGGCCCGGGTGCTGGAGGAGAGCGCCGCGGCGACCCGCACCAGCCGGGCGGTCGGCACGCCGCTCTACATGGCGCCGGAGCAGGCGGGCGAACGCCCGGAGGAGATCGGCCCGGCCACGGACGTGTGGGCGCTGGGGGCGATGCTGTACGAACTGCTGGCCGGGCGACCTCCGTTCGACGGTCGCACCACGCTGGCGCTGCTCAAACAGATCGACGAGGAGGACCCGCCGCCCCCGCGGACGGTGCGGCCGGGACTGCCCTCCGGGCTGGACGCGATCTGCATGAAGTGCCTGCGGAAGCGGCCGGGAGACCGTTACGCCGGCGCCGCGGCGCTCGCCGCGGACCTGATCGCCTGGCGGGAGGGGCGGGCGGTCACGGCCCGGCGATTCTGCTGGCGGGACCGGCTCCTCACCTGGCTCCGCCGCCCGGAGCGGCTGCGGGACGCGGGCATCGTGTTGATCATGTGGAACGCCCCGTTCTCCGCGGGCATGGCCGTGTTGGCGCTCGACACCTGGCTGGAGCGAGTCACCGCGCTACCGAAAGACGACGCCCTCCTGGGCGAAGCGATCGCCGGATCGGCCATGTCCGCCGCGATGACGTACGTCGGCGCTCGATTGCTCCGCGGCGATCGCTGGGCCTGGTGGGTCGGCTTCGTCGCGGCCCTCGGCGTTTGGCTGTACGCCTGCAGCGGGTGGATCTGGGGCGGCGGGGCGGGGTTCAGCATCTACGACCGACTCCCGGCGGCCAAGTACCTCGTGATGCTCTCGGTCACCGCCGGGATGACCCTGCAATTGACGGCGGTGGCGGTGGCGGCCGGCGCCCGAGCCCCCGGCCGGAGGGACTGACGAAGGAAGCGGGCTCGCCCGGGGCGGCAACCGGGGCGGCCGTCCCCTTAAGCTGACTGGCCGCCCATGAACCGCCCCTCCCCCGAACTGCCGCCGCCCGACAGCGGGAACGAGCTCTCCGCCTGGGACGAGGGCGCGGCGTCGGCGAAAACGACCGGGCGGCGCGGCGACACCACCTCCGCCGGTTCGACCGGCCCGCCCTTGCCCCCGACGCCCGCCGGGCGGGCGCTGGGTCGGTTCCTGATCGAAGGCACGCTCGGCCACGGCGGGATGGGCACCGTCTACCGGGCGTTCGACCCGACGCTGAATCGCCGCGTGGCCCTGAAGGTGCCGCGGTTCGACGCCGCCACCGACCCGAATCTGCGGCAACAGTTCCTCGGCGAGGCCCGGGCCGCCGCCGCCGTCAGCCATCCCCACCTGGTCGAGGTCTACGAGACCGGCACCGTGGCGGACCCGGACGGCATCGGCCTGCGGTGCTACATCGCCAGCGCCCTGTGCGAGGGGCCGGATCTGGCGGAGTGGCTGGCGGACCGCGACGAGCCGGTTCCTCCCCCGCTCGCCGCGGCGTTGTTGATCCCGATCGCCGAGGCCGTTCACCGCTGCCACCTCGCCGGGGTGATTCACCGGGACCTCAAGCCGGCGAACATCCTGCTGGACGCGGCGGACCGGAGCCCGTCCGACCCCGGGCTCTCGGGGATGGGCTTTCACGCCTCGGAACTGCCGTTCGTGCCCAAGGTGTCGGACTTCGGCGTGGCCCGGGTGCTGGAGGAGAGCGCCGCGGCCACGACCGCCAGCCGGGCGGTCGGTACGCCGCTCTATATGGCGCCCGAGCAGGCGCAGGAGCGAACGGAGGAGATCGGCCCGGCCACGGACGTGTGGGCCTTGGGGGCGATGTTGTACGAACTGCTGACCGGCCGCCCGCCGTTCGAGGGCCGCACCGCCCTCACGCTGCTCCGTCACATCGCCGAGGACGAGCCCCGGCCCCCGCGGTCGTTGCGGGCCGGACTGCCCTCCGGGCTGGACGCGATCTGCATGAAGTGCCTGCGGAAGCGGCCGGGGGATCGTTACCCGACCGCGGCGGCGTTCGCCGCGGATCTCGCCGCGTGGCGGAACGGGCGGGCGGTGTCGGCCCGACCGTTCGGTTGGCGGGACCGCTTCGCCGCCTGGCTCTGCCGCCCGGAGCGGGTGCGGGACGCGGGGGCGGTCGCCGTCGTCTGGAACGGCGTGCTGGCCGTGGGGATCGGCTTCATGGCGCTGGACATCGGCATGGGCTGGGAGACGCCGCTGCCGCCCAGCGAAGAGTTTCTGGGGGAAGCGATCCTGCTCTCGCTGATCCACGCGGCGTTGACGGTCGTGGCGTGGCGTCACCTGTGCAGGGACCGCTGGGCCTTCTGGATCGGACTGGCCGCCGCGACGATCTGCTGGGGCGTGGTGATGAACGCCCTGCTGCTGGGGGGCGGGGGCGGGTTCAGCATGTACCGCGATCTGCCGGAGGCGAAGTACCTGATGATGGTGACGCTCGTCTGCGCGTTCAGCGCCCAGTTGCTGGTCTTCCTGTTCGCCGTTCGGGCGCGAATGAGCCTGAAATAAAGGGCTCTTTCAGCGGACCCGCTCTTGACGGCGGTCGGCCCGCGGACCTACCCCCCGCCGGTCCGTCGACTCCGTCGCCGCGCCCCCGGTCTCCGCCGATCCGGACGCCGCTGCGCCCGCCCCGCGTTCCGAACCCGCCGCCCCGATGCCCAAGCCCGCCCGGCCGCGCGTCCGGTTCCCCCGCCCCCTGCCGGGGCCGCGTCCGCTGTTCCGTCCGAAGAGCCTGGTCCGCCCGCGGGCCGCGTGCGTCGCGGCGCTGATCGGCACGTTGATCGGCTCCGGCGGGGGCTGCGCCGCCCTGCCGGCCCTGGGCGGCCCCGGCAATCCGCCGGTCGCCGAGGCGGACCCCGACGACGCCGACCCGGAGGCCGACGGCGGCGTTCAACTCGCCGGCGCCGAGGGCCCCGCGGACGACTCCCCCTTCTACGGCGACGACGACGCCCTGCGGTCCACGACCCCGGAGCAGCCCGGCGTGCTGGCGAAGCCGCGGGAGTGGTTGAAGGGCCTGACCGGCCGGAAGGGCGAGGCGGAGGTCTCCGCGACCCGCCTGCCGCCGGAGGCCCGTCAGGCGTTCGAGGCCGCCCGCAACGATCTGGAGCGGGGCGAGCACAAGCGGGCCGCGTCCGCCTTCAAATCGCTCTCCCGCCGCTACGCCGACACCGCCATCGAGGAGGATTCCCTCTTCTACCGGGCCGAGGCGCTCTACGCCGCGGAGGACTACGCCCCCGCCCAGGACGCCTACGACACGCTGCTGGACCGCTACCCGTCCACGCGGCGCTTGGACGTGATCAGCAAACGGCAGTTCGACATCGCCCGCCGCTGGCTGGGCTTCCCGGAGGCGGTGGTCAGCGCCGACGTGAAGCCGGTCTCCTACGCGGAGGTCGCCGCCGGTTCGCCCCCGCCCCCGCCGGCCGAACGCTATGAAGCGGACGCCCCGCCGCGGCCGTTCGATCCGACGCTCGCGGTGCCCGTCCTGCCGAACTTCCACGACTCCACCCGCCCGCTGTTCGATACGAACGGCCGGGCGTTGCAGGCGTTGAAGAACGTCTGGATGAACGACCCGACCGGCGAACTCGCCGACGACGCCCTGTTCCTCTCCGCCGGGTATTATTTTCGCGAGGGCGATTATCTGGAGGCCGGCCGTCTGTACGACGTCCTGCGGAAGGAGTACCCGAACAGCCCGCACGTGAAGGACGCCTACCTGCTGGGCGCCCACGTCCGGGAGATCAGTTGGATCGGGCCGGCGTACGACGACAGCGGCCTGAAGGAGAGCCGGCAAATTAAAGAGAGCTTCCAGCGGCTGTACCCCGAGGAGGCCGACCGGGCCCGCATCGCCGAGAGCCTCGCCAACATGGCGGAGGCGCAGGGCGAATCTCACTGGTCGACGCTGCAGCTTTATCAGCGCAAAGGCAATCCGACGGCGGTGGCGATCTGCGCCCGCCGACTGATCGTCGAGCACCCCGGCACGCAGGCCGCGGTGCGGGCGCGCAAAGTCTGGGACGAATTGCCCGCCGAGGCGAAGCGGATGGCCGGCCCGCTGCCGACCGCCCCGGGCTTCGGGGCCCGGTCGACGGAGGCCCCGCCGAGCGTCGAACGCAGCGTGCGGCCGCCCGTCGCCCGTCCCGAGGAGCGCCCGCAGACCCCGCCGGCCCGCCCGGCGGCGCCGCCGCGGAGCGTCGAACCGGCCCCGCTGCCGGGCTCCACGCAGCCGCCGGACGACCCGTTCACCAAGGGCGACCCGTTCTCCGGCGATCCGTTCTCGGGGGCCGGCGATCCGTTCACCGACTCGGGGCCGTTCGGATGACTCACGCTCCCCCGATCCCCCGCCGGCTGGCGTTGGTGGGCCTCGGTCTGGCCGCCTTCACCGGGTGCGGCTACAAGTTCGGCCACCTCGCCGACCCGGAGATCCGCACGGTCGCCGTGCCGATGTTCACCAGCGTCGCGGACCGCACCGGGCTGGAAATCCAACTGACCGAGGCGGTTCAGAAGGAGATTCAAACCCGCACCCCGTTCCGGCTCGTCCACGAGCATCAGGCGGACACCGTCCTCCGCGGGCAGGTCGTGGGCGTGCGTAAGCGCCGGCTGTCCCAGAGCATCACCGACGACGTCCGCGAGGCGGAGTTCGCCGTCGCCGTGGACGTTACCTGGGAGGACCGCCGCGGCGACGAGTTGAACAGCGGCTCGCTGAAGATCGATCCGGGCTCCGTCCCGGTGTTGTCGAACGGCGAGGCCGCCTTCGAGATCGGCGAATCCCGCGCGACCGCCCTCGACGACGCGATCCAGCGGGCGGCCCGACAGATCGTGGACCTGATGGAGGTTCCCTGGTAGCCGGCGGTTCCCTGGTAGCTGGCGGGACGCGGCGGCGATCCGTCGCCGCGGCTTCGACGGCTCCGCCCTCCCCGCTACACTGCCGCCCCCTTCAGGGGAAGCCCCTCCAGTGGAAGACCGGGTCGGCGGAGCCTCGTGCGGATTCTCTCCTACAACATCCACAAGGGCATCGGCGGGCGGGATCGCCGCTATCGGCTGGAGCGGATCAAGGCGGTCGTCGCCGCCGCCGACCCGGACGTCCTCTGCTTGCAGGAGGTGGACCGCAACGTCCGCCGCACCCGGTTCGACGACCAACCCCGGCTGCTGGCCGAGTGGTTCCTCGGGCGGCACCTGCCCCACATCGGGCCGCACCCGCACACCGAGCCGCACTCCTACGGCGACTCGCTGGCCAGGGTCGAGCCCGGCGGCGAACCCCGCCCCGGGGCGGTGTTTCAGATGAATCACGCGCTCACCACCGGCCGCACGCTGCCCGGCGGACCGCACCGGGGCGGGTACGGGAACCTGATCGTCTCCAAGCGGCCGATCCTCGAAGCCCACACGGTGGACCTCACGAGGGGCCGGCGGAAGAAGCGCGGCGCCGTGGTCGCCCTGCTGGAGACCGAGGCCGGCCCGCTGCGGCTGGTCAACTGGCACCTCGGCCTGCTGGACGGCGAACGGCAGTGGCAGGTCCGCCGGTTGCTGAGTCATGAACTGTTCGAGGCCGTCGGCCAATGCGTCGGCGGCGCCCTGCCGACGCTGCTGATCGGCGACACCAACGACTGGCGCAGCACCCTGATGCGCGGCGGGCTGGGCGACGCCGGCTACCAACTGCTCACGAACCCCGCCAGACAGTTCCGCAGCTTCCCCGCCTGGCTGCCGACGGCGGCGCTGGATCGGGCCTTCGGGCTCGGCTTGCCCGGCGAGGGCGTGACCGCCACGGTCTGCGGCGGGCCGGGCCACCCCCTCGGTAGCCCGGACGCCGCCCACGCCGACGCCTCGGATCACCTCCCGCTGATCGTCGACCTGCCCGGCTGACGGGCTCGAACGGCCCCCTTCAGCCCACATCGGCGGTCGGGAAAATTGGTCATCGGCGAGAGCGATCGTTACGCTGGTGCGTTCCGATCCGTTTCTTCCCAGGACGCGCTCCATGGCCCCCTCCCGTTCCCGCGTCGCCGGTCTGCTGGCGCTCCTCCTGACCGCCGCGGCGTCGCCGGCGGGGGCGGCGGAAGTCTTCGTCGAGGCCGAATCCTTCGCCGACCGCGGCGGGTGGCAGCTGGACACCCAGTTCATCCGCCACATGGGCTCCCCCTACCTGCTGGCCCACGGCATCGGCACGCCGGTGAAGGACGCCGCCACCGCCGTGAACTTCCCCGAGGCCGGCGAATATCGGGCCTTCGTCCGCACCTTCGACTGGGTCGCCCGCTGGGACGCCGAGGGCTCCCCCGGCCGGTTCCAGCTGAGCGTCAACGGCAAGAAACTCCCCGAAACGCTGGGCACCCAGGGCAAGGACTGGGCCTGGCAGAACGCCGGCACGGTGACGGTCGACAAGGGCGAGGCGACCGTCGCCCTGCACGATCTGACCGGCTTCGACGGCCGCGTGGACGCGATCTACTTCACCACGGGAACGGAACCGCCGCCGAACGATTCGACGATCCTCCCCCCCTGGCGGCGGGCGCTGTTGGGCCTGCCGGAGGAAGCCCCGACCAAGGACGGCTACGACCTGGTCGTGATCGGCGGCGGGTACTCCGGCCTGGGGGCGGCGATCTCCGGCGCCCGCATGGGCTGCAAGGTCGCCCTCATTCAGGACCGCCCCGTGCTGGGCGGCAACGGCAGCAGCGAAGTCCGCGTCTGGGCGATGGGCCACATCCGCCGCGGCAACTACCCCCGCGTCGGCGAAATTATCGAGGAGATCGCCGACCACGCCACGAAGTCCCCCGGCACGGAGGAGGAGTTTGAGGACGAGAAGAAGGAGAAGATCGTCCGGGCCGAGGACAACATCGATCTGTTCCTCAATCACCACGCCTTTGAAGTCGAGTCGAAGGACGTCGAGGGCGGGGCGAAGCGGATCACGGGCGTCTCCGCGCTGGACACCCGCACCGGGGAGATCACCCGCTTCGAGGGCAAACTCTACGCCGACTGTACCGGCCACGGCACGATCGGCGCCGAGGCCGGCGCCGACTGGGAGATGACCCCCGAGGGCCGCATGGGCATGAGCAATATGTGGCGCTGGGACGAAGTCGATCAGCCGACCGAATTCCCCGACGCCGACTGGGCGCTGGACCTGTCCATGAAGGACTTCCCCTACCCCCGCGACCACCACGGCCAGTGGTTCTGGGAGAGCGGGTTTAATAAGAACCCGCTGGGCGGGGCCGAGGCGATCCGCGACTGGAACCTGCGGGCCGTCTACGGGGCCTTCGACGCGATGAAGAACGGCGACGGCGCCGCCAAGCACCGGAACGCGATCCTCACCTGGGTCGCCTTCGTCGGCGGCCCGCGGGAGTCCCGCCGCCTGCTGGGCGACGTGCAGCTCACCCAGGACGACATCGTCGACAAACGCGAATTCCCCGACGGCTGCGTGCCCAGCACCTGGAGCATCGACCTGCACTATCCCAAGGAGCAATACGCGGAGAAGTTCCCCGATAATCCGTTCATCTCCTACGCCGTCCACGATCAGCGGATCGACCGCAATTACGGCTACCCGGTGCCCTATCGCTGCTTTTATTCCCGCAACGTCGAGAACCTGTTCATGGCGGGGCGGAACATCAGCGTGACCCACCAGGCGCTGGGCACCACCCGCGTGATGAAGACCTGCGGGATGATGGGCGAGGTCGTCGGCCGGGCCGCCAGCATCTGCATTAAGAACGGCTGCACGCCCCGCCGCGTCTATCAGGATTATTGGCCGGAGATGGTCGAATTGCTGGAACTGCCCGGCAAGGCCCGCCGGGAGACGGTCAACGACGAGATCGTCGTCCCCGACGACGCCATGAAACTCGCCCCCGGCTACGGCCCGCCGACCGGGCTGGACCCGGCGGAACTGGACGGCCTGGTCGTCGACGACCGGGCCGCGGAGCTGGAGGGCGCCTGGACCGAGGGCACCGGCCTGAAGGGCTACGTCGGCTACGCCTACCGCTACGCCTCCCCCGGCTCCGGCGCCAAAGCGACCTTCAAGGCGACCGTGAAGGAGACCGGCCGCTACGACGTGCAGCTCGCCTGGCTGCCCCACGAAAACCGCGGCAAAACGGTCCCGGCGAACGTGACCGTGGGGCGGACGTCGAAGGACTTCAAACTCGACATGACGAAGCCGGCCTCCGGCAAGAACGATTTTGAATCGCTCGGCGCCTTCGACGTGCGGGCCGGCGAGACCGTCGAGGTGACGATCCGCAGCGAAGGCGCCGGCGGCAACGTGCACGCCGACGCCATCCGCCTCATCAAGGTCGGCGAGCCCCGGGTCGGCCAGCCCCGCAGCGGGGAGCCGCGGGGGAACGAGTGAGCGACCCGACGCCGCCGAACCCGTCCCGGGCGTGGCGGCGGCGGGTTCTGCACGCGGTCCGGCTGGGCCTGTTCGCGACGGTCGTCGGTCTGATCGCCTCCGTCCCCGCGGAGTCGATCGAGAACCCGGCCGGCGACGGCGACGGCCTGCCCCCCGCTGCCCGGACTGCGGCCACAAGGTTGCTTCCCGACGCGGCCTCCTTCGGCGAGCCCGACGCCGCCACCGGCGCCGTGCCCGTGCTGGACGCCGCCGGCGAGCGGCTCGGCTTCGTCCTGAAAACAATGCCCGCCAGCCGGCGGATCGTCGGCTTCTCCGGCCCGAGCGACCTGCTCATTGCGTTTGAAGAGGGCGACGGCGACGCGACGGTCCGCGGGGTCTCCATCCTCCGCAGCGGCGACACCGACGAACATGTCGCCGCCGTCCGCGAAGCCGACGTGCTGAACGGTCGGTTCGTCGGCCAAACCTGGAGCGAAGCCGCCTCCACCCCGCCGCCGGACGCCGTCTCCGGCGCCACGCTGACCGCCCGTGCGATGTGGCAGTCGATCCGCGTGCGGCTGGACGGCGACGCCCCCATCGTCCCGCGGTTCGAAGAAGTGTTGACCGTCGAAAAGGCGCAATCCCTCTTCCCCGACGCTGCCGCGATCACGCCCGCCGAGGAGGTCGGCCGCTTCACCGTCACCAACGCCGCCGGCGAGCCGCTGGGGTCGCTGCTGCGAACCTCCCCCGCCGCGGACGGGGTGATCGGCTATCAGGGACCGACGGAAGCCTTCGTCGCTTTTAATGAGGAGGATCAAAAGGCGGTCGGCCTGATCGTCGACGACAGTTTTGATAACGAGCCCTACGTCACCTATCTGCGGGAGGACGAGTGGGGCTTCCTGCGGCTGTTCGACGGAATGACGGTCGAGGAATTAGCGAACCGCGGCCCGGCCGACGGCAGCTATGACGCCGTCAGCGGGGCGACGATGACCAGCCTCGCCGTCGTCGACGGGGCGATCCTCGCCGCGAAAACGGACCTCGCCCCGGAGGAGTCGCCCGCGGCTCCTCAAACGACCGACGACGCCCCCGCCGCCGCGTGGAACGCCCTGTCGTGGCGCCACGTCGACTGGGGCATGCTGGCGCTGATCGCCGGGGCGGTGGTCGTCGGCTTCACCCGACTGCGGGGATTTAAGGCGGTGCGGTGGGCGTGGCTGGCGTTATTAATCGGCTATCTGGGTGTGTGGCGGGGCGATTTACTCTCGCAGGCGATGTGGGTTGGCTGGGCGGAGCACGGCGTCCCCTGGCGGACGGCGGGCGGGCTGGCGTTGCTCAGCGCCGCGGCCCTCAGCCTGCCGGTCGCCACGAAACGCAACGTGTACTGCACGCACCTCTGCCCGCACGGCGCCGTGCAGCAGGCGTTCGTCGGCGGGGTGTTCGGGGAGCGGTTGAAGCCTCGCCGTAGCGTCGGCCGCGGCGCCCGCCGGGCGCTGGCATTCTTGCCGCCGGCCTTATTGGCTCTCGTACTGCTGGCGGCGTTCGGGTTCCCGCTGGTGGCCCCGGTGGCGCTGGAACCGTTCGACGCCTGGCACTGGAGCTTGGCGGGGCTGGCGACGAAGACGATCTTCGTGGTCGGCCTGATCGCGGCCCTGTTCATCCCGATGGCCTACTGCCGCCACGGCTGCCCGACCGGGGCGCTCCTCGAATACCTCCGCGCCAACGCCCGCAGCGACCGCTGGACGGGGCGCGATTGGGTCGCCGTCGGCCTCACGGCCTTTGCCGCGGGGCTGCGGGTTATCGTGTATTAAAGTGGGGCCGGCGTGGATCTCAGTCCTCCCCTCGCCCCCTTTCGGGGGAGAGGGGTCGGGGGTGAGGGGGCAGTGATTTCTGGACGCTGTTCACGCTCCGTCTTCTCAACCGTTCCTCGGGCCGTCACAGCCTGAGCGGGCGCCTGCGAACCGTGCGCTCACCCTCACCCCCGGCCCCTCTCCCTCAAGGGAGAGGAGGGAAGAGCGAGGCGGGGCCCGATTCGTCACGCGTCAGCGCAAACTTTATAGAACGTCGCCGCCGCTGTGAGCCCGCAGCGCAAACGGGGGTCGGAACCGCAGAGCCTCGCTTGCGCTTCGGGCTCACGACACTTCGTTCACGCTGCCGGGTGGGTCCACGGGGCGCGGTAGGGCCGCGCCAGGCGGGCGTTGGCCTCGGCATCGCCGGGGACCTGCCAGTTGGCCTGGTCCCAGGTCAGCGAGCGGCCCAACTCCAGCGACAAGTTCGCCAAAATACAGGCCACGCTGGAGGTCACGCCCTGCTCGATGTCGGCCACCGGCCGCTGCGCCTCGCCGCCGCCGGCCTCGGTCGCCTCGACGGCCTTCAAAAAGTTCTTCATATGGGCCCGGCTGGCGGGGGCGACGTGGCGCTCGATGCGGGGTTCGTCCTGCTCCTCCGGGTACTGCTCCGGTTCGAGGACCACGTCGCCCCGCACGGACGGTTCCTTCTTGCCGGTGGGAATGAATTCGTATTTCTGCACGCTGGCCTTCAACGTGCCGTTCTTGCCGTAGACGAAGGCGGCCCAGGGGTACTCCGGGTCCGGGGCGTTGCCCCAACTGCGGTGCGTCCAGACGACCGGGAGATTATTGAAGGTAAAGGTCGCGGTCTGGGTGTCCGAGATGTTGGCCTTGCTGTCCGGGTCGATCAGAATGCCGCCCTCGCTGTAGACGGTATTGACCGGGCCGAGGTCCAGCATCCAGCGGACCATATCGAGCATGTGCACGCACATATCGCCGACAATGCCGTTGCCGTATTCCATAAACGCCCGCCAGCTGCGGGGGTGCGTCAGGGAATTATACGGCCGCATCGGCGCCGGGCCGGTCCACAGGTCGTAATTGAGGTTCTTCGGCGGCTCCGTGTCCGGCGGATTCCCCTTGGCCCGCATGTGATAATAGCAACAGATTTCCACGTGGCCGACGTCGCCCAGCAGGCCCGCGTCGATCACCCGCTGTTTCGCTTCGACCAGGTGCGGGGTGCTCCGCCGCTGCGTGCCGACCTGCACAACACGGTTGTGCTTGCGGGCCGCCTCCAGCATCGCTTTGCTTTCGAGCACGTCCACGCTGGTGGGCTTTTCGACGTAGACGTGCGCCCCGGCCTCCACCGCCGCGATCATCGGCAGGGCGTGCCAGTGGTCCGGGGTGGCGACGACAACGATCTCTAAATCCTCGGCCTGCAGCATCTCCCGATAGTCGCCGTAGGTTTTGGGCGACTTGCCGTCCTGCCGCTCGGCGATGAGTTTCGCGGCCTCGGCCAGCATCTCGCTGTCCACGTCGCAGACGGCGACGACCTCCACGGGGGCGACCTGGAGCATGCGGAAGACGTCGAACTTACCGTACCACCCGCTGCCGATCAGCCCGACCCGGCGGGGGGAGAACTCCGGCACTTCTTCGGCATGCAGCCGCGGGGCCAGCCCGGCGAGCGTGCCGACGGCCGCCCCGGCGGCGGCGGTGGAGAGGAACCCGCGGCGGTCGACGCCGTTCACGGGGGCTCCGGCGGGATGAAGAATCTCGGGGACGGTCGGCATCTTCGACTCCTCAGGCGTCAACAGGGGGCGAGCGGCCCGAGCGTACCGCTCCCCCAAACGCCCCGGCAAGCGGCGCGGAGCCGGCCCGTCCCACCAACCCGACGCGTCAGCGAGGGCCGCGTGCAGGATCCGCCGCCGCCGAGTGAACGCCCTCGCTGACGCTTCGGGTTAGTATCCGCCCCCCTCCAAAGCGAGTGTCCGCCGA